>JAILBH010000132.1 GCA_024681195.1 Treponema sp.
GAAAACCTGCCCTCCCCGGTCCATTTCCTGTCTTATGGCGGCTGCTACCCTGTCGTCGCTGAATTCATCTATAACTGTTTCAATGGGCTGGCGGTTCTGAGGCGGTGTTGTCAAAAGACTCATGTCGCGGATTTTTAAAAGACTCATGTGCAGGGTTCGCGGGATAGGCGTTGCAGACATGGTAAGACAGTCTACATTGTTTTTCATTTCCTTAAGGCGTTCCTTATCCTTTACACCAAAACGCTGTTCTTCATCAATTATCATAAGACCAAGGTTCTTAAATTTTACATCTTTCTGGATGATTCTGTGGGTGCCGACAAGGATATCAAGTTCACCCATAGAAAGCTTAAATAATATTTTCTTTTGCTCTGCAGCCGGGACAAAACGACTAAGTCTTGCAATTTTAACCGGAAAGTTTTTAAATCGTTCAATGAGGGTTTCATAATGCTGCTCTGCAAGAATTGTTGTTGGAGCTAAGAATGCAACCTGTTTACCGCCCATAACAGCCTTAAAGGCAGCTCTCATTGCAATTTCTGTTTTGCCGTAACCAACGTCTCCACAGACAAGACGGTCCATAGGAACTGGCTTTTCCATATCTGCCTTAACTTCTTCGGTTACAGTTACCTGATCGGGGGTGTCTTCATAAGGGAATGCAGCTTCAAATGCAGACTGCCATTCAGTTTCTTTAGGAAAAGCATAGCCCACACTCGCCTTTCTTCTTGAGTATAAATCTATAAGTTTTTGAGCAAGATCTTCTACGGCCTTTTGAACCTTGCTTTTACGGTTTTCCCATGACTTTGAACCAATGCGGTCAAGTCGCGGTTTTTCTCCTTCATTACCAATATAGCGCTGAACAAGATTTACCTGTTCAATCGGGACAAAGGCAAATTCCTGGTCCGCATATTCAAGCTTAATATAATCTCTTTCGTTTCCTAAGGACTTTACCCTTTCTATACCATGGAAAAGTCCAATTCCCCAGTTTACGTGAACAATATAGTCTCCTGGATTTAACTCAACAAAAGTGTCGATTGCTTTAGATTTGGCTTTGTTTACAGATTTGGCAACATATTTTCTGCGGCCAAATATTTCGTTTTCCTGAATTACAAGAAGCTTAATCTGAGGAATGTTAAAACCTGCTGAAATCGGTTTTGGAATGAGTTGAACGGGCTTTATATTTCCATGAGGTTCAATGTCTGTCCAGTCTTTAAAGATTTCATGAATACGAAGCTGCTGATTATCGTTGTCTGTAAAGATTACAATATTCCATTCGTCATTCTGGAGGTTTGTTAATTCCTCCTTCATATAGTTTAGGTTTCCAAAGAAACTTCTTCCCGGTTCTGATGCAATTTTGAATAAAGTTGCATCAGAGTGCTCAGGATCTGCAGCAGTATCACCCTCTAGTGTCTTAAATTGTATACACTTTAAGACTTTTTCTGAAGTAGATTTGAAGTCTAAAAGCAAGGAGTCCGGCGGTAATGATGGAAAATTTTCGCGTGATTTTCTGTACATTCCTGTATAATCACGTCTTATTGCTTCTTCTGCGTGCAGCAGACGATCGTAATTAAACATTAATGTAAGTGTGTTGTTATCCAGATAATCTAAAATTGTGTATTGTTTATCCCATAAAAGATGATAAAAAAGCTCTTCACCTTCTGCATACCCCTTTTCTTCAAGCTCTTCAAGCATCATCTGTTTATAATCAAGCGCGTTTTGTGTAAAAGGCAGGTGAACACTTAATGTTTGTGTACCATCCTCTTGTATAGTATTAATTGATGTACTATTCGCCTGTAAAGAAGTATCCTGATATTCATTAAGTTTTTGGCCTAATTTTTGTACAAGCTCATGATTCCAGATTACCTCTTTCATTGGATAAATTGTAACTTCGCTTCTTGAAGCAATTGTTGTCTGCGAGTCTGCTTCAAATTCTTTGATTGATTCTATTGTGTCAAAATCAAAAATAATACGGATTGGATTTTCTTCCAGCGGCAAAAAGATATCCAGTACTTCTCCTCTAAGGCTGAACTCCCCTCTTACATTTACCCTTGAAACTCTTGTGTAACCTGTTTGGATAAGCTTTTCTGCAATCTTTACTGTATTAATGCTGTCTTTCTTTTTGAGTGTGAATGAGAAGGTTTTTATGTAATCTGGTGGTGGAAAGTTTGTAACAAATGAACGTTGTGTAATTATAAAAATGCGCGGACTCTGTTCTGTGCGTAAGTCAGATCGTTCTGCAAGCTTTGCCAGAAAGCCTGCTCTCTGACCAAAAACAACGGAGCCTGTTGCAGCCGGTCTGTAAGGAATTGTTCCCCAGTTTGGAAGCGTAAAAACCTGGGCTTCTGGAAAGATTGTTTTAATATCGGTTGTGATATCATTCATCTCATATTCACCCGGAACAACAATCAAAAGATCCTGGGAAAGACTTTTTATGTGACTTGTCTTTGTAAGTTCAGAAACAAAATATGTAAAAAGAGACCCCTGAATTCCTTCAAGCTGTATTGGAAAACTTGTGTTTGCATCGGTAATTTTTTGAATTACCCCGGAAAAAGAATCCCAATTATGAAGAAAAATATTGACAGAAGATGATAATGATTTCATTTAATTTTACCGAAAATAAATATATAATATAAGAAATAATTCTTAAAATAAACTTTAAGGAGATTACGTTGAAAATCCGTAAAATTACACTTATTATAGCAGTTCTTAGTATTTTTGGACAGACTCTGTTTGGCCAGGCAACAACTGTGGAAAGCGGTGTCCGCGATTTTTCTGACGCTTCGGTTTCGATCAAATATTACAACAGGTCAATTTATTATCCTGGTATGAATGATGACAATCCTATTAATGTTCATATCACTATAAAAAATAATGGTACCGAAACCCTTCGCTTTAAGCTTGCTGATGACCGTGCATTCAGCCTTGACTTTTATGCTTATACTGTAAAAAACAGTAAGCTTGAGCAAACCGATTCTGTAATTGAAAAACGTACAACAAACCGTACTGTTTATTTTAGAGAAATTGCTCTTGAAGGTGGCGAAGAATATTCCTTTATTGAAAATGTAAAGGATTACATCAAGGTAACAGATCCTTCTGTTTATTACCTTGAACTTTCGTTCTACCCTGAACTCTATAAATCAAAATATATTAAGCTTGATTCAAACAGACTTACTTTGGAAATCCGCCCTTCTCCTTCTGCTGCATCATCTGTTTATGTTCCTGTAAAAGACGGTTCTTCAGAAATCCTTAAGCCTCAGGAAATTGGTCCGGATAAGGTTGTTGAACAGACAATTATTGCAAGACAGAAATCTCTTTGGGATCAGTACTTCCTTTACATGGATGTTGAATCTTTGCTCAAACGTAATTCTGCTTTAAGCAAAAAATATGTTACAGTTTCTGCAGAAGAACGTGCCCGCATGATTGAATCCTTTAAGGCAGATTTAATGCAGTCAAGAATTGAAAATGATATTATTGCTGTTCCAGAAAAATTTGAAATTGAAAAAACAACCTACTCTCCAACCGAAGGTTCTGTAGTTGTAATCGAATGGTTTAAGTATCCTAACTTTAGCGAAAAGAAACGCTATACCTATAAGGTTCGTCAGCGTGAAGGAATCTGGAATATTTATGATTACACTGTTGTAAATCTTGGAACTGAGTAATTAGGATAAAAAATGAAAGCTCTTATAATTTCGGAAGAACAGACAGTTTGTGATTCTCTGAATGCCGTACTTGTAAAGGCCGGTTATGACACAATCGTTTATAAATGGCTTTTAAAGGCTTTGGACAATATTGAAGAGATTCGTCCTGACTGTATTGTTGTAAGCTCATCTGAATATCCGCGACACTGGAAGACTCTTGTTCAGTTTGTAAAAAGCGGAATTGGTGGAGATAATGTAGATATTTATCTTTATGAGCCAAATCCAATGTCGGCTGAAGATGAGGAAAAGGCACGGATTCTTGGAATTACAGATTATTTTACTACTCTGGAAAATGCAGAGTTAGAAAAGATTTTTAAGCCTGTTGGAGCTGCTGCTCCATCAGGTGACACAGTGCCTGAGCCGGTTGCAGCTCCTGTGGCAGTAGACGAAGCTGACGAAGTTCCAACTGTAGATAATATTGCTCCACAAGAAGAAACAGATGCTGGTGTAAATAATGATCACGGTCACTACATGCTTACAAATCCTTTTACTCATAAATATCTTTGTGGAAAATTCTTTGAATATAACGGTAAAACCCTTACCTGTTCTATTTCGAATATAAGTGATCTTGAAGGTATATTCAAAGATACAAACCTTGATTATTTTACTTTCTTTGATATCTATTCTACCAAAACTGCTGCCGTTATTGTAAAAGATATTGTAAAAGCCGGAGACAATAATAATCTTCTGCTCGTGGAAATAAAAACTGTTTATGATGAGAATTAGACGTAAGAAAGCTAAATTTTTTTGTGAATTCTGCGGAAACGAAGTAAAACAGAATGATAAAGTCTGTACTTACTGCGGAAAATTCTTTGCATCTGTACGTTGCCCTAATTGCGGAAAAACCGGTAGAACCGAAGAATTTACCAACGGTTGTCCAGCCTGCGGTTATGCTGTACATGGAAGCAGTTCTTTTGGAGGACGAGGAAGATTTGGAACCCGAAGCAAGCTGGGCCTTTCTTCTGTAAAAGGAAAATATACCGAAGCAAGCCTTCCCTTCTGGATTTATATTGTTGTAATTGCCGTGCTCATAGCTCTTGTTATAGGTTTGTATGGCTGTCTGAATTAGTCTGTATTTGACTAAGCCTTAGAATTTTGATATATTGATTTTAAGTTTTTTGCCCGGGTGGCGGAATTGGTAGACGCGCTTGGTTCAGGTCCAAGTGTCCTTACGGTCATAGGAGTTCAAGTCTCCTCTCGGGTACTCAAATTGAATTGATGATGCGCAGAATCTCATAGGTTCTGCGTTTTTTATTTTTAAAGACTCTTCCGGATTATATAAAATGTCATTAATTACAGGAAAACCACTCCATGCAAGATGACTTCGGACTTGATGTCTGTAGCCGTTAGTAATTGTACATTCAGCTTTTGCAAAATTTTCTATAAGGTTCAACTCAAGAATTTTTATATTTGTTGAATAAATAACTGGTTTTCCAAGCTTTTTAAGCGCAGCTTTTCCAGCTTCATTTGTTACAGGACGAACTTCTTTACCGCCTTCTCCAAAAGGACGGAAATAAGAACTAAGGGTAAAATCAAAGGGAGTATTTTTGTTTGAATAGTCCATTTCTAAAGGAGGAAAACCTTCCATCTTACATTTTTTAAGATTACATTCCGCATAATATTTTTTGAGAATTTTACCGGCTTTTTGTTCGGCAATAAGAAAGTCAAAACATTCCTGATTTGCAGCAATTAAAAGAAGTCCGCTTGTAGCAGTATCAATTCTATGTAAAAGGCCGTGTTCTATTTCTTTACGGCCCTGGACCTTTAGTAATTGTGGAAAGATTGCAGCCGCTTTAGAAAATGCATTTTCGTTATCATCATTACTTAATGGTGCCGAAGCAAGTCCTGCTGGTTTATAAATTATTGCAAAAGGTTTTGAGTCGTCCGGAGCTTTAAGAACTTCAATCTCTTTCATTTAAAAGCTTCCTTAGTTTCTTTTGTTATGAGCTTTTTAGGATATTTTTGACGAAGCTGTTTTTCAAGTTCAAGAAAGCGGCGCGGAGTTTTAGAAATAAAAACAGTTGTTTTGTCTGAACCTGGAAGTTTAATTTCCAAAAGCTTTGAATGCAGCATAAGAGTTGCATCTGGAAAAATAGGGTCTGTTTTATTATAAATGCTGTCTCCTACAATCGGGCATCCAAGATACTTCATGTGAACACGAATCTGATGTGTACGACCAGTTTTTAATCTAACCCTGACCAGAGTATAATTTCCATAAGCTGCAATACAGTGATAGATTGTTCTTGCAAATTTGCCTTCATCGGTATCTGTTACAGCCTTAAAGCGTTTTCGATTTTTTGGATCACGTACAATTTGAGTTCTTATGTCACCTGCATAGGCGGGCGGTCTTCCTTTGACAATAAGGATATATTCTTTTCGTAAAGATTTTTCTTTAAATTGATTTATAAGCCATTCTTCACTCTGACGGTTTTTTGCTGTTATGATTATGCCCGAAGTTTCTTTATCAAGACGGTGAACAATACCAGGACGGCGTCGCATGAGAATTTCTGAATCACTACCCTCTTTTAACTGAACAATTTTTTCTCTTCCCCAGTGATATAAAAGTGCATTTACTAAGGTTCCGTTCCAGTTGCCACAAGCAGGATGAGTCACCATTCCCTGTTTTTTATTCACTACAGTTACGTTGTCATCTTCATAAATTATATCAAGTGGAATATCTTCTGGGGTAATATCGTCAGGAATGTTATCTTCCCATTCAATATCAATCATGTCGCCGGCTTTTACCTTTTGAGAAAGCTTACTTTTTTTACCGTTGATAAGTATAAGAGTAACACCGCTTTTTAATTTGGAACGATTCATTCCGCTGGATACTGTAGAAATATATTTATCCAGTCGTTCTGCGCTGTTATAACTTTCGGGAACCTTTACAGAAAAATATGCCATTATTCTGCTGCTTCCTCCACAATGGGTTCAGAAGGAAGTTCTATTTTTACAGCTTCTGGATCTTCTATGATATTGATTGAATCATTAGTCTGAGATTTTTTCTTTTGACTAAATTCACGTTTAATAAATCTAATAACAAAATCAGTTAAACCAATGCCGGCACTAACACAAAGAGAAGTTATTATGATTTTTTTCATTTCTGCAGGTTCGTAGTCTGCTGTGGCAAGAGGATTAAATTTATCTGCTTTTCTTGTAAAATACTTATAGCCGTTATATACAATTGCGGCATCCATTGTTACAAAAGGCATTGATCCCAAGGTTATGATTTCGAATCTTCTTAAGTCATGAATTAGTTCAGGAAACTCTTCTTCTGTATACGGTTCAGGTGTTGTGTCTTTTTTTTCCGAAGATTGTGCAAAAATAAGGCCGCAAAGTAAAAAGAGAAATATGGCGCATACAAAAGTTTTGATTTTCATAAAGCTTAGTACTCCCTTTCTCCAAAAATTGCGGTTCCAACCCGCACAAGTGTAGAACCTTCTTCAATGGCAATTTCAAAATCTCCTGACATGCCCATAGATAGTTCAGTTAAATTAAGTGAAGGAAACTGCTCTTGTAATTCACCGGCAAGCTTTCTTAAAGTTACAAATGATTTTCTTATTAAAGCTTTATCATCTGTAAAAGGTGCCATAGTCATAAATCCGGCAGGAATTACATGTGGAAATTTCCCATCCTTACAGGCTTGCAAAGATTCAATCAGCAAATCACGGCTTGTATAACCAGATTTTGAGTCTTCACCTGTATGAACTTCAAAAAGAATGTTTATTTTTTTGTCAATTCTGGCACATTGCTTTTCTATTTCCTGAATAAGTTCAATTCTGTCTACAGATTCTATAGTAGTAGCAATTAGAACCGCGTGTTTTACCTTGTTTGTCTGAAGCTGTCCGATTATATGAAGCTCTGTTTGAGGATATTTCTGGCATATTGGAGGAAATTTTTGAAAAGCTTCCTGTACACGGTTTTCCCCAAAAAGAATTTGTCCGGCTTTTGCAGCTTCTATTACGGCTTCTGCCGGATGAAATTTACTTACAGCAAGAAGTTTTACACTGCCCGGTTTTCGTCCTGCGTTTTTTTCTGCGGCTGCAATCTTATCTTTTATGATTTTAAGGTTATCTGGAATTACATTGTATGAACTCATTATTTACCTTCTTTTTGCTGATTACGAACTTCGTATATAACGTCTGAAAGCTTTAGCATTTGTGGAATTGTAAGAACTTCTGCTCGGAGCATTGGATCAATCTGGGCAATAGAAAGACACTTTTCTGCCAGGTTTGAATCACTTAAAAAAGATTGAAGATTATTGCGGACAGTTTTTCTACGGGAAGAAAATAAGGCTCTCTGGACTTTAACAAAAAGCTTTGGATTAATACAGTTTGGAAAATCCTCTTTTTTAGTAAAAACAACAGCTCTTGAATCTACATTAGGCTTTGGCCAGAAGTTAGAGCCCGACAAATCCATAAGAGGTTTTACATCATAAGCCCAGCCACATAATACAGAAAGCGAAGAATAATCTTCACTACCCGGCTTTGCACACATTCTAACGGCTACTTCTTTTTGCACTGTAAATACACAGCGTTCAAAACGGATATTATTTTCGATTGTATCTGCAATTATAGTTGCTGCAATATTATAAGGCAGGTTTCCAAAAAAACGTTCCGGTATATTCTGACCATCTGCTGTCTGATTATACCAGGTTTTCAGGACATCTCCTTCAACAATATTAAACTGATTATCAGCTGCTTCCTGTTCAAAAAAGCCTTTTATCAGAGCTGCAAAACCACGGTCAATTTCGAATACTGTAAGCTTTGTTCCTTTTTGAAGAAGTCCGCTGGTCATAGCTCCAAGCCCTGGTCCTACTTCCCAGACAGTTGTACCCTCCTTTACATCAAGTGCTTCTATAAGCTTTTCTCTTGCCTTCTGATTTATAAGAAAATTCTGTCCGAATTTTTTCTGCATTGAAAAGCCATTTGAGTCAAGTATGTTTTTAAGTTCTGCTGGTGAGTTGTAATCAGGGCAGTTCAATTAATTCTCCAGATGTATCCTTTTGAAAAGAAAGATACCAGATAATTTATTACAGTATACTGTAAATTAATAAAAAATCCACTAGGGCCTGCAAGAAGCGGGAACATTAAACTTAATACAATAAGCAAAAGTCCTGAATAAATAAAGAGAGTTACAACCGGAGAAACAAAGGCTGTGGCAATTATACCTGTTGGTGCAAAGCTTCCAAAAAGTTTAAGAGATACTGGAGCTGTAAAAATCTGTGCCCCTGTAGAAGAACCAAGAGAAGCTGCAAAATATTCAGGCATAAACCGCGAATATAGTCTGTTAAAAAAGCTGTTTGTAAGTAGAATGCCTGCAAGTGCGGAATAAGACAGAATAAAGCCTGAATTAAATAAATCCTGGGGCGAAATCACTGTGTGACACAAAAAACTAAAAGCCAGAATTAACAGCATATCTGGTTTTTTGACATTTGCAAGGGCTGCAATAATTAAAAGAAGATTGCATAAAAAGGCTCTTAGCAAAGATGGCGAAAAACCCGCAAACCATACAAATAAGACAAGAGCAATTATGCGGATTATAAAGGTAAGTTTTTTTCTTCCAATCCGGTTTCCAAAAAAAACTGCTATACCAGAGAACATAGATAAATGCATTCCCGAAAGAGCGAGTATATGCGATAATCCTGCATTTTTAAAACATAAGGAAATTTCTGAAGATGTATACTCTTTTGCACCACAAAGCAAGGCTAAAAGTAATCCGCCTGCTATTCCCCAGCTGAACATAAGTCTTTTAAACTGCAGTCTGCACAAGGCTCTGATATAATCAAGTCTACCGGCAACTGTTTTAGGAAAGTAAGAATTAATACAGCTTTCTATGTAAAACTTATCTTGAGTTTTATTAAAGCTTCCGTTTACTGTATAGATACCCCCTGCTTCCCAAAGACACGCATAGGAAAAGGTTTCAGCTACAGCCTTTGAATAAAGCTTACCCGGAAAAAACGCTTCTACAGCAGCAGCTGGTATAAAAACCTGAACATTACCCAGCGCATCGCTTAGAGCCCCGTTTTTGGCCCTTACAGAGCATATTTTCATTCTGGCTGAATAATAATTTCCATCAGAAGTTTTTACAGGAGAAGAAATGAGACTGCCTTTTAACATTTCAATCTGGGCAGTAGGAAACATACTGGAAAATTTATTTTTGTCCGCTGCTTTTACGAGACCAGAATAAAAAAGAATTATACAGATTATTGCTGCTATAAATACTGAACTATTCGAATACCTCTTTACCATCTAAGACCTGCAAGGGCCTGGCGGGCGGCAGACAATACAGGTTCCGGATAGTTAAGATATGTAACAGACAGAAGCGCATCGAATGCCGATTTATCACCAATAGCTCCTAAAGAATTGATTACTGCAAGAACTACATTCTGATTTACAGAATGGGTGCTTTCCTGCAATTGATTCAATTCACCCAGGTACTTAATAAGCGGAGATACAGCATCGAGTGGCGAAATATTTACTAAAGAATTAATAAGAGTTACAAACTGATCTTCTGATAATTGTCCGTTACTGAAATTTCCTTGACTTGCAGCAAAGAATGCAAGTACACTTCCCGAAGCTCTTGTCCATTTGTTTGTATTCAAAATCTGAAGTGCTTCGAACTGAATGTTTACTAATGGAGAAAGATTAAGGAAATTTTCTGCAATTTCACATAGTTCTGCAATTGTAAGATTTTTTGACTGTTTTACAAGATTAAAGATTTTTTGTGTGTTGGCATAATCTCTGCTTTGAACTACCTGAAGAACTTCATTAATCGAAAGCGGAATAAGCTTGATCAATGTCTGTTCAATTTCGGTATAGTAATTAGAATATCGTTTGTCATTATAAGCATTATAAAGAATAGAAAAAGTGATGTTGTTGCCTATTGAACCCAGGGTATTAATGACTGATTTCAGAAGACTGGAATCAGATGAAAGAACTGTAGGGCTCTTCATAAAGTTGTTCAAAACGTCGGTAAATGGTGTGTAATTTAAAAGATCCTTTAATGAAAGAACCTTTGATTGAACCGCAATCTGAACAGTATTACTTTTTGAGAATTTATTGAAAAGTTCAATAAATTTGCCCAGCAATTCAGTTTTATCATCGTCTGACAATGATGAAACATAATCATTAGAAACAGAAAGAACTGCAGCAACGGCCAGACCGTCCATGTCTCTGTCTGTTCCTGTGATTTCTTGATTCTCTAAAACAAATTCAATTGCCTTTTGTGAAAGCCAGATGCTTTCGTCACCTGCGGCTTGTCTTACTGCATTTGTTTTGTCGGTAATATTTCCTTTAATAAACTGTTTTTTATATTCCTGTGCAAAAACAAGTGTAGAGAAAACCGTTGTTATAAAAAGCAATGCTATTATTTTTTTCATAATCATCCTTCTATAGGTTGGGCAAAATCCTGGAATTCGGACTCGCCTGCAACTTCATCAGTTACAATAGTTTCCGGCGGATCAAGCGGCTGGATAGTTTCATCCTTTACGTCATCTGTAATTGTAACGCCTGGATCTACAGCCGGCTCTGATTCCTGCTCATCTGTATCTGTAAGCTGAAGAGCCTCGTATACCTCTTTTTCGCGTTCCGGAAGCATATCATAAACAAAGCTTAAGACTTCGTTTTTCATAGCCGGTTCAAGATGTATACATTCAAAATGCAGTAAAGATTGATTTGTTGCTTCATTAAACTCAACAGTTCTTACAACACCAAACATAATTATGAGCATGTTCTGAATATTAAACTGGAGCTTAATCTGAACATTTGGAACTCCCTTTCCACCAATGCGGATAAGAGCTCCTGCTTCCGAAATATCTTCAATAAGACATTTGTAGCCGTTTTGAGTTTCTACTGCATTATAATCAATGTTTTCATTTTTAATGATATAGAGGTTTGCCTTAATTTCGCATTTTGCACGCACGGCCTTGCGTTTTTGTGTTCTTATGAGATTTGTTGAATGCTTGAGTGAAATTGAGGATTCACCAACAAAAAGTCCATGACCTGTTACTGTTGTATCAAAAACATAACGGGCATCACCTTTGCGCCACAGATATACGCTTATGAATTTACCTACCCATTCTTCGGCGGTAAGCGGAATCATATCCTTCTGGCGTGGAACCGAAATAATAATTTCTTTTCCGTTGTTCAGAATCTTTGAAGAAAAAACACCCTTACCCGGCAGAATAATTCTGAGCTTCTGGTCTTTGTTCAGATACATTGTTGAATCAAGACCCTTTTTATCATCTGTATCATTCTGAAGCTTTGTGCGGTAATTAAAAAGTTTTGTAATTAATTCCTGAGTTTTTGGATCTGTTTCGGTGCCGTTTGCTGCAGCCTGCGAAGTAATATGAGCCATACATTTGGTAAGTGACGGCAATGACCAGAATAATGCTTTTGGATAGTCCAGATCGCACATCTGAGCAACATTCCATAAAAGATTAAGATCCGAAATAGAAAACTTTGAATCAATTCCGGTTATATAGAATTCTATTCTCTGCTTAAAAGCAGAGTACAAACCTGCAACTGCAAGAAGAATACATATTGCTGTTATAATGCCTACTAAAATGTACACAAATCCCTCTTTATTATATTATAATAGTATAACACACGAAAAAAGAAAAGAGTACAAAAATGAGACGACAAAATTTTATTTTCGAACTGATAATTTTACTGCTCATAGTCATTTTTTTGTTAATTCCACCGGTTTTAACCTCCCCATCTGCTGCCATAAATCAATTTGAAACCTGGGCTTTTCCATTAAGAAATATCTGTATAAGCATTTTTTGCCTTGCTCTTTATTTTATTTATAAAAAGGTATTCGGTCAGAAGAAAAAAATCTTTTACCCTTCTCTGCTGGCTCTTGGCTGTCTTATTTTCTTTTCGTTAATTCTTAAATTTATAGCCTCTCATTTTAATACCGGTGTTATTCAGGTTGTAAATATGCCAGGTGGAGCTAAAGAGCTTTTTTATTGTTTTTTGACTTTTATAACTGGTGCAATTTATGAAGAAATAATTTACCGGTTTTATCTTGCAGATGCAATCAGGCATATAGCAGGTCCAAGACAAAATAAAAGACTCGAAAAAGTGTTGTTTTTTGTTTGTGAAGTTTTTGCATGTATTGCTTTTGCTTTAGCACACAGATATCTTGGAATCTTTGCCGTCATTAATGCTGCCCTTGCTCATATAGTTCTGCGTTTTTTGTATGTAAAAACCGGACTCATATGGAATTGTGTGTTAATTCATTTTGTTTATAATATCATCTCTTTGATTTTATTATAGGTCCATAGACTTATCTTTGAGTAACAGGTAAAGTCTTCTGAACTGCGTGGAGAACTGAATGTAGTTTTTACAAGATATTCGTTTTCTACACTTTGTGATAAATAAAAATTCTGATTGATGACAGACTTGTCTCCCATTTCGAATTCGAGTGACATAACAGGTATTAGAGAGTGTTCATCTATCACAGAGATTTCTTCTAATGGAGCAAAACCACCGTGTCTTAATTCAAGCAGCTTTTGATTGGCTGCATTCCAGTTTTCCCAGGAAGGTGTTCTTTTTATATTACGAGGTTTGTCTTCTTCGTTATATGTAAGAGTAAGACTTTGAATGTCTCCCATCTGAAATACTGAATTTTTAAGTTGTTCAGAAATTAAATATGGATCACACCAGTACTGACTTGAAGTTGTAAGATAAGAATCAAAGCTTGTATCTATAAGAAAAATGGAGTTTAATTCATCTGTTGTAAAATATCGTTCAGATTGAGAAAAGTTCAATTCACCAAAATAAAGGTTCTGGTATAATTCTCCGTTTTTTACAAGGCTGATTGTAACTGCATTCTGCTGATTTATACCCGTCATATTTTCAATTTCTTTTTTTCCGGCTTTAATCATATTATGCTGTGAGATGAGACTAACAAAAAACTTTTGTAAAACCTCTGTATCTGCAGGAAGAAAATTTTCATATTCAAAATTTGCAGAAGCAAGCCACATATTGTTTTTTCTTGTCAAAAGAATGTAAGAAGAATTGTTTTGAATGGCAATCTGGTCAATTGAAGAAATATCTGCTTCGTGTAAAAGCTGGATCTGCTGCCGAATGCGCTTTTGTGAAGCAGAAGAAGAAAACACAGTAAATGAAAGTATATAAAGAATCAGAAGAATAAATACAGCGGTATAAAGAACTGCAAGTTTTTTTGGAGTGATGTTTTTCATTTAAACCACCTTCTGCCTGCTATAAAAATTCCTGTATGGAAAAGTGGTAATACTACAAAAATCATTATATATACTAAAAGTGCAAGCTTTGCAAACTGAGTCATATCATTAATCTTGTAAAGGCTTGTATCTTTTGTAGTTTTGGACTGTAGCTTGGCAAGTTCGGTTTCGCCTGCAAGATTCAAAAAGCAGTTTCCAAGGAATTCAAAATTTCTATAGTCCCCGAATTCCCCGCCAATGTAACTTGTCATAAGTGTATTTAAAAAATACTGATCTGGAATAACTATAATATTTGAATCTTCACACTCAGCAAGATTATATAAGCCCGAAAGCCCGCCGGTAATTTGAGCACCGATAATTAAAGTTTCTTTTTCGTGATTAGCAGAGTCCTGTTGAATAAAAAATGGATTTGTTTCTATGAGTCTGGAAGGACTTGAACGGTCTGCTTTGTAGGTCCAGGCTGCATTAGAAGTAATAAGATAAGGAACTGCATTTTGAGAAAGATTTAAACTAACCGGCCAGAATTCTGTCATGCCAAGCGGACAGAATTGCTGTGGCAAAAGATCAATCCACTGAGGATAGTTTAGAATTTCCTGAGTGTCATCATCTGAATACATTGTGATTCTTGAGCACGAAATATCTGCTGCAATTGTATCTGTAAATTGAACGCCCCAGTTTTCGAGCATTTCTACAATGTTTGTACGGCGGTTTTCGGTAATACTCCAGTCTTCTTCGATGGAACAGCTGTACGGAGTTACTGCAAAAATGGCATTTCCTTTTTGCTGGAGGATGTAGTTTTCAATAGCTATGGCATTCTCAATATTGATTTCGCTGTCACCTATTACAAGCAGTGGTCCGTAGGCAAGTTCAAGATTTTGTACAAAGGAAGGATCGTCAATATAAAGCGGATTTGTTGCAATTCCCTGTGAGTTGAGCCAAGGAATTATGTAGCTGTAGTCATCGCTAAGATTCATGCCGTTGCCGACTATGATGTTTAAGACTAGATTTTTTCCTGTGATAAGATTTCTAAGTCTTATGTTCAAATCGTATTCCAGAGTTTGCGAAGACATGATAAACGGAATTATCTGAACCATTCCTTTGTATTCTAAAACAATGCTTGAGTAAACATTTATAAACTCTGTAGATGTTGAACCGCTTTTTTGAATCTGTTGGGTTGTAACTCCGTAGCTTTGAAGCATTGTCTGAATGTCTGTATCTTTATCGGGGTCTTTGATTGTACAGTGGATTTTATTGCTTAGCGATGAATAAGTATTTACGTAATCTGTTACATCTCTGATCTGCGGATAAAGGCGCGAAAGAGTTCCAGAGCGGAAATATGTAATTGTTAAATTGTCATCAAGCGTATCTGTAAGTTTTTTTGTATATGCACTTACGGAATAGGATTTGTTTTTGGAAAAGTCAAAGCGCTTGTACCAGCGTGTACTGTTAAGTATGACTAACGCAAACAAAAGAAAAAGCCCTGTGATAAAGAGCTTTTGATTTTTATTGTAACGGCGGCCTTTTTTAATTTCTATGCAAAGATATTTTGAGAATATAAACAAAGCTGTACAAGAAAGGAGCCATAAAAGATCACGGGTATCTATAATTCCTTTGGAGGCTGCATCAAAGTGCCAGGCAAAGCTTAAGTTTTTACAGATAGAGGATGCAAAATTGTTTAAATTAAAATAAAGCGGAACAACGTGGATTGAATTGAATATTGCAAGAAGAAGAGCACTTATTACAAATGCTGCTATTCCATTTGGTAATAATTCATTTATAAAAAGACAGAGTGATATTATTGCTGCTCCATAAAGCAGCAGGCAGAATATTCCGGTAAAGACCTGACCTGCATCAATTGAACCAAACAGATTTATCAGAATACATACCGGAAACATCATTGCAATAATTATTGAATATTGCAGAAAGATTCTGGCAAAGTATTTCAGCTGGAAAATTATTCTTTTTACCGGAATAAAATCGTTATAAATTGCAATTGATTTTTTATAGCATAAGGCAGGAATTACAATAATGCAGATATATGGTGCCGAAGAAAAATATGTTAAAAGGTCTGTAGTTCCGGAACCTGTAAAAAACTGTCCTTTTATAAAAAACATTACGGAGGTAAAAACTGAAAATATTATTGCAGAAAATAATGTCATTTGTTACCTTCCGTTTTTTGTTTTTCTGTAAGGCTAATAAATTCCCGTTCAATATTCTGCAGATTGTTTACTTTGAAAAGCTGTCCCTGATGCATTATAAAAGCCTTTTGACATAACTGTGGCACTTCACTTAAAATATGAGTAGAAATAAGAATCGCTTTTTCCTTACTCAAGTCAGAAATGTATTTTCTAAAGCTTATGATTTGTGAAGGATCAAGTCCGCTGATTGGTTCATCAAGAATAAGGTTTGCAGGATCATGAATTAAAGCCTGTGCAAAGGATACTCTCTGCTGCTGCCCTTTTGATAGAATTTTTATCTTATTGTTTAGAAAATCAGACAGATTAAAATCTTTAGAAAGCTCTTCTATCCGATTTTGTGCAGTCTGTGGATCAAGCTTGTGACAGGCGGCTGCATAATGTAAAAAGTCAATAACTTTTAAATCCGGTGGAAGACATGAAATTTCTGGTACATAGCCGCAGAGCTCCATTGCTTTTTCGCATTGTTCCTCTATATCAAATTTATTATTTTCTTTATCGCTTATAAAGATTTTTCCTGATGTTGCATAATGAAAACCGCAGATTGCTTTTAAAAGAGTAGTTTTTCCAGAACCATTTGGACCAACAATTCCTGTTATACAACCCGATTCAACTGTAAAGCTAATATTTTTTATGATAAATGCTTGTTTCTTTTTGGAACTACTAAGATGAGAATTATATTCTTTGCAAAAATCTATGATTTCTATCATTCAAAGACCTTAATCAATATAAGGAATATCAATCTGCATTCTGTCTCGGGATAGTTCTGCAGCCGGCCAGATTTTTTGAGCTTCTTCCAAAAGCTTTGTTAATTCTTTATCTGTATAACGAGGGCTGTAATGAATCATACACATACGGCGGACATTTGCATCGCGGGCAATTGTTGCGGCCTGACCTGCTGTCATATGTTTTTTTTCTTTTGCCTGATCAATAAGTGCTTCTTCAAACATTCCTTCACAAACCAGAAGGTCAGATCCTCTAACCTCATCTGCAATGGCTGGTTTATATAAGGTATCTGTAACAAAACTGAATTTTCGTCCGCTGCGTTTTGGTCCAAGCACCTGTTCTGGTTTTACAGTTGTTCCGTCTGCTGCCTGGACTTCAAAGCCCTGCTGAAGCTGTGCCCAAAGCGGTCCGCATGGAACTCCCAGCTCCTGTGCCTTTTGCGGGTTGAATTCTCCAGGACGATCCAGTTCTTCAAGTGTATAACCAACGCAGGTTTTTGTATGCTCAAGCGGGAATGCACGGATATAAAAATCCTTGCCCGAGTGAACTACACATGGAGCTGTAATTTCCTGAACTACAATGGGATAATTAATATACATATCAAGCACTTTGCGGCTTGTTTCTACATATTCTTTAACTTTGGGAGGTCCGTATATGTAAAGAGGTTCTGTCCTGTCTACCTGTGCTGTAAGCATAAGAATGCCCGGAAGCCCTGTTACATGATCTGCATGGGTGTGCGAAATAAAAATTGCATCAATTTTTTTCCATTTGAGGTTGAGTCTGCGTAAACTTACCTGAGTGCCTTCCCCACAGTCAAAAAGGAACAGGTTTCCTTCCCTTCGCAGTAAAACAGATGTCAAATGTCTATATGGTAAGGGCATCATTCCACCACAGCCCAAAATAAATGCTTCCATGTTCATAAAGTTATAATATCAAAAAAAACAATAAAAGTCATTGGTAAATAAAAAAATGCTCCCGCGTGGAACCTGGTTTTGCTCTGCCGAGTACGCGAATAGGAAATTATAGAAAAGTTTCTGCCTGCTTACAGCAGCCAGAAACTTCTCGCGTACAAAGCGCCGCAAAACCAGAACCACACGCTCCGCATTTTTTTAATTGTATCAAAAGCTTATATTTTTATTCTTTTCATGTAGATATTATAACATATGATATTTGCTAAATAGGTCAATATCCAGCTTATTGGATATGTGATGAAAATCATAAACGGCGTGTGAAACTGCGGAATCTGGAAGATGGTAAAAAGCCAGATAATGCGGAAAAGGCAGGCGCCTACTAAAGATGAAATTGTTGGAGTTAATGAATGACCAATACCACGGATACAGTTGGCCATGCCGTCCATCATGCCGCAGAGGCAGTAGGTGGTAAAAATGACTACAAGGCGGCTCATACCCATTTCTATAACGTCGGGGCTCTTGGAAAAGATGCCTATAAGAGAACGTCCGCAGGCAAGCATAGGAAGACTCAGGGCGTTTCCAATTATAAAAATGCAGCCTTGAGAAATCCAAACAACTTTTTTAATACGGTCCGGGCGGCGGGCACCCATATTCTGTGAGCAGAAAGTCAACGAGCCTTGAGAAAAGCCGTTCATTGCAGTGTAGACAAAGCCTTCCAGGTTTACTGCAGCGGCGTTTCCGGCAACAAGGACTGCTCCAAAAGAATTAACTGATGACTGGATTATTACGTTTGAAAAAGAAAACATAATACCCTGAAATCCTGCAGGTAATCCAATTTTTACAATTTTGGCAAGGATGTGAGTGTCTATCGAAAGCTTTTTTATATTAAGATGAAAAGCCCCATCCTCTTTTACAAGCAAAAAAATAACACAAGCAGCCGCAAAGCATTGAGAAATAACAGTAGCCCACGCAACCCCGGCTACATCAAGTTTAAAGCGGATTACAAAAATAAGGTTCAGGAAAAGGTTAATGATTCCTGCTGTAAAAAGAATATAAAGAGGACGCTTTGTGTCTCCCTTAGAACGAAGTAAGGCGCTGCCAAAGTTATAAATCATGGTTGCAGTAATGCCGCCAAAATAAATGCGAAGATAAACTGCCGCAAGCTCCAGAACTTCGGGTGGAGACTGCATGAGTTTAAGAATAAATCTTGTAAAGCAAACTCCAACAGTAGTAAGAATTACACCGCTTATGAGCGACAACAAAATTGAAGTATGAACTGTCTGTTCAAGCCTGTCCTGTCTGCCCGCCCCAAAATAGCTGGCACTAACTACATTTGTTCCAATCGAAAGCCCCATAAAAAGATTTACAAGAAGGTTTATGAGAGAGCCTACAGAACCTACAGCAGCAAGTGAGTTATCTCCTGCAAAACGTCCGACAACAACAACATCTGCGGCATTAAAAAGCAGCTGGAGTAAACTTGATAAAATGAGTGGAATAGAAAATTTTAGAAGCTTACCAAAGATTGGCCCATGGGTCATATCTATCTGGTTAGAGCTTTTAGTAACTCCTATTTTCATAAATCCTCTAAAAGCTCTCGGAAAAAGTGATTTTCGACTTTAGCATGATTCATGAGGTCCCCGTAAGATTCAAATCTTTTTCCTTCGTAAAGCTGACCAAAAACAATATACTCTTTTCCGCTATCGTCCTTATCATAATTAAGGACATAAGTTTTTCCCTTAAAAACAAATTCGAATTCTTTTTTTGATTGTATATAAAAATAGATATCGTCTTTGGTCATATTAAAACACATTTTAATTTTTTTAATAATTATATGCAACCATAAATAATTAAATCATAAAGTGTGGCTCCCAGTCGAGAACGGGTTTGCAAAACCGCGGCCTAGGCCGCTAGACGCTGAAGTGCCTTGTAATTATATACTTGGCCGCAAAAGCGGCCGCACTTCAGAGTCTTTTTGAAATCCGTTCTCTCCTTCGCGCCACAAAAATGAATTTATTATTGTTAATATGAAATCTTTAATTTTACCCTCCGTTTTATTCCCTCGCGCCTATATAATATATATAGAATTAACATATCTATTTATGATATTATTTATATATGAGTAAAATAAAAGACATAAGCGATAAAATAAAACATTCAGTAGAAACCGTTTTTAAAGGTGATGAAAATATTGTAGACATGATCCTGGCAGCTGTTTTTGCCGGAGGTCATGTTCTTTTGGAAGATGTGCCGGGAACAGGAAAAACTGTTCTGGCCAAAGCTCTTGCAAAATCAAGCGGACTTGCATTCAGCCGCATTCAGTGTACACCAGATTTAATGCCAAGCGATGTAACAGGTTCTTCTGTATGGCTTCCTGCAAAATCTGAGTTTGAATTCCGTCCGGGGCCTGTAATGTCAAGCATAGTTTTAGTAGACGAGCTCAACCGTGCAACTCCGCGTACTCAGTCTGCCCTGCTTGAAGCTATGGCCGAAGGTCAGATAAGTATAGACGGCAAACGCCACGAACTTGGTAAGCCCTTTTTTGTAATTGCTACCGAAAACCCTGTTGAATCAGAAGGTACCTTCCCTCTTCCTGAGGCTCAGAAAGACCGATTTATGCTTTGCCTTTCAATTGGATATCCTAAAAAAGAAGAAGAAATATCAATCATTACTGCACAGCGTTCTCTTGTTCATCCTGTTGAAGCTGTACAGGCAGTTGTTACTAAAGATGAAATCCTTGCCTGTATGGAAGAAGCTGTAAATGTTCATGTAGACGAAGCTGTTATGGAATATCTTTTGGCACTTGTAGAAGCAACAAGAACAAACGAAAGCCTTACTGCAGGTATTTCGCCTCGTGGTTCCATTGCATTGTATAAGGCCGCACAGGCATTGGCCGCTGTAAAGGGACGTTCTTACGTTACACCGGAAGATGTAAAGAGTCTTACTCTTCCTGTATTCCGCAAACGAATAATCTTAAAGGGAGACGCAATTATACGTGGTCTTACTGCCCAAAGCATAATTCGTCAGCTTCTGGAAGCCGTTCCTGTTCCTGATTTTAAGGCTCATGTATAATGATCAGGCCTGCTTCCGCACTTAAAACAACCTTATATTTCTCTATTTTTGCAATTTTGTTTTTGCCTTATAAATTTGTTCAGGCAATTGCAATTAGTGCCCTGCTTATAATCCTTGTAAGCTATATCTGGGCGCGTGCATTAAGTAAGGGAATAAAGGTTGAACGCGATGAAGCAGAAATAAAAACAGTTTCTTACGAAAGACTTACAATTTCTTTTACAATAACTAATCATTCACGATTTCCAGCCCTTATGTGCTTTGTTCTGGATAATATTCCCTTTCTTCATGTATTTGAAAAGCAGAATGAAAGACTTTTTATGCTGAGGGGTCACGAAAAAAAGACAGTTTTTTACCAGGCAAATGCACTCCAGCGTGGGCTTTATACAGCAGGTCCCATTTCTGTAAAAACAAATGATCCTTTGGGACTATTTGATATTGAATTTGAGTTTGAATGTACCCAACGTATTTTAGTTCGCCCGGCACGTATTCAGCTTAAGACAAATGCACATCCCGGGCTCCCACAGGGAAACATTAAAATAAATAACCCGATTTATGAAGACATTACCATGCGCCGCTGCCTTAGGGAATATAAAAACGGTGATGAACTTAAGCGTATAAACTGGCGTGCAAGTGCTAAGTATGATTCTCTTTATACAAACGAATACGAAGACACCTTTGACGCACCTTTTTTTGTTTTCTTAAACCTTGCCAAAGATGATTACCCGCTTAATCACTGTCATGAAATGGGAGAAAAGGCAATAGAAATTGCAGCAAGCATTGTAAACACTGCAGCACGTCTTAAGCAGCGCTGTGGCTTTGCGGCTTATGGTTCGGCTTTTCCTTTTATAAAACCAGGCGAAAATCAGGCAGATTGTATTTTGGATATCCTTTCGCTCATTCAAATGGAAAACGGAAAGCTTGATTATGATCCTGAGGCAAAATTAAAGCAGGAGCTTAGTACGGGAACCCTGCTTTTTGTTATAGGTCCAAAGGAAGTAAGCTTGTATAACGATAAAATTGGTGCCGGCCAGTATGGAGTTACCACCCAGACTCTTGGAATTATGAGGGATATAAAATGAAAACTAAGATGAATGTCGGTTATTCACATAAGTTTTTAGAACGATTCCTCATTTTTTTGACACTTGCCTCTTTTTTATGCTGTGGTTTAAGTCTTTTGCGCGACCTTACAATCCAGAAAAAAGAAGTAATCAATTACCTTACAATAATCCTTACAGCAGTTTATGCGGTAATAGCTTTTGGAATAATAGCAATTTTCTTTAATGAAAATACAAAGACCGGAACTTTTGTAAGAATGAGTGTGTATTTTCCGCTGGCAGGCGGTATAATTGCATATTTTTTGCGAAGCTTTATAAACTTTCCTGTTATGCTGTTAATATCTTTTGCAATGTTTATACTGTATAAAAAGCTTTTTGAAGCATTTTTTGAACATGACGGTTTTGAAAAGCAATGTGCCAACAAAAACAATACAACTGGTTTGCAAAAAGAACTTTATGATTATAATATACATTTAAGTGGTGCTGCAGCCGGTTATCGTCAAAACAGAACAATTCTTTTTATTCTTGCAATTATACTTTTGATTCTTACGGGGCTTACTGTTACAACCTGTGGTACTCCTTCTTTGCTTTCTGTTATTCTGCTTTTTACCTACATTATATGTTTATATTCAAATCTGTTTATTTATTCGCATTATGTCCGCGAGGCTGTATATGCATCAGATGGTTTTGTAAATGTTTTTGATTTTAGATTTAAAATTGTCGGAGTAAGCCTCATCATATTTGCAGCATGCTTTTTAGTGAGCCTGCTTGTTTCTTCAAATCACTCCCCGCTTAAGCTTTCTTATCTTTTATTTTTCTTAAAATGGTTCAAAAAGCCCGAAACAAATTCTCAAGCTCAATATAAAGATGTGATTAATGATGATGTTATTGCCCAAAGATTAAAGGATCTTGAAATATATCAGCGTGCAATTGACGAAGGGAAAGAAACTAAAGGAACTTTTACTTTTGCAATAATTTGCGGGGCAATTTTTGTACTTGCAATCTTGTGGTATTTTATAAGTCCGTTCTTTAAAAGAGCCTGGGACAAATACTTACGTGGTGTAAGCTTTAAGGCAATTTTTAAAAACTTTTTTGTTCACATAAAAACACTGATTAAAGGACTGTTTACTAAAAAACAACGCTTTAAGCTGGAACGCTCAGAAAGCTCCCGTCGTTTTGGTAAGGAGATGGAAGAATTTCTAAAAACAGCAAAAAAATCAAAGGAAAAAAAGGCAGAACTTGATCGTCTTACAAGAAAGTTTATGAAGATAATAGATTTTGGAACTTCACAGGGTGTTGAATATACAAAAAATCTGGCTCCGGCTGAATATACACAACTATTGAATAACCAGAACGCGGTTACTGCAGGCTTACTTTTTGAAAAAGCCCTTTACGATAAAGAATGCCTCACAGCAGAAGAAGAAAAATCCTTTAGTTCACTGGTGGATAAAATATGCGGATAGTCTTTTACAGTTCAAATTCCAATATTTTTGATGAAAAAAACTTTATAATCTCCGTGTTTCCAAAAAATACTACTACATTTAAGAACTTTAGGCTTGTTCATCCGGAACATGAATTTTTCTGTGTTACTCAAAAACCTGCCATGTTTATGCCGGAAGAAAGCTCCCCAAATGTTTTTTATCTTCCTCAGGATGCTTCTACACAAGATTTTGCCGATTCAATCCAAAAGCTCAAGCCAGAGCTTGCCATTGCAATGACCTTTTGGATTGAACCTTACGATTGGCTTCCTGTAAGTGATTCGCTTATTGCTCAAAAATTAAATGAATCTGGCATAAAAACAATCTGTCATAGTACTGAATGTGGATTAAACTGCTTTGATAAATGGCGTACTCATAACGAATTAAACAGCCTTGGATTTGATGTTCCACGCGCTGTTTTTTGTGATCATGATTTATATTTTTGTGCCGGAAGCAATAAAGAAGTTATCCGTAATGTTTACAAAGAAAGCGTACTCTCAGAGCTAAAAAAATTAAAGCTTCCGCTTATTATAAAGGATACAACCGGACTTAGTTCTTATGGAATGACTGTTGTAAATACCTATGGTGAAGCTGCCGGTTATCTTAATTCCAAGCGAAATAATTCAAACCGGCTCATAGAAGAATATATAAATGGACAGCAATATGGACTTGAAATTTATGGAGTGCCGGGCTTTTATCAGGTGCTTCCGCCTTTTAAAATGAGTATTAATCAATATGGAATTACAAGTCCTAAACAAAGCATAAAATGCGGACCTTGTAAACTTCCAGAATCATTAAATGCCATGATGCTTGAGCTTGCCGAAAAAATGAAGTTTTACGGAGTTGTTCAGGTAGATTTAATTTTAGATGAAAAAAATAACTGGCACATAATAGAAATTAATCCGCGTCTAAGTGGAATGAGCTATACATATGCAGCCGCCTGCTCTCTTTCGGTTTTTGAAATGCTTTATCGTTCCTGTGTACAAAAGGTTTTACTTCCTGAATGTAAAGGTTTAATTATGAGTTTAAAGCTTCCACTTATGAATCAACAGGAGCTTTTGGAAATAAGCAGTATAAAAGGTGTAAAACTTCTTAATCAGACAAATGATCTGGCTGCTAAACAGGAAAGAGAAAAAGGTTTTTGTGAATGTATAATTGCTTATCAGCAGTAAGTTGTTGTTTGAATTAAGGCCGAAATTGTATTGTCGGTAAAATTTCCGCTTTGAGCCATTCCTTTAATTTGTTCTGCTGTATATTTTGATTCGGGATAAACTACTACGACTGATTTATCCTTGTCCTGCAAAAAGTTTGTCTCTCCAAAATTTGTGTATCGGGTTGCACCTATAGAAACCATTATTTGTTTTGGGCAGAGTGCGGCAACAAGATAGCTGTGAATATCTTCTGCAGGTCCTTCATTTTTCTGACCGTTAAATTTTTCGAGCATCCAGTCTGTGAGTTTTTTATAGATATAGCTGTAATCACGGATTGCAGAATTTTCCCCATATTCGTAAACCTGGTCGTTTCGGATTAAAAAGCTTGCGATGCGATAGTTGTCAAAGCTGCAGCCTTTTTCAAAACCATCTGCCATAATCAGATTATCAGAAAAACCTTTAGAACATTCCCCCCAGTTTTTCTTTTCGCTGATTTTTTTTGCTCCCTGTTTACGGATTGAACAGTCATTGGAAGCTCCAAAACATAAAGGACTAAGTTTGGTAAGCGTTTCACCTTCCCAACTTGCATTAAAAATAACAGCACATTCAGGTTCAATCTGAAGCTTTTCTTCCCCCTTAGGAAAAATTATTTTGTGTGAATTAAAAGGAAAAACCTTAAGAAACTCTGGAACTCCAGTTTTTGCAGGAATATAAGTTGGAAAAATTGCTTTAGGCGCATCAGCTTCTTTTGTTATTACATTTGCAAAATCAATTGCTTCGCCAGCCTGCTCAAGATGGCCAGTAAAGTTACCTGCTACGCCAAAACAGGGAATGTTTTTTGAGTCATAAAAGTCTGTCATTTTGATTATCTACCCTTAAGCTTTTTGATTACTTTTTTATGCCAGAAGGCACGGAGTTTTTCTGCAGCAATATAAAGAGTGTAAATATTTTTAAAAGGAATATCCCAGCTGCCTATTCTGTGTATTATGCGTCCACCAAAATTAGCCTTGAACATATAAAGTCCGTGCATAGGATGATTTTCATCTTCTCCTTCGGGCGGCATTCCGTACATATCATAATATTTGCTGCCATAAGCCTTTGCATCTTTCATAGCAGTCCATTGTAAAAGATGATTTGGCATTAAATTGCGTTTGTGGTTGCTGCTGGCTCCATAAAGATAAACAGCTTCATCATGACTAAAAAGCGTCATTATGGCAGCAATTTCTTCTCCTTCATGTTCTGCAATATAAAGGGAAACCTCCGGAACATCTTTACCGGCAGCAATTTCTTCTGCAGAAGCTTTTATTAAATCAAGATAATAAGCTTTTGCATGACTTGAATTTCCGTCCCTTGCATTTGTCTCTTTTGTCAGTTCATAAAATTTGTCTATTTTTTCGGACAAGTTAAGACTGTTTCCTAAGTAACGTTTAATTTCAACACCCTTTTTCTGGCTCAATCTAATGTTATAGCGCCATTTAGAGTGCATTCTGTTCATAATTTCTTCTTCATCAACAGTCAAATCAACAAGTGTTGTGTCCGGCGGTTGAATATCTACACTGTTTTTTTTAAGCTTGAGCTTGTCTGCAAAAGAAACAATTTTAATTCCCTTGTTAAAAGCTGCCATTTCTAAAAAGTCATCAAATTCAACAGCCGGATCAAAACGAATTGCAATTGTATTTTTGGGAAGTTCTGGTTTTAAGGCAAAAGCTATATCATGTAAAAGATTTGCAAATTCAATTGCCTGATCCTGAGGACTAATTTCTGCCCTGTCAAAAGGAAGCGCCGGAAACAATGGAACATAAGCAATCGAAAATCGATTCTTTGCAAAGCTTCTGTTCATAACAGAAACTTCTGCAGTATTAGTTTGACCGTTATAAGTTATGTCCAGGGAAAACCTTTTGCTTGTCCAGCCATGTCTTGATTTAAAATCTGCCCAGAATGGGGTTTGTAAAAAACTGCCGTTATTAGTGCATTCTGTTTCAGCTGCAGGCAGTACCTTTATATCAAACATTATAAACCTTCAATAGAGTTGTCTTTA
Source organism: Treponema sp. (assembly GCA_024681195.1). Classification (GTDB taxonomy): domain Bacteria; phylum Spirochaetota; class Spirochaetia; order Treponematales; family Treponemataceae; genus Treponema_D. The sequence goes on from JAILBH010000132.1 coordinate 26,526, forward strand.
TACTTTTCATTTTCTTCGATGATTTTGTCCTTGATTGCAAGAAATTCTTCAACAAGAACCGGATCAAATTCAACACCGGCACCTTTTTTTATTATGTCAAAGGCTTCATCGTAAGAACTAGGATTTTTATAACAGCGGTAATTTACAAGTGCTTCAAAAACATCCACAATAGCCATTATTCTGGCGCCAAGAGGAATATCCTTTTCTCTTAAATGCTCCGGATACCCTTTTCCATTCCATCTTTCATGATGTGAACGGCAGATTTGAGCTGTAAGTCTAACCTGGTCACGATTATTTGTAAGAGGAAGAATATCAGATACAATCTTGGCTCCATTTTCGGCATGGGTCTGAATTGTAATAAATTCTTCTTCTGTGAGTTTTCCAGGTTTATTCAAAATATAATCTGGAATATAGATTTTTCCAATATCGTGGAAAGGAATTGCATCAACAAGCAGTTCAATATATTTTTCGCTCAAAACATCCCTGTAAATTCCTTTTCGTGCACAGGCATCGGCAAAAACCTTAACCATATTTGTAACACGCATTTCGTGTACACCAGATTCAAGCTTTCGGTTTTCTATAAGATTTGTAAAGTAATAAACAGAATTTTTCTGATGTTCAAGAGTTTGAATTCTTTTTTCATTATATAACTTATTAGAAATTTCAAGCTCCTGGTTCATCTTCTGATTCAAATTTATAAAAATAATCAGGAATGAAATTGCAAGACCAATGCTTATTAAAGCAACACCAAAATTTGCAATCTGAATTATATGAGAAATGAATGGGAAAAATATGAACGACGCAAAACCAATATTTTCCAGATTTTGAACATTTTTATGATACTTAAGGATAAGAAATAAGGCTTCCAGATAAAGCACAACTTCTATTCCAACAAGTATCATAAACCAGCTGCCTCTGTGATAGGTATTATCAGGGGCAATTGTATAATAAATGCCAAGGAATGGAGTTAGAATAAGCAGAATCATATAGAGTATGCTTATTCCAAGACTAAAGTATGAATAGCCTTTATTGATTTTAGTATCTTTCTGGTAGTAGCGGATTACATAACCGATATAAAAATAGATAATAAAGATTCCTGTAAAATAATACAGGAAGGATGACAATGGTAATGCAACGAGCTTCCAAGCTGCATCAGTTCCTTCACTGATCCACATAAAGATGTCAGTAATGCCATAGAAAATGGCTGCAATATTTGTGAATAAAAACCATTTTGCAGATTCATCTTTCTTTTTAAAATAAGAAATAGAAAAAGCAATTATGAGACAAATAATAATACTGCATACGTCCAGCGATACGTTGGCCGCATTAATAACGTCTTTACTCATCATCCAATATCACTATTCAGTGCTTTTATTGTAACAAGTTCTTTGCCATTTGCAAGTAAATTCTTACCTGCAATCTGAATTTTTCCGTCTACAGCTTTAATCTGTACACTAAAGAACTCATCAATATTGATTTCTGCTTTTTTAGCTGCAGAAGGATCTGCTCCTTTAAGAATAACCTTAGTTCCAGGTTCTGCCCAGGAAGCATCAAGAACTTCTACGCATTCCTTTCCGTTTTCGTCCTTATAATCTCCAGCCAGAAGCATACCGCGGCTTTCTACCCCACGCATTGTGCGAGGTGCAAGGTTTGAAGCAATAATTACATGCTTTCCAAGAAGCTCTTCTTCTTTAAGGAACATACGTAAGCCTGACTGAATTGTGCGAGGTGTTCCGCTTCCATCATCCAGAGTTTCAATATAAAGCTTTTCTCCTTCCGGATTTGGTTTAATATCTGTAATTTTGGCAACAGTAAGCTCAATATTTGAATTAAAGAAAGCGGCCTGCTGTTCAAGAGGAAGAGCTTCCGGTTCTTTTTTCTGAGGTTTTTTATCCTTCTTTTCTGCAGGTTTACCCTGTTCCTTGTTCTGTTTACCGCTGAAGCGTTCACGGAAGGAAAGCATTGTCTTCTGGTCCATTGGCTTAAAGTAAACTTCTGTTGGTCCAACGGTTGTAAGTCCTTCTGTTACACCAATATCATTCCATGTGTAGCCTGGAATTGTTTCCTGTCCTACGCGTTTTTCCTGGATTGATTTTCCAAAGTAAGACATGATTTTTTGTGTATATTGAGGCATATAAGGATTCATCATAATCATCAAATCCTTAATTACATAACAAAGATTATGGATAAGACTTTCTGCAGCAGCCGGATTTTCTGTTCTTGCTTTCCAAGGTTCAGCAGCCTGGAATTTTTTATTACAGATATCAGAAATTTCAAACATTGTGTGGAAGGCTTCTTTTAAATCTGCCCATTCAAGACACTGAGTTGCCTTATCTTCGAGTTCGCGTACCTGTTTCCAAAGCTCTTCGTCAACCGGGGCGTCCGGAATTTTTCCTTCGTAATATTTGTTTACAAAAAGAAGAGTTCTGTTTACAAGGTTTCCAAGGTTACCAATAAGCTCTCCATTTAGTTTTTCCATAAAGTCTTTCCAGGTAAACTGATAATCCTGTTTTTCGGGACGGTTGTAGAAAATATAGAATCTCCAGGCATCGGCAGGAATTCCGGTTTCTATTGCATCGCTTCCAAATACACCAATTCCTCGGCTTTTTGAAAATTTTCCGTCTTCGTAATTTAAGAATTCGGTTGAAGACATATGATGGAGCTTTGTCCAGTCGTGTGGGCTTCCCAAAAGTGTACATGGGAAAATTACAGTATGGAATGGAATATTATCTTTTCCAATGAACTGGAATAAATCAATCTTTGGTTTGCCTTTAGCTTCTTCTGATTCAGAAGGAATCCACCAGCTCTTCCAGTCAAAGCTCTGTTTTCCGGCTTTTACAAGCTCGTCTGCAAGCTGTTTTGTGATAGAAATATAGCCGATTGGTGCATTAAACCAAACATAAAATACTTTATTTTCGTAGCCTTCTTTTGGAACCGGAATACCCCACTTAAGGTCACGGGTAATTGCGCGTTCCTGAAGACCGTCTCTGAGCCATGCTTTAGTCATGCTTAAAGCGTTTTCTGACCATTTGCCTTCTACACTGGCTTTTTCCATCCAGTCATTGAGTTTTCCACTTAATGATGGTAGATCAATATAAAGATGTTTTGTTTCTCTAACTTCTGGAGTTGAACCGCAGGTATGACATTTTGGGTCTTTTAATTCGATTGGATCAAGTAAAGAACCACAGGAATCACACTGATCCCCACGTGCATTTGTAGAACCACATTTTGGACAGGTTCCGTCTACATAGCGGTCTGCAAGAAACATCTGGCAATGAGGACAAAAAAGCTGTTTATTTACATGCTCTTTGATAAGTCCTGCTTTATCCAGATCAAGAAATAAAGACTGGGTAATTTCTGTACACTGCTCGTTAGAAGTACGTCCAAATTTATCAAAATTAATATGGAAAAAGTCATAAATTTTAGTGTGCTCTTTATAATAATAATCACAGAGCTCGCGAGGCTGTTTTTCTTCTTCCAGGGCTTTAGTTTCTGTTGCAGTTCCGTATTCATCAACTCCACATACATAAAGAGTATCATAACCCCGGTTACGGCAGAATCTGGCAAAAACATCTCCCGAAAGAGACTGAATTATGTTTCCCAAATGAGGAATATTATTAACATAAGGCAAAGCAGCCGTAATAAGACGTCTATTCATTAATTTGCTCCGTTATTTTTTTTGATTTAAATAAGAATACTTCATAATAATGAAAATTATTGTTTTTTACAATAAGAATACATTCGTGAAAAAAAGTAAAGTCAGGGTTCCGAGGCAGTGAACCTTCATACCCCCCTCAGGTTCACAGACCAGGGTTCTCTGTTTTGTATTTTTCACAAACATGAATTCTTTTTATAATGACAACACACAATTTTCATAGTATAATGAACTATTATGAGTGTATTTTTATCATATGCTGTTTTACTAAGCGTCGTAACAGAAATAAGTGTCTTATTTCTGCGTTTTTTTGCCCTGGATTTTATCTATAACTCTCCGGAAGAGATGTTCATCGGCGGCTTTGCAAGTAATATGCTGATTTCCATTATTTTACTTGCAATCGTCTTATTTATAGCCTGGTTTTTCTGCCGACCTTTTGACAAAATCATTAAAAGAATTAAAGAAGAAGGCTATACTCCCACCGAAGAAGAAACCCGTAAATGTCTTGGAACCTATAGAAAACTCAATATCCTTACCATTTCTGCAAACTTCCTTGGCTTTTTTGTTGGTCAAGTTGTAATGGTTTGGGATGGACTTAGAACCGGACGTGCAGATTTTAATCTTCTTAGAATTGTATTTATTGTAACACAGGCTGTGGCTTTTGGTGGTGTTTCTGCCATGTCTACAATCAATGGTCTTGATTCACGTCTTTCAAAATACCGCCAGATGCTCAAAATTCAGTCAATTTCTAATCTTAAAAAATATAGTTCTATGACTCTGGCAAGCTCAATTGCAATGACATTCTTTATTGCACTTTCATTTGTTGCAATTAATATGCTTGCTACTCTTTTTGGTTCATTCCAGGTACCGGATCCAACTATCTTTATGAAAAAAGGCTGGCTTTGTTTTGCACTCTCTGTAATTCTTGCAACCTATCCACTTGCAGTTATCATTGTTGATTTGACAAAACGAATGCGTCATACCTCAAAAGTTATGGAAGAAATCTCTCAGGAAGGTAACCTTCAGCATCGTGTTGATATTACAATCCTTGATGACTTTGGTGTTCTTACTACTTCCATCAACAAGATGATTGATAAGCTTTCTGGAATGATCAGGGGACTTGTAGAAAGTACAGAAACTGTTTCTTATTCTGCCAAAATCATAAACGCTTCTGTATTTAATGCATCAACTGCTATAAATGATTTTTCTACAATGCTTGAAAACATTAAAAACAACTCAAGTGAACAGAATAATCTTGTATTGGAAGCAGATAAGAATATTTCTAACCTTGCACACAATGTACGTGTAATTAAAGAACATTTACTTGAACAGGCTCAATCTGTAGCAACAATTTCTTCTTCTGTAACACAAATGACAGCTAACATTGGATCTGTTGCAGACACTGCAGAAAAAGCCCGCGGCTCTGCAGAATTACTTACACAAAAGAGTCAGCAGGGACGAGAATCAATTCAAAATGCGATTGAAACTATGGTTGCAATCCAAAAGAGTTCTGCAGAAGTTCAGAATTTTGTTAATATCATTCGAAATCTTGCAAGTCAGACTAACCTGCTTTCTATGAACGCCGCTATTGAGGCTGCTCATGCCGGTGAATTTGGTCAGGGATTTGCTGTAGTTGCAGAAGAAGTTCGTAATCTTGCTGAATCATCTGCTCAAAGTGCACGAAATATTCAACAGCATATTGAAGAAATGATTGTTACCATCGAAGCCGGTGTAAAAACAATCAATTCTGCAGGTGAATCCTTTATGGAAATTTCTCATGGTGTTGAAGAAACAGCAAACTTTGTTGGTGAGATTTCTCAGGCTATGGAAGAACAGAAAATTGGTGCCGCCGAAACTCAGAAGGCTACAATTACTGTAGTAGATGCAGTTCATGCCGTAAATGATCTTGCTTTAACTCAGTCAGAAGATGCTCAGAAGGTACGAGAGTTCATGAGAACTGTAGTAACTGCTTCTGAGTCTACATTAAAGGCTGTTCAGGATGGTGTTATTGCAACAATGCACCTTAAAGAATCTGTACATGAAGTAAACGACTCTGCTACCAGCAATACACAATCAGTTGATGTTATTGAGCAGCAGGTCGGATTATTCAAGGTATAAACTATTTAATATCCTTACGCATAATTTTGCCGGATATTGTTTTAGGCAGCTCCTTTACAAAGTCCACAATTCTTGGATATTTGTATGGAGCTGTTGTTTTTTTAACAAAATCCTGGATATCTTTTACAAGCTGGGGACCTGGTTCATACCCTTTTGCAAGAATGATTGTAGCCTTTACAACCTGACCGCGAACAGGGTCTGGAGCTGCAGTTACAGCGCATTCTACAACAGCAGGATGCTGCATAAGAACAGATTCTACTTCAAAAGTACCAATTCTATAGCCTGAACACTTGATTACATCGTCATTACGGCCTGTAAACCAGAAGTATCCGTCTTCATCACGCCATGCATTATCGCTTGTATGATAATAGCCGTCATGCATTACAGCCTTAGTCTTTGCTTCATCCCCAAAATATTCCATAAAAAGACCAGGGAAATTTCCTTTGGACATATCAACAACGATTTCACCAACCTCACCATCTTCTACTTCATTACCTTCTTCATCAATAAGAGTAACGTTGTAATAAGGTGCAGGTTTTCCAAGACTACCCGGTTTTATCTTTTCGTTTCCATAGTTGAAGAGAGAGAGTGTTGTTTCTGTCTGGCCAAAGCCTTCTCTAATCTCTTTACCAGTTACAGCCTTCCATTTATTAAATACTTCTTCACTAAGTGGTTCACCAGCTGTAGACCAATGTAGACAACTTGAGAAATTATATTTAGTTAAATCTTCCTGAATAAGGAAGCGGTAGATTGTTGGAGGAGCACAGAAAGATGTTATATGATGTTTTTCTATCTGTTTGATAAGGTCAATAGGCTTAAATTTATCATGATAGTCATAAATAAATACAGCACATTCTGCAATCCACTGGCCATAAAGCTTACCCCACACTGCCTTACCCCAGCCTGTATCTGCAACTGTAAGATGAAGACCACCTTTCTGAACCTGCTGCCAGTAGCTTGCTGTAACAATGTGTCCAAGCGGATAAAGGAAGTTGTGAGAAACCAGCTTTGGATGACTGGTAGTTCCAGAAGTAAAATATGCAAGAAGAATATCATCATTTTTGCTTATATCTTCTCGCTTAAGGGCATGTAAATCATTAAGCTGAGCTTCTGTTACATTTTTACAGCCTTCTGTAAAATCCAGCCAGGCCGGATGGTTCTTTTTAAATTCTTCACTCATTCCCTGATCAATTCCAAAAGGTGGAACTGCAACAAGAGTTTTGAGAGAAGGACATTCTTTTTGAGCATCCTCAATATATTTAAAAAGTTCACGACTATCTACGGCAACAACAGCTTTAATAAATGCAGTATTACAGCGGTAAACAATATCTTCTTTGGTAAGCATATGAGTTGCAGGAATTACACTTGCCCCTATTTTATGAAGTGCAACAATAGAAATCCAGAATTCATAGCGACGTTGAAGAATAAGCATTACAAAGTCACCGCGTTTAATTCCAATACTGCGGAAATAAGCTGCGGCCCTGTCTGTACGTTCCTTGAGTTCCCCAAAAGTCATACGAATTTCTTCGTCATTATCATTGCACCATATAAATGCCAGTGCATCTGGAGTTCTTTTTGCAAGCTCGTCAACAACATCGTAACCAAAGTTAAAGTTGTCTGGAACCTTTATTTTATAATTTGCAAAAAAGTCGTTATAGTCTTTAAATTCTGTTTGTTCTAGAAAATCTTCTAACATAAATAATCCTTTATGATTCTTATATTATTATTGCTAAGAATTTAGCTTTTTTATCATTCAGCGCCTGCATACCGTGCTTCTTTGTTGCATCAAAATAAACGCTGTCACCTTCTTCCAATACCATTTCTTTGCCGTCTACAACAAGCTTCATTGAACCTTCAATCATGTATTCAAATTCATGGCCCGGATGTGCATTAAAATGGATTTCCTTTGTTTCTTCAGGTGTAATGGTAACAATAAAAGGATCTGCCTTGCGGTTCTGAAAACCTGCAGCCAGAGCCTGATATTTATAATCGCTTCGTCTGTCTACCGAAAGTCCTTTATCCTTTTTGGTAAGACAGTATGAATGCATGTGCGGTTCTTTTCCCGAAATGAGGGTACCAAGGTCAATTCCGTACTTTTTGGACATTGACTGTAAAATGCCTACAGGAATGTCGATTGTGCCGGTTTCGTACTTCTGGTACTGTTCAATAGAAATACCACATACACCTGCAGCTTCTTCTACTGATACATCCATAATTTCACGCAGACCGATCAATCGGTCTGCTACTGCCTTAATCTCCTCATTCATAAAATTACCTCTTTATATTTAGTTTTGTACAATATTAGTCTTGTACTTTTAACACTTCTCTTCTGTATTTTGTTCCAATTTCTGTAAGCTTAAACTTCTGAATTTTTCCAGAACCGGTCATTGGAAATTCATCCAGGAACATTACAAGCTGCGGCCACTTGAATTTAGAAAGCTTATCGCGGCAGAATTCAATTACATCCTGCTCAGTCAAAGTTTTACCTTCATGAAGAATAATGAATGCTCCGGTAATTTCACCATAGCGTTCACTCTTAACAGCGGCAACCTGAATATCTTTAATTTCTGGAATCTGAATTAAGAACTCTTCAATTTCGCGTGGATAAATGTTTTCTCCACCACGAATAATCATATCTTTAATGCGGCCGGTAATCTTATAATTTCCGTTTTCATCTTTTACACCAAGGTCTCCGGAATGAAGGAAGCCGTTTTTATCAATTGTTTCTGCAGTAGCTTCGGGCATTTTGTAATAACCCTTCATTACGTTCCAGCCCTTACAACACATTTCTCCCTGAACGCCAACAGGACATTCTTTTCCTGTTTCCGGATCCAAAACCTTTACTTCAATTCCTTCAAAAGCATCTCCAACAGTTGTTGCTTTTACTTCTACTGAATCATCCCAGTGGCTTTGAGTCATACCAGGGCTGGATTCTGTAAGGCCATAAACCGAAGTAATTTCGGGCATATGCATTTTTTCTATTACAGTCTTCATAAGCTCAACAGGAACGCCAGAGCCGGCCATAATACCGGTTCTAAGAGAAGACATGTCAAACATGCTGAACATCGGGTGGTTTAATTCAGAAATAAACATTGTTGGTACACCATAAAGAGATGTACACTTTTCTTTCTGGATTGAAGCAAGAGCAACAAGAGGATCAAAGGTTTCCAGAAGAACGTGGGTAGCACCATGAGTCAGAATTGCCATTACTCCAAGAACAATACCAAAACAATGGAAAAGCGGTACTAAAAGACACAAACGGTCCTTTGAAGTGTAACGCATTCGTTCTCCAATAATCCATCCGTCATTAATAATATTGCGGCTGGTAAGCATAACACCCTTAGGAAAGCCGGTTGTTCCCGAAGTATACTGCATGTTTACAACATCGTGCTGTGTAACTTCACTTTCTATCTTGTGAATAATTTCTATGTCTACATGCTGTCCAAGCAAAAGAAGTTCCGGTGTTGAATAAAGACCACGGAATTTTTCTGGTCCCATAAATACAACATTACGCAAAAATGGAAAACGCTTTGATTTAAGACAACCACGTTCATATTCATCAAGCTCCGGAACAAGCTCTTTAATCATTGCAACATAATTTGAATCCTTTACACCATCGGTAAGACAAAGAGTTGTTAAATCGGCCTGTTTAACAAGATATTCAAGTTCGTGAGATTTATATGAGGTATTTACAGTAACTGCAACAGCTCCTAGTCTGGCACAGGCAAACATATAAGTAAGCCAGTCTGGAACATTTGTTGCCCAGATTCCAACATTGTCACCTTTTCTGACTCCAATGGCGTATAATCCGCAGGCAAGATCATCTACACGTTTGTCAAACTGAGCATAAGTAAAACGTAAATCACGGTCTGCGTATACCATGAATTCCTGTTCAGGATTTTCCTGAGTTTTTTGTCTTAACAGCTGGTTTAAAGATAATTCAATCATAATTTGAATATATACGAAAGCAGTGAAAATTTCAATATAAAAGTTTAATTATTTTAAAGTTATTTAATATAATTAAACATTAAATATTATTTTTTACTTTATTTTCTATAAATCTGTGTTATAATTAATATATGGAAAGGTCATTAATTGCATTCAGTGGCACTGGCGTCAAGGAAGACGACTACACCAACTGTTTTCAAAAAATATCTTCTCAAAATTCCAGTCCCAAAATTATTATATTCTTTTCCGACTACCAGGATTTATGGTATTACGCCAAACAACTTAAAGAAGACTTTCCAGAAGCAACTTCAATAGGATGCTCAACATGTATGAATTTTTCGACAGAAGGCTATTCCGAAAAAGGGCTTTCTGCAATGGCAATTTATAATAATGTTGAATGTTCTTCCGGTTTACTTTATGAAGTTTCAAGACATCCAAAAAACTACTGCCGTCATATTAATGAGGCCTTAAAATCCCTTAATTCAACAGATAATACAATTTGTCTGGAATTTACAACTTCCGGTTCCAGGTGTGAAGAGCTTGTCTTAGACACTTTTGAAGAAATTCTTTTGGGGACAGATATTAAGGTTGCAGGTTCTACAGCTGGCAGCAATAAAAATATTAGAACTTCTGCCGTAGCTTTAAATGGTGACATTTACATAGAAAGCTGTGCCTTTATATTTATACATAATCTTAGCGGAAAGATTCATCTTTACAGAGAAAACTTATTCCGCCCTACTTCTCATGTACTTTTAACTACAGATGTTGATTGCGAAAATTTAAGAGTTTATGAATATGATAACAAGCCTGCAGCTAAGGTTTTATGCGAACTTTTACATGTAGACCGTGAAAATCTTTTAGAAACTTTAAAATTAAATCCAATTGGTCGTATAGAAGGCAATAATATTCTTATATCAGAAGCTGCACAAATTATGGATGACGACTCAATTGTTTATTATTCAAGACTCTATAATCAAACCCGCGTTGTCCTTCTGGAACAGGATAATTATGACAGCGTGTGGGACGAAACTCAAAATGCTATTAAAAAAATGACAGATAAACCATCGTTCTCTATAGCAGTGCACTGTTATTCCCGAAAGGTAATGCTTGAGGAACAAAGCCGATTTGATGATTTTTCAAAACGTCTTATTACTACTCTTGGAAAATATATCGGAGTTTGCGGTTTTGGTGAACAGATAATGTTTAATAATCTGAATCAGTCACTGGTGCTTATAATTTTTGAATAGAGGTTTTCATGTTCAGATATAACAACGGTATTATTATTACCAACAAAAATTGTATTGGCTGCAATTATTGTATCTCTCAATGTTCAATTATGGGAGCGAATATTTCTGCAACAATTAAAGGTAATAAAATAATTGCTGTAGATTCCAATAAATGTAATCACTGTGGTAAATGTATTGCTCTTTGTATTCATGATGCACGTGAATATGTTGATGATACCAAAGATTTTTTTGATGCCCTTAAAGATGGAGAAAAAATTTCTTTAATAATTGATCCAAGCTTTTATTTTACTTATGGCGAAAAAGCTTATCAGATTACACAATATCTTCGTTCTCTTGGTGTTCAAAAAGTTTATGATGGTTCTGTAGGCTGTGAAATAGCTGTATGGGCAACCGTAAAATATCTTAAAGATCATTATGATGATAATCCAAGAGATAAAGCTTTTATTGTAAATAACTGCCCTGCTTTTATAAATGTTGTAGAAATGAAATACCCGCAGCTTATGCAAAAGGTAATTCCTGTTCAATCTGGTCCAATCTGTACGGCAATTTTTGCACATAAATATATGAGCGATATGAATAAGATTGCTTACCTTGGTCCATGTATTGCTAAGAAAGATGAAATTACAACAAAGAACACTTTTGGAAACATCTCTTATAATCTTACCTACAAACATTTGTGGGAACAGATTAAGGATATAGATTTTTCTCAATACGAACCATTTTATTCAGATATTAAACCTATTGGCTTTGGACAGTTCACGGTACGATCTGGTTTTTATCAAAAGATTATATCTAATTACTTTTCAAGGCATGATGTAACTGCGGTACACACGGGGGCTGGAGATCCAACCTTTAAGCAGCTTTTGATGTATACAGATACAGAATATGATAATATTCAACCGCTGCTTGCCGAAGTTTATGCCTGTAATCAAGGTTGTTTTGAAGGTCCTGGTTCGGATAAAAGCTGTTATAACAAAGGTGAAAACTTTTCACGTTTTAACCACATGTTCAAAGAAAGACATGACACTTTTGAACATTCAAATGGAGATTACAGGGAAGAAACTAAATTCCTTTTTGAAAAATTTAAAGACTTTCATTTTGAAGATTTTAGCCGCAGCTTTGAAGACAGATACTTTCAGCCTTATCATGTTTCGGATTCAATCTATAATGAAATTTTTAATGCTATGCTCAAAACCACAGAAGAGAAACGTCATATTGACTGTGGAATGTGCGGTTACAAAACCTGTAAAAGCATGGCCACTGCAATTGCCTATTCGTACAACAAAAAAGAAAACTGTATTCATTATATGAATGATGAAATGCGTCATCGTCTTTATACAGATACAGTTGCTAACTGTCCTAATAAAGATGCCTTTATTGAAAGAGTAAAAAGAACAATTATAAAAAATCCAGAAAAGAATTACAGACTTTATTGTGGTGATATAAACAAATATAAGGTTATAAATGAGCTGCATGGTTCAGAAATTGGAGATGCCGTATTAAGAGTAATTTCCCAGAGACTTGATGAGCTTACAAAACCAGACGGTTGTTATGCCCGTATAACAAGTGGTCAGTTTGCATTCTTCCTTGAAGAATCAATTGATAACATTCAGCATATAATGAACTTAAAATCTTTTGATTGTACCGGACTTGGAATAAACTACCCTATTACAATGCGTTTTGGTTTTTACAGTATGATAGAAAATCCTATTGCAGATAGAGAAAACGTTAATGTAATGGAAATGATTAACAGCTCGGTCCTTGCAATGGATCAGCGTATTACACAACAGGAAAATACCTACAGTCCTTTTACACAAGCCTTAAGACAAAAGCAGCACAAAGAAGCACAGCTTTCTACTCTTATGAAATCTGCTTTGGAAAATAACGAATTTGTTTTATGGTTCCAGCCACAGTATTCAACAGCAACAAATAAAATGGTTGGAGCCGAAACTCTCTGCCGCTGGATAAACAAAGAAGGTCAGATTATTTCTCCATCGGTATTTATTCCTGTAACAGAAAAAAACGGCTTTATCCGTTATCTTGATAAAGAAATCTGGCGTAAGGCATTCAGTATGCTAAGGCGATGGATAGATGCTGGTTATGATCCGGTTCCAATCTCTTTAAATATTTCGCGTGTGAGTCTTGAATCAGAAGGAATATATTACACAATTAAATATTTAAAAGATGAATATCATATTCCACCGGAGCTTGTACATTTTGAAATTACAGAAAGCGCCTACATTGGTGATGAAGGAAACTTTATTCATCGTATAAATCTTATTCGTAGTCTTGGTTTTAAGATTGCCATGGATGATTTTGGAAGCGGTTATTCTTCTTTAAATACACTTAAGGATATTCCGATTGATATAATCAAGCTGGATATGGGCTTTTTAAATGACAGTAATGTTTCTGAACAAAATAAAGCTTTGGATTTACAAGATAAGAAATTTACTTCCAAGGGTGGTACTATCATCAGCTCTGTAATTAGAATGGCTCAAAAGCTTAATTATATTACAGTTGCCGAAGGTGTTGAAAAACCGGAACAGGTAGCATTTTTAAGAAGTATTGGCTGCGATGTTATTCAGGGATTTTTATTTGCAAAACCAATGCCGGAAGATGCCTTTATAAAAGTAATGCTTTCAAAAGAAACAAAACAATTTGGAGTTCAGACTAATCGTCCTACCGGTAAAATTGAAATTGAGCGCTTTATAAATCCAAATAATCCTGAGTCATATTTGTTTGATAATTATGTAGGCCCGGCTCTTATTGTTGAATATCATACTCAGGATTGTAACACTACGATTTTAAAAACAAATGACCATGCCAAAATTTTATTTGGCGTTGCAGACCGTAATTTTGATACCATAAACGGTTTATTTTCAAAATTCATTAAATCAAAAAACGGTAGGAATTTACGGGATGCATTAAATCAAGCAACAAAGACTGTTGATGAAGTTATAAGTGAAGTTAGAATACATAATCTTTCTTCGCACGAAGTAAAATATATAAGATCGCATATCTGGCAGATTAATACCAATATGGACAGCTTTGTATTTTATATTCTTTTTGATGATATTTCTGACTTCAAGCTTCTCAAAGAAAAGCTCGAAGCAGAACATGATGAGACAGAATAGAATCAGGCAGGAGTATATACAACAGCAAGAATCTTTGCAGGATTTTCGCCGTGGCTATGTACGTGATGTGCTACAATTGATTCATAGTAAATTGAGTCCCCTTTTTGAAGAAGATATTTGTCTTTACCATAAATTATTTCTACCTCACCTTCAAGAACATAAATGAATTCTTCGCCCTCGTGGGTTGAAGTTTTAATTTCTTCTTCTGAACTTGGGAAAATATCAATGATAAACGGATCCATGTGGCGGCCGGCTTTGTTCTGAGCCAGTGTGTAAAAGTCAAGGTCTGAGTTTACTGCATTTCCGCGGTCGCTGAATCGGGTTACTTCCTTTTTATCCTGAGCACGGGTTACTACCGGGCCTAAGTTTTCGTCGTCGTCCATAAAGGTACCAAGGCGAACACCAAGTACACGGGCAATTTTAATAAGCGGAGTTAAGTTCGGAACAAGGCTTCCGTCTTCAATGCTTGCAATCTGCTGAACGCTTAAGTTTGTTCTTTCGCTTACATCTTCTATACTGAGCTTGCGGTTTTCGCGAACCAATTTTACCTTTGCACCAATTTTATTTTTTTCACTCATTTGATTTCATACTCCTTATTAAATGCAGTTTCAATAGTTGCAATATTAATCGGGTTAAATTTTTTGTTGCGTGCACTGATTGCTTCGTCCAGAGCATATTCAAAAGGCTTTGGACCGCTAACCATGCCTGGAATTACTTTTGCAAGACAACCAAGAACTACCATGTTTGCACCACGCGGATTATTTGTTTCCTCTGCAATTTTATTACATGGAAGAGCAAGAGTTCTTATATCCTTTCGGCTTGGTTCAATGTCAATAAGGCTTGAGTTGTAAATTAAAAGTCCGCCGGGCTTGAGCCATTCTTCAAACTTTGTCATAGATGGTTTGTTTAAGGCAACTACAACATCCGGCTTTTCTATTACAGGAGAAGCAACTTCTTCATCACTAACAATTACAGAACAGTTGGCAGTTCCACCACGCATTTCTGCACCATAAGAAGGAATATGAGAAACAAATTTATCTTCGCTCATTCCTGCAAGTGTAAGGATTTTTCCGGCAAGGATTACCCCCTGACCGCCAAAGCCTGCAAAAATTATTTCTGTTGTCATTTTGCGCCTCCTGGAACTACAACACCTGCTGTTGGTTTTGCTGCATCTGGTACATTACCGGCTGGAACATCACGGAAAACTCCAAGCGGATAATATGGTTCCATCTGTTCCTTTACCCAGTCTGCTGCAACAGTTGGAGCAACGCCCCAGTTAGTAGGACACATGCTCAAAACTTCTACAAAGCTGTAGCCCTTTCCTTCCTTCTGATAAGTTAAAGCCTTTTTAATTGCAGCCTTAGTCTTATTAATGTGCTGAACATCATAAACTGCACAGCGTTCAATATATTTTGGTTCAACAAGTGTATTCAAAAGTTCGCATGCACGAATTGGATAACCAACATCGTTTGCATCACGGCCGTATGGTGAAGTTTTTGTTACCTGACCAACAAGCGAAGTTGGAGCCATCTGACCACCTGTCATTCCGTAGATTGCGTTATTGATAAAGATTACTGTGATATTTTCTCCACGGTTTGCAGCGTGAACAGTTTCTGCAGTACCAATTGCAAGAAGGTCACCGTCTCCCTGGTAGCTTATTACAAGCTTATCTGGGTGAACGCGTTTCATACCGGTTGCAACTGCAGGAGCACGACCATGAGCGGCTTCGCAGGAATCTACGTTTATATAGTTGTAGGCATATACGGCACAACCAACCGGAGCAACTAAAAGAACGTCGCTTTGAATATTCATCTCATCAATTACCTGAGCAATGAGCTTGTGAACAATTCCGTGTCCACAGCCGCCGCAGTAATGAGTCTTTACATCCTTCATTGATTTAGGAAATTCATATTTCTTAGACATAGCTTTTTACCTTCTCAATAATTGCATCAACTTTAGGAATAATTCCACCAGGTTCACCGTAGAATTCAACATCACTAACCTTGTGGCCACTGTAAAGCTTAACATCCTGTACCATCTGTCCCATAGACATTTCTACAGTAAGAATCTTTTTTGCAGTGCTACAAGCTGCTTCGAGTTCTTTCTGAGGGAATGGCCACAAAGTAATCGGACGGAAAAGACCAGCCTTAATACCCTGGTCACGCAACATCTTTACAGCCTTTTTGCAAACGCGGGCTGCAGTACCGTATCCTGTAAGAACTATATCTGCATCGTCACACATATAAGTTTCGCTCATTGTTTCGTTTGCCTGAATGCGGTCGTAATTTTCAAAAAGCTCTTTTGTGTGCTTGTTTAAGTCGTAGTCATCCCCGTTTAAGCGCAAAGACAAGGCAATATTATTTTCACGGTCAGGTGTGCGACCTGTAAGTGCCCATGGCTTTGCAGGAAATTCTGTAACATATTCAGGAAGGATACATGGTTCACTCATCTGTCCAAGGTATCCGTCTCCTAAGATCATACATACAACACGATATTTATCTGCAATTTCAAAGGCTTTTACGGTACAGTCTGCCATTTCCTGAACAGTACCTGGAGCAATAACTACAACATGATAGTCACCGTTACCACCGCCTCTAGTGGCTTGAAAGTAGTCTCCCTGAGCTCCGCTGATATTTCCAAGGCCCGGGCCTCCACGCATCATGTTTACAATAACAGCCGGAAGTTGTGCACCTGAAAGATAAGAGATTCCTTCCTGTTTAAGAGAGATTCCGGGAGAAGAAGATGAAGTCATTGCACGGGCTCCTGCTGCACTTGCTCCCATTACCATATTTATTGCGGCAAGTTCACTTTCTGCCTGTAAAAAGCAACCCTTTTCTTCGGGCAGACGCTTTGCCATATAAGCTGGAATTTCATTCTGCGGAGTAATTGGATAGGCAAAATAAAAACGGCATCCTGCTCTGATAGCTGCTTCTCCAATTGCTTCGTTTCCTTTCATTAAAACTTTCTTACTCATATCTACTCTGCCTCAATTTCAATAACGCAATCCGGGCACATAGTTGCACAAAAAGCACAAGCAATACAATTTGCCTCATCAATACAAACAGGATAGTGAACACCCTGACCATTAGTCTCTTTTGACATTTCAAGAATTTTTTTAGGACATGCACGAATACAAAGTGAACAGCCCTTGCATCTCTCCGTGTTGATTAAAGGTCTTCCTTTAGCCATAAAATCTCCAAAAATAATTAATGATTAAATATAATATAAACTAAATGAGAAAATAAAACAATAGGAAAACTTTAATATTATTAAAGAAATTTAATAATATTAAATGTATATTTATAAAATTAACACCCAAACCATTGAGCAGCGGTCTGGTCAGCAAGCTGTAGTAAAATTACCAGTGGATTTTCCAGAAAATTTGAATAGTTATATGATTCACTGTCCGACAAATCAGAAAAACCCATGTGGCGGCTAACAGCTTCCATAACCATTCTGTTATCTATCATAGATGGAAGAATTTTAAGCATCATAAGAACCGATTCGTTTCCGTGTCCAAGATTTCGGTTATCGCTTCTTGTTTTATAAAAAGGCTGCTTTACCCAGTTTCCGCTAATATCCTTGGTATTACGGTATTCAACTGTATAAAAGCCTGTTTTACAAAAATCGTGGACAAGAGCTGCAATAAATATGTCTTTGGCTGTAATTACATAATTATTCCGACCAGGACTTGTAAAAAAATTATCCAATACAGGTTTTGCAAATTCCAGTGACTGCTTTATTACCATAAGAGAATGAAGGCTCAAGCCTCCTTTTATATTACCATGAAAGCGTGATGAAGCAGGTGCAGTCCAGAAATCCGTATTATCAAGCCAGTCTTTAAGCGCTGCTGTTTCCATTGGATCTTTCATAATATAATCAATCATGTTTTCAATAGCCGGTTTTATATTATCCATGTTATTTGTACCGTCGGCATGGACCGGTGAATATTCCTTGTAAATATCCAGCATTTCAAAAACATCTGTATATAATTCATTAATCTGTTCGTCTGTCATATTTAGTTTCCTTTTGTATTTGTTAATATGGTAATTTCTACACGGCGGTTTCTTGCCCTTCCTTCCGGAGTATCATTGTCTGCTACAGGCTTTGTTCCTCCACTACCCTTAGTAATTAGATTATCTTTATTAACACCTCTTTTGACAAGTTCTTTTACTATTGTTCTTGCACGATTTAAAGACAAATCCATTTCATCAGACTCATCACCTACACGAGCAGTATGACCTTCAATTAAAATCTGATTATCAGGAACTTTTTTGAGCAGGGCTGCAATCTGACCCAGTCTGTTTTTTTCATCAGGTAAAAGTTCCGCTCTGTTTGCAACAAACTGTAAGTCTCTTATAACAAGCATATAACCAAGCTCTGTTTTTTCATATTCAATATCGGACTGAGTTTCTGCCTGTGCAAGAATTTGATTAATAACAGGAAGAATTTCTTCTTCATTAACTCCGGATGGATAATCTGTAAATAATGAAATAGTACCTTTAAATGCAATCTTATTCCCATTTTGATAGGTAAAACTTTCATCTACCTGATCCTGAATTAAAAGTGCAGCACCTGTTTCTTTATCTATATAAAGCTTTGCATCATGTTTACCTGTTGCAGCTTTTAAGTTTTTGTCTCCCTCATAATCAAAGGAACTGGTTCCACTACCATAGCGTGTTGCCCAGGCAGCTTTTACAACCAGAACAGGCCGTTCATTAAAAATCTTATCGCCGGTATAAGTATACTGAATATAAATTGGCATTCTGGTGATAATTCCGTCTCCGGTTGGATCTACAGCCCGCACAGCCTTAGCCGTCCAGGTGTCTCCTTTCTGAATCGGATCTTTAGGAAAAGAAGGAAAGCTTCTAAAACTAGGATACCCGTTATCTTCAATCATAACCATTTCGCCATTTTGAGTGATTTTAAAGCTCGAAACAATAGCATCATGTATACCTTCATCGACAGTTGAAGAAAGATGCATTGTATCCTGTTCTACATAAAAATATCCTTCGTAATAATTATCTCCATTATAATAAGAAGGACTGATAAAAGACCTGACTTCCCTCTTTGTTAGCCCGATATAACGATTATTCTCATACCTCCTGAGATCCGTCCGTTCCGTAAGAATATAATTATCATCCCCACTATATTCCAAGGTTACGGATTGAGAATAAAAGTTGTAAGGTATTATTAAAAAGATTGTAATTAAAAAGAGTTTGAAAAAAATTGCGGAGCGAAGGTTCGTGTTTTTCGGAGCTTCATACTCCCTCTGCGGAGAAAAACACGGTTCTTCGCGTGAGCAATTTTTTTCCATATGATTTCTATATTCCAAGATTCTCGCCAATAAGTACAACTTTTATTCTACCTGCAGGTTTACAGAATCTTGTTGTTACAAACTGTGCACAAATTGTCGTTGCCGAAAGACAATCTGCACAACAGCCAATTTTCTTACAAGGTGTATCCAGATCAAAACGTTGTGCATTTGCAGGAGCGGCAAAACCTCTTACACGGGAATAAGCCGCATCCATATCCTGAACAACCTTATTCATTCCTGCAATTACAATTACATTTTCTGGTCCGTAACAAAGAGCTGCAACGCGGTTTCCTTTTCCGTCAATATTAAAAAGCTGGCCGTCTTCGGTAATTGCATTGCTGCTCATTATAAAAGAACCGCAGTTTAATGCTTTATGCATTAAAAGTTCACGTTCATCAGGAGACTGGGCTGCATCACGGTCTATGATAGAATAGTCGTTAGAAATAAGCTTTTCTTTGAGGCCAAGGGCGTCCATAGTCATACAGCCACCCCAGGAAACAGAATGGTTTTTTGGAATAATCTGCAGAATCTTTTCTACAGCCTGTGTATTATCAGAAACATAGTATGCTTCAAAACCACGCTTTTTTAATGCTTCTGCAACCTTAGGACCTTTAAGTTCATAAAGCTTTTTTATTGGATCTGCCATAATTATACCATCCTGCTCTAATTAACCAATTTGAAGGAATCAAGTTCATTAAGCAAGCCCGAAACACTTTGCTTTGTACTGTTTGTAGAAGCGGTTGTTACTGCAACAGCGTCAGAAATATGCATAGAGAAGGCATTTATCTGACTCATTGTATCAGAAATAGATCTTGTTACTTCAGAAAGATTCTGCATTTCTTTAAGAATCTGTTCTCCACCCACAAGCATTTCTGCTGAACCATTTTTTACTTCCTGGGTTGTATTACTGATAGAACGCATTGCTTCGAGAACCTGCTGGTTACCTGCATTTTGTTCTTCCATTGCATTTGCAATAACAGTTTCCTGCTGACGAACCTTCTGTGAAAGCTCATAAATATTTTCGAATGCAACTTTTACGTGACCAATATCTGTTGTGATATTAGAAATTGCGTCAGAAAGTGCATGGAGGTTTTCATCGATTGCTTTAGACTGACTGCTTGACTGTTCTGCAAGCTTACGGATTTCTTCTGCTACTACAGCAAAACCTTTACCTGCTTCACCGGCATGTGCAGATTCAATAGCGGCGTTCATGGCAAGAAGATTTGTACGGCTTGCAATATTTTGAATAATGCTTGAAGCCTGTAAAATACCTTCTGACTGTGCAAGAACTCCTTCTGCAGTTTCAACCGCAATCTTAACCTGCTGTTCACCCTTATCAGAAGCTTCTGAAAGAAGATTTACAACTTCACTGTTCTTTTCAAGAATCTGAGAAACCGAAGCAATATTTGCTACCATTTCTTCTACTGCGGCACTGGACTGTGTTACCCCTGTAGCCTGAGCTTCAATAGAATTATTAAGAGAACGAATATTACCCATAATCTGTTCGATTGAAGAATTAGATTCTTCTACACCGGCAGACTGGTTTTCGATTTCGGTTTTAATTTTCTGGAGTGCTTCAGTAATGTTAGAAATATTATTCTTTGTTGCATCCATGTTCGAAACAAGATCATCAGATTCGTTAGAGGTTCTCTTAGCTGATTGTTCTACTTCTACAAGAATTTTATTTGATTTGCGTTTAAACTCGTTTACATCAAGAATAATAAGTCCAAGTTCACTGCGGTTTGTAGCCTTTTGTTCTTCTATAGTATAATCATTCTCTATAAGTGCACTTGTAACTCTATTGATTCTTCTTAAACAAACTTTAATATCATCTGTAAGCAAAAGGTTTACTATAATGAAGTAAATAAGTGAATAAATCAAAATTGGTGCAAGACGTTCCTGCATAATAACTAAACCCTGCTGCATGTTCAATGGGTTTAAACAAATAAAGATAAGGAACATACATCCAAGAATACCAAACGAAACTGTAAGAACGTTACGTTGGACCAAAGTAAGAGGAAGTTCTTTCTTATTAAATGGAATCATATGTAAGCGAGGTTCAATAACACGAACCTGAAGAACATAAAATAAAAGACCAATATCAAGCAGGGCTCCAAACAAAATCATATAAATGAACATTGAAGGATTTGTACCCTGAAAGGCCTTAAGCTGTAATCCAGTTTTTTTTATGAATATATTAATTGCGGTTCCCTGTACAAAATTTAAAATAATTGGAATTGCAATATTACCAAGAGCAGAAAACTTTAATTTTTTATTTGTCTTGGCAATAGATTCAGGAGTTCCGGTATACTCAGAAAGATATTTTCTTTCCCAAAAAGCCATACCAAAAGCTGCAATAAAAGTAAGTATTGTAATACCATTAATTATAGGATTGGTAAAAATAATACCATATTCTTCCATATCAAAAACATCAGTAAGAAGCCCAAGAGGTGTTAACAAAAGAAATGGTGAAATGTAAACAAGAATAATAAAGAGATAAGCATACCAAGGAAGCCTTATACCAGGTTTGTTGGATTTTGTCATAAAAAATTCTCCAGTCATATTAGAATAAATAAAAGCATAAATGCCAGAAGACTTTTTTAAAAGGATTAACTAATTATACAT
>JAILBH010000146.1 GCA_024681195.1 Treponema sp.
TATAACGAGCAGGGGGACGACACTTTATTTTTGACACTCCTGCAGTTTGTAGTCTGCGCACTTCTTGGCTGGATTTTTGCCCCGATTTACGACGGAGCTTTTCCGGTTGCAGGCATACAAAACCCACGTGTTATAATCTCCATGCTCTACCTTGGCCTTTTAAGCACCATGCTCTGCTTTAGCCTTCAGAATATTGGCCTTAAATACGTTCAGTCGTCCCTGGCATCCTTGTTCTTAAGCTTTGAATCAGTTTTTGGCGTACTCTTCAGCACCCTCTTTTTACACGAAAAACTCACGCTAAGAATGGGCATTGGCTGTATTTTGATTTTCCTTGCCGTTGTACTGGCAGAAACCCGTTTTCAATTTCGAAAAACCAATTCAACAATAAACCAGGCATAGAAAAAGCCCTTGCGCGGAGTAGAAAATGACCGAGGACAACATCATTCCCGTTGGCCGAGGGCATTTTCTACGGGAGCACAAGGGCTTTTTCCTTATGATTCCGTTTTGTTGAATCAGTTATTAGAACAAAGTCGCAATCAAAGCTGCATACTTCTCCACAATCTTAAAGCGCATCATTTCCTGCTTGGCACTAAGCTCTTCTCCAACCTTAAAGCTGTTTGGAAGAAGCGCAATTTTTGCAATGCGTTCGCATGGTCTAAAGCCGTTAGCAGGATTGTCCTTGGTGTTTACTTCCTTGTAAATCAAATCTTTGATCTGTTCTGTCTGCAAAAGCTTTTCGTAATCTGTAAAGTCAAGCCCATTTTCCTGAGCATACTGAATTACAGCTTCTTTTGAAGGAACAATAAGGGAAGCAAGAATCTTCTGATCCTGTCCAAGTACAATTGCGCTTTCAATAAATGGACTTGTACAAAGCTCGTTCTCGATAACTGCCGGTTCAATGTTTTCTCCGTCAGAAAGAACGATTGTATCTTTAGCACGACCTGTAATCTTAATTTCTTTATCGTATGTAAGAAGACCAATGTCACCTGTATTAAAGAATCCGTCCTTATCAATTGCTTTTTCTGTAAGATCCGGTCTCTTGTAATAACCCTTCATAACCTGTGAGCCCTTTACAAGGATAAGTCCTTTCTGGCCTGGTCCAACTTCAACAGGCTTTCCATCTGCATCAGTTACAATTACACCGTGTTCTTCCTTAACAACCTTTACTTCAAAAGTAGGGAAGATTACACCAACACAACCAGGACGTGGAATCTTATGATAGCGGAAGCTGATTACTGGAGCTGTTTCTGTAAGTCCATAACCTTCGAGCAGGTTCAAACCAACAGAATGATAGAAGTTTTCTGTAGTGCGCTGGAGTGAACCGCCGCCAGAAATTGCAATTGTAAGGCGTCCGCCAAATTTTGCCTGAATCTTTTTGAATACTAAAGCGTTTCCAAGTTTATAAAGCGGCCACAGGAAAATCATAGGAATAATTCCGGCACAGAAGTCAAGGAAACGGCTGCGTTTTTTAATCTGGCATACAAAGCCACGTACAAGATTCTTGCTGTTGTTGTATTTATCACCAACTCCAACAAAGAAATGAAACAGCTTGTATTTAATACCGCCGGTCTTTTTCATGGCCTTATGAACACCAGAAGCAAGGGCTTCCCAAAGACGAGGTACACCGCACATCCAGTGTGGTCTGATTACTGCAAGGTCTCCAAGAAGAATAGAAGGAACAGGCTTTGAATAAGCAATACCGTTTGTAAAATAAACTGCAACATACTGAATCAAGCGTTCAAATACGTGCCATACAGGAAGTACGCTGAGCCACCAGTCACCAGGATGAGCCGGCAAAAATGGCTGAAGAACTGCAAGCTGGCTGATGTAGTTATTGTGTGTAAGCATAACTCCCTTTGGAGTTCCTGTTGTACCGGATGTAAAGATAATTGTAGCTGTATCTTCAGGACCAATGTCGTTCATCTGAGCTTCAATCTGTGCAGTCCATTTAGCTGTATCATGAGCGTAAAGCATTTCTCCTTCTTTAAGAAGGTCATCAAAATAAAGAACCTGGAACGGACAGTTTTCTATAGCATCGGCTCTATCAAAAAGAACAGCCTTCTTAAGCTTTGGAGTTTCAGCAGCGTTTTCCAACACCTTTTCCAGCTGACGAACATTTTCAAAGAAACCAATTTCACAGTCAGCAAAATCAATAATAAAGCGGATTTCTTTTCCCATAGAGTCACAACCGCGTGGAACGTCTGCTCCACCAAGTGACTGAATTGCCATATCAGTAATAAGCCATTCTCTTCTGTTATCAGAGATAAGGGCTACGTTTGATCCTTTCTTTACTCCATGTTCAGAAAGAGCTGCAGCAAAGCAGATTACTTCTCTATAAACCTTTGAGTAGGATGAATAAACAAAAGTGCCGCTTGCATCCTTATAAGCCTGCAGATTAATTTCCGGGTAATCTTCTGCTCTTTTCTTAAGAAGCAGAGGAAGATTTTTTGGAATTGTTTTGTCCACTGTGTAATGTATCATAAAGTGGTTTCTCCTATAAATAAATTTCTCTATCCGTCAGCCTTTATAATGACATATTTACGAAAAATGTCAAGATGTATTTCAGAATATATAGCAGTAAAAACACTTTTTTCATTGTCTTGAAACAACCCAAATAAAGTGTTATTTTCATATATATTTATACTTTTCTAATCAGGAGATATTAATATGAAAAAATTGGCATTTTTAGCTGCAGCTGTTTTGCTTACCCTTACTGGTTGTGCAAAATCAAAGGTTGTAATAAATGGAAAAGCCGATCTTAACGGTAAAAAAATTGGTGTTCAGGCTGGTACAACAGGTGAACTTTTTGTTCAGGAAGAAGTAGAAGGAGCTGTAATTTCTTCTTTTAAGAGTGGTATTGATGCTGCCCTTGACCTTAAGAATGGTGCAATTGACTGCGTTGTTCTTGATGAGCTTCCAGCCGAAGAAATTGTAAAGCGCAATCCTTCACTTAAGATTATCCGCGATCCATATTTTGCAGAAAACAAAGAAGAGTATGCAATTGCTGTAAAGAAGGGTAGTTCAAGTCTTCTTGCAAAAATTAATGAAACTATTAACAATATGAAAAAGAACGGTGAGTATGAAGCTTTGGTAAACGCATTTATGCCTGCCGACGGAAATATTGTAATTCCTGCAAGCGAAGCAACCAGCGGAGACAAGGTAATTCTTGGAACAAACGCTGCTTTCCCTCCATTTGAATATGTAGAAGGAAAGAATATTGTTGGTTTTGATATCACAATGGGCGAAAAGATTGCAAAGAATGCCGGTATGAAGCTCGAAGTTATGGATATGGCTTTTGACAGCTTAATTCCTGCTCTTCAGGCCGGAACAATTGACTTTATTGCAGCCGGTATGTCTGTTACCGAAGAACGCAAAAAGAACGTAGATTTCTCTGTTCCATATTTTGCTTCTGAACAGGTTATTATTGTAAGAAAATAGATTAATTATGGGTTCATTCTTTTCCAGAGTGGGGCAGTCAATTTACGACACAATGATTGCCGGCGACAGTTATGTTCTCATTTTGCAGGGTTTGGGAGTAACAATCCTTATAGCAATTTGTGCAATCCTCATAGGAACTGTACTTGGCTGTATTTTTGCACTGATGAAAATATCAGACAGTAAGATTCTTAGGGGAATTGCCAATGCCTATACAACAATCCTCAGAGGCATCCCTCTTGCCACCCAGCTTATGATTTTTTACTTTGTAGTATTTGCACCATTGCATATGCCAAAGCTGCTTGTTGCAATTATTTCTTACGGCTTAAATTCCGGGGCATATTGTACCGAGATTTTCCGTGCGGGAATTCAGGGAGTAGACAAGGGGCAGACAGAAGCAGGCCGTTCTTTAGGCTTGAGCAAGTGGCAGACTCTTTTTAAGATTGTGCTTCCTCAGGCTGTAAAGGCCTGTCTTCCAACCTACACAAGCGAATTCATTGTTTTGATTAAGGAAACCTCTGTTGCAAGCTTTATTGCTGTACGAGATATGACAAAGGCCGGAGATATGATCCGTAATGCAACCTACAATGCCTGGATTCCGCTTCTTACCTGTGCAATAATTTATCTTATCCTTACGGTAGGACTTACCAAGCTGTTTGGACTTCTTGAAAAAAGGATGGCAAAAAGTGACAGATAACGTTCTAATAGAAGTAAAAAATCTCAAAATCAGCTTTGGGGATCTTCACGTAATTAAAGATTTGTCTACAACAATCAAAAAGGGCGAAAAAATTGTAGTGATTGGTCCTTCCGGCTCCGGTAAATCAACCTTCCTGCGTTGTCTGAACAGACTCGAAACTCCGGATTCCGGTTCCATAATTTTTGAAGACAATGATATGACAGATCCCAAAACAGACCTCGATGCCTGCCGTCAAAAGATGGGAATGGTTTTTCAGCATTTTAATCTGTTTCCTCATCTAACCGTAATGGAAAATATTACTCTGGCTCCTATTCAGCTGGGGCTAAGAACTAAAGAAGAAGCCGAAGCCGAAGCTATGGCACTTTTGCAGCGAATCGGTCTTCCCGAAAAAGCTTCTGTATATCCTTCAACATTGTCTGGTGGGCAAAAACAGCGTATTGCAATTGTTCGTTCTCTTGCCATGCACCCGGATGTAATGCTTTTTGATGAACCAACCTCGGCTCTTGATCCCGAGATGGTAGGCGAAGTTCTTGAAGTAATGAAGGATCTTGCCAGAGACGGCATGACTATGGTTGTTGTAACTCACGAAATGGGTTTTGCCCGCGAGGTTGCAGATCGTGTTATGTTTATGGACGGCGGCTATATCGAAGAAGAAGGCAGTCCAGAACAGATATTTCAGCATCCAAAGTGCGAGCGTCTCCAGCAATTCCTTAAGTCTGTATTGTAGATTGCTTCGTCGTTTCACTCCTCGCAATGACGATACTTTTTTTCTTCCCATTCTGTAACTTCTTTATTATCTTTTTAGTTATATAAATATATTGACAAACACACATAAAAACTGTATTATCGTAATAGTACAATAATACACAAAAAAAGGATAGGCTAAAAATTGCAGTGCAATTTTTTTAACGCCTTCCAATAAAACACAGGCCGCTAGCGGCCTTACACAGGAGAAGAATACATTATGTCAGTTATCACTCTGGAAAATGTTCACAAAACCTATCCTCTTGGAAAGCAGCGCGTTGAAGCTGTAAAAGGGGTTAGCTTTAGCATCGAAAAAGGAGAGTTCGCTGCAATTTCCGGACCATCTGGTTCAGGTAAATCAACAATCCTTAATATGGTTGGACTTATTGACCTTCCAACTTCTGGTAAAATCATCATAGACGGAATTGATGTTTATGACGGCTTTAACCTCGAAAACACAGAGCTGGATGCAGGCCGTTTGAACAACTACAACGAAAAGAAAAATAAAAAAATCAAGACAACAGTTCCTAAAAAGCTGGACCGCAGAATTACAGGTCTTCGCCGTTCACACTTAGGCTTTATTTTCCAGACCTTTAACCTTATTCCGGTTTTAAACGTTTATGAAAATATTGAATTCCCGCTGCTGCTTGAATCAAAAGATAAAAATCTTGCCTGTCCTGTAGATTCCTTTAACAAAAAAGAAAAGGAAGAATGGATTCACTACCTTATGGAAAAAACCGGTCTTAGTGATTGGGAAAAACATAAGCCAAGTGAGCTTAGTGGTGGTCAGCGCCAGCGTGTAGCTATTGCCCGTGCTCTTGTTACAAAGGCACCTGTAATTCTTGCAGACGAACCAACTGCCAACCTGGACTCTGTAAACTCTGCCCAGATTCTTTCGCTTATGAAGGATTTGAACCGCGACCCAGAGCTTCAGACAACCTTTATCTTCTCAACTCATGATTCACGAATTGTAGATATGTGTGATCACGTAGTTCATATTTTTGACGGTAATATTAAGAATGATGAGCACAAAGCCGGCTCTGATGTATACAATGTGGAGTCTAAGTAATGAAAGAAATATTTAAGCTTGCCTTGCGAAACCTTAAAGAGCATAAGTCCAAGACAATTATTATTGCCTGCTTTCTCATTTTTGGTGTAGCAATTGTTATATTGGGCAATTCATTCCTGGAATCTGTAAACCGGGGCCTTGAAAAAGACTTCCGCACAAATTACACAGGAGATATTGCCATTGGTAAAAATCCCGAACAGGGATATATGAATGATATTTTTGGTTCAACTCCAACCACTATTACAACAGAAATGTCCCAGCTGCCTGCAATTCCCGACCTTGATAAGGTAGAAGAAATTATTAATCAGACAGAAGGAATTAAGAGTAGTACAAAAATTATTTCAGCTCAGATTCTTGTTGCTTACGGTGTAGAAATGGATTTGTCCAATCTTCAGGATCGCGACGATCTTGGTTTTGATGACCTGCCTATTTCCATGCTTTTTGCCGGCGAAGATGGCAGCTACTGGAACACCTTCCCAAGCGTAAACTTTGTAGAAGGAACTTATCCGGCTCCGGGTACCAACGAAATTATGATTGATACCCGTGTAAAAAAGGCCTATGAATCTTTGTACAGCCGGGAGCTTCATATTGGCGACACAGTTTTGTGTGCAGGTGCCAACAGCTCTACAACGCTGCGAGAGGCAAAAGTAGTCGGTGTATTTAATCCGCCAAACGAAAATTCTGCCATGTTCCAGATTGTTTACTGTGATCCTGATTTTGCCAGAGGCTTTGCAGATCTTACTTACGCATCAAACTTTGAAAACGTAATTCCTGATTCTATTGATCTTTCAATCAATACTCTGGATGAAGATGATTTGTTCTCTTCTTTTGATGATGACCTTTTTGCAATTGATGACACCTCTGCTGCCTTTGTTGGAAGTGGTATTGATGATTTTGATTCAATCCTTGGAGATACAACTCTACGCGACCAGCTTAATCAGACAGACTCCGGTGCCTGGCATTTTATTCTTATGAAGGTAAATAATCCTTTGCAGACAAAGGCTATCATTGCCCAGCTTAATCAAAAGTTTAAGGAAGCCGGTCTTGATGTCTATGCCATGGACTGGAAAAAGGCAGCCGCTTCTTATTCAGGTTCTGTAGAAGGAATTGGACTTGTATTCAACATCCTTATTGCAATTTTAGCAATCGTAGTTTTCATCATCATAATGAACACAATGATTGTTTCTGTAATCGAAAGAACCGGCGAGATTGGAACCATGCGTGCCATTGGTGCCGAAAAGAAATTTGTACGCCGCCTCTTTATAAGCGAAACCTTTATGCTTACATCAATTTCTTCTGTACTTGGAATAGTA
>JAILBH010000150.1 GCA_024681195.1 Treponema sp.
TCTGAACAATTTTCGGAATGCAGTTTTTATATTTTAAAACTTTTTATGGAGGATTTTTCATTGTGAAAAAAACGATTATCGGTTTATTTGCAGCATTATTTTTTGTAAGTATTGCAGGATGCAAAATCAATGTGGGAAGAAGCGGAGGTTCTGGCGGAGGCGGAAGTAGTAGTACTGAAAGCGGCGGAGGCGGAAGTAGTGGTACTGAAAGCGGCGGAGGCAGCACTGGCGGCCAGCAGGGAGGTTCTGGTGGAGGCGGAAGTAACACTTCAACTCCATATACTAAAGTTGATACCCAGACAATCGGCGGAACTACATACGACATTGTGACCTTTGGAACTTTTCCGCAATCGGAAAAAGCTTCAACTGTTTCAATAACTTCAGAGTCAAAAACTGTCGGCTCATTTACTTATTACAAGGGAGACGACAACGAATGGTATGCAGAACTTAATTCACAATACTACAAAGTAGAACCAATTAAATGGCGTGTGCTTACGACAGATTATAATGGAAGCGGTAAAAAGCTTTTGTTTGCAGAAAATATACTTATAAACAAAGCTTATCATGCAAGTCTCAATAATAATTATGAAAATTCTTCTATAAGAGCATATCTTACAGGAGATTTTTTAACAACAGCATTTACACAAGCAGAACAGGATGCAATTGCAGCTACAACAGTTGTAAACAATGCAGCAAGTACTAACCCTGATGGTAATGATAAACTGTGGAACAACGGAGATAATCAGTACGCCAGTGATACTCCAACCAGCGATAAAATCTTTTTACTTAGCGAACAGGAAGCAACAAAATCAGATTATGGCTTTGCAGCATACAATGAGTACAAAGGTGACGGTACGCATAATGACAGTACAAGAATCCGTATGACAACTGATTTTGCCAAGGCAAATGGAGCATACCAGGAAACTACAGAAGGCTACGGCGGTTATTGGTGGCTGCGCTCTCCTCACTGTGATGTTTGTGACGTCGCGCGCAGAGTCTACCAGGATGGTGATGCGATCAGCAACTACCCCGTGA
This sequence comes from Treponema sp., assembly GCA_024681195.1. GTDB lineage: Bacteria > Spirochaetota > Spirochaetia > Treponematales > Treponemataceae > Treponema_D. Next base: position 1,036 of record JAILBH010000150.1, read on the forward strand.
ATGACGATTCTACAGGTGTTGTGCCGGCTTTGTGCCTAAAATAAAATTGGCTTTGCCAAACTCAGGAAGCTGCTTGTGGATTTTTCAACAGGCGAAACCCGTCTTTTTGATGTTACTTCTCTGGTCAATCAAGGTCCTGTTTTTGCTCCTTGAAAAGATTGAACCATTAAAGTGAAATTATGTTGGGGTTTTAGGGGCAGAGCCCCTAGGAGAGGGGGTAGTACGTTCGCTTCGCTCACTACCGAGTTTACTTTGTAAACTCGAGTAAAATAAAAAAAAACTCGGTGGTTGAAGACCATCGAGTTTTTTTTATTTGGAGCGAGGGGCAGGCGCCCCTCCTGCTAATTGCTAACAGCTAATTGCTAACCGCTAGTCCTCCAATGCCTTATATTCATCAAACTTGGCAAGAACTTCTTCATCCTTCTTTGTAAAGAGAGAAACAACAATTGTTACTACAAGACAAAGAATGAAGGCTGGAAGAATCTCGTATACATCAAAGAGTCCGCCGTGGAGGTTGTGCCATACAACTACTGTAATACCACCAGTGATAAGGCCGGCAATTGCTCCAGGAGCTGTTGTCTTTTTCCAGTAGAGAGCCAGAAGAATAAGAGGTCCAAAGGTGCCACCAAAACCAGCCCAGGCATAAGATACAAGACCAAAGATTGAACTTGTCTCGTCAAGGGCAAGAATAAGACCTACAATAGCGATTACGAAAACACAGATGCGGCTTACAAGAAGAACGTTCTTATCGCTTGCATCCTTTTTGATGATTCCCTTGTAAATATCCTGTCCGATGGCAGAGCTGGCAGAAAGAAGCTGTGAGTCTGCTGTAGACATAGCTGCTGCAAGAATACCGCAAAGGAAGATACCTGCAATAAAGGCCGGGAACATGCGAACCATTGATTCACTGAATACGGCTTCCTGAGTTCCTGTTCCAAGAGCTGTAATGCCTGAAGCAGTAACTTCGGCAGGGTTAGCACCAAGAATAATTCCCTTGTTCAAAAGATAAGCTGTTCCAAGTGCACCAATCAAAACTGCACCAATGTAAGAAATAATCATCCAGATAATACCGATGCGGCGAGCCTTTTTGATTTCGGCATTAGAGCGGATTCCCATAAAGCGGATGATGATGTGAGGCATACCAAAGTAACCAAGACACCATGCAAAGGCAGAAATTGCAGACATTGGGCTGAATGACTGGTTTCCTTTGATTGATTTGAGCAGTGCTGCACCAAATTCACCGTTCATGGCACGTTCTGTAAACGACTGAACCTGATCTACTGCATTACCAAAGCCTCCAAGAGAAGCTACAATTACGATTCCCGAAATGATGAATGCAATAAAAATCAAGCTTCCCTGAATAAAGTCTGTTGTACAAACGGCACGGTAACCACCAAGAATTGTATATGAAAGAATGATTACAAATCCGATTATAAGACCAACATTCCAGTTAAGTCCGAATACTGAACGGAAAAGCTTAGCACAGGCTACAAAGCCGGAAGCTGTATAAATTGTAAAGAAAAGTACAATAAAGAAAGCAGAAACAATAGAAAGAATATGTGATTTATCTTTAAATCTGTTTGAAAGGAATTCAGGAATTGTGATTGAATCACCGTAAGTGATTGAACACTTGCGTAATGGCTTTGCAATAAACAGCCATGCAAGATAAGTTCCTACAATAAGACCAATAGCTGTCCAGAATGTCTCTTTAAAACCTCCAAGGTAGCAGAGTCCTGGAAGTCCCATTAAAACCCATGCAGATGAGTCTGAAGCTTCTGCACTGAGGGCTGTTACCCAAGGACCAACCTTTCTTCCTCCAAGAAAAAAGTCAGATGCAGAGTTGTTGTTCTTTGCGCTGCGGATACCTACAAAAACCATAAGTCCCAGGTAAAGTACAAACGCAATAATCATTGCGATCATTTGTGATGTCATTTGTTTACCTCATATGAATTGTTTTCTATATTATAAAGATATTTTCTGTTCTTCTCAATAGTAATGTGTGTAAGTTAAATAAGGGAAATGGTTAAATCGAAAATTCATTTAAAAAAATGGCGGAAGGCGACTTGTGGATTCAAAAACACTCTGAAGTGCGGCCGCAATTGATACTTAAGCCCGCCTTCGCAGCATAGCTGCTCGGAGACTCACTCAAAACGCTTCACTGGAGCGTTTTGCCGGCTACGCCGTCGTTCGCTAGGTTTTGAAATCCAGAAGGCGCCTGGGAGCCATTTTTTTCTAATAAATTTATTCTTGCCTTTAATCATTTTCATTATTATATTTAAACTAAGAGGTAAACAAATGGCAGAATGCACACACGACTGCGGTTCTTGCAGTCAAGATTGTTCTAAGAGAGATTTTCAGGTTGCAGCTCATAAAGATAGCAAAATCAAAAAGGTAATTGGAATCATAAGCGGAAAGGGTGGTGTTGGTAAATCGCTTGTTACAAGTTTGCTTGCTGCACGCGTAAATAAAGATGGATTTCGTACTGCAATTTTAGATGCCGATATTACCGGTCCTTCAATTCCAGAAAGTTTTGGTGTTGGCGACGAACGAGCCCAGGCTGTAGAAGGTCAGGATGCTTTGAACCCTGTTGTTACCGAATCTGGCATACAGCTTATGTCCATGAACTTTTTGCTGCAGAACGAAAATGATCCTGTAATCTGGCGTGGTCCTGTAATTGCAGGGGCTGTAAAGCAGTTCTGGACCGATGTTATCTGGAAGGATGTAGACTTTATGTTTGTAGACATGCCTCCGGGAACCGGCGACGTACCTCTTACAGTTTTCCAGTCTCTGCCGGTTGACGGAATTATCGTAGTAAGTTCACCTCAGCAGCTTGTACGCGTAATTGTAGAAAAAGCCGTAAACATGGCCAATATGATGAATATTCCAATCCTTGGCATTGTAGAAAATATGAGCTATGTAAAATGCCCTGACTGCGGAAAAGAAATCACTGTTTTTGGCAAAAGCAACATAGACCAGATTGCCCAGAGCTTTAATATTCCGGTTCTGGCCCGAATCCCAATGCAGGAAGAAACAAGCCGTGCTGTAGATGCGGGGGATGTAGACAATCTTGATGTTCCGGAGCTTGAACAGGCTGCACAGGTTGTTGAAAAACTGTTGAAATCGTAATCTCGTCTTTGCTTTTTTCTAAAACTTTGCTATAATGTTTCTATGGAAGAGAACAATTCAGAAACAGAACTTGCAGTACAGCAGTCTATGAAAGAGATTTGCCATATTCTCACAACTTCTGATGAAAAGCTTGCTTACGATTTTATTGAATGTCTTTTTACTCCTGCAGAGCGCAAAGATATTGCTAACCGCTGGCTTTTGGTCAAAGAAATTGACAAGGGAACTACTCAGCGCGAAATTGCAAAAAAATTCAGCATGTCGCTTTGTAAGATAACCCGGGGATCTAAAGAGCTTAGAAAGCCGGACAGTGCATTCCGCAAGATTCTTGATAATATGTCATTATCGGACTCGACCCGATAATCTTGGGTATGAATAATAAACTTCTTTTTAATAAGCCGCCTGCTCGCTGGGAAGAATATCTGCCGCTTGGAAATGGTCGTCTTGGCTGTATGGTAAAGGCTCATCCTTGCAACGAGGTGCTGCAGCTTAATGAAGAAGGAATCTGGTCTGGGGGCCCTCAGGACAGAACTAATCCCGATACAAAAAAATATCTTGAAAAAATCCGTTCTCTTGTAAACGAAGGGCGCGTGCTTGAGGCTCAGTCGCTTGGTTTTGAAGCAATGAGTGCAACTTCCTTTAATGAGCGCGCATACCAGACTGCAGGGGATTTTCATATTGATTTTTTTTCGCCAAAAAACAAGGGGCTTGCAAGCGGCTGGCCGCTCCAGCACAAGGCTGATGAAAAATGTCTTGATAATTATAAAAGCGAGCTTTTGCTGGACCAGGCCTGCACACTTGTAACTTACACCGATGATCAGGGTGTGAACTTTACCCGCCGAACCTGGATAAGTGCTGTTGATGATGTGCTTTTTATGCATGTTACTGCAAGCCAGCCGGGTTCAATTAATTACAGCGCCTACCTTGACCGTGGTATCTGGAGCGACAGAATTTTTGCAGAAGACGGCTTTATTTATCTGGAAGATTCTCACGGTATTCCTTTTTGCGTTGGGGCAGGGGTTGTTGCAGCCGGTGGAGAGTCTGGTACACGAGGAGCATGTCTTTACGGGGCCGGCTGCGATGAAGCATTATTCTTTATTGACATTCAGTCTTTGCGCTGGAATAAAAAATGGAATAAAAAGCCTGTTACCGTTCAAAAATATGAAAGACTCAAACAGAAAAATAAGTGGAGCGGGCTCTGCAAAAAAAATCTGATTCAAATCCGCGAACGCATAAATAAGATTGGCCTTGCCACTGCTGCCGAAGTTTTTTTTGCCTGGCACCTGGTTGAATATAAGAATTACTGGGACAGGATGGAAGTTGAAATTGGTGCAGGGGGTGGTTTCGACAAGCTCAACCACCTTGCTACCCCAGACCTTCTAAAATCTGCCGCACCATCCAACACCGCTTTGGTAAATCAATACATAAACTTTTCCCGCTATCTTCTTATAAGCGGAAGTCGTGTGCCGGGAACTTTGCCTTTGACGCTGCAGGGGCTTTGGAATGGTTCTATGGAGCCTCCCTGGCAGAGTAAGTATACAATCAACATAAATGCTCAGATGAACTACTGGCCTGTAAATATGGCAAGTCTTAGCGAATGCGAGCTTCCTTTTTTTGATCTGCTCGAACGCTGCTATGAGCCTGGCCGCAGGGTTGCAAAAGAAATGTACGGCTGCAGGGGTTTTGTTCTTCATCACAACACAGATTACTGGGGCGATGCTGCTCCACAGGATGCATGGATTCCTGCAACTTACTGGGTGCTTGGAGCTGCCTGGATGGCAACTCATATAATCGAACATTATGAATATACTCAGGATAAGGCTTTTCTTGCCCGCTATTACTATCTTATGCACGAGGCAGCGCTATTTTTTGTGGATTATCTTGTTCCTGACCAGAATGCCGGACTTGCCCCGGACGGAAAGCCTTACCTTATTATTAATCCAAGTCTTTCGCCTGAAAATTCTTATGTAACAAAAACAAGTGAGGTAGGGGCTTTTACTCCTGGCTGCCAGATGGACAATATGATTCTGGAACATCTTTTGAAGGGATGTTTGAAGGCGCGGGCTTTTGGAAAGTCATACCCTCAATCAGATTACACTTCCTTTGAATACATCCTTGCCCATCTTAAAAAGCCGGCTCTTAATTCCGATGGCTCTCTTATGGAATGGAACCGCGAGGTACAAGAAGTAGAACCGGGGCACCGCCACATAAGCCATTTGTACGGTCTTTACCCGGGGCACACAATCACAGTGGATGGCTCACCAGAACTCGCCCAGGCCTGCAAAAAAACTCTGGAAAAACGTCTGAAAAATGGCGGCGGTCACACAGGCTGGAGCCAGTCCTGGATAATAAACTTCAGAGCCCAGCTGGAGCAGGGTAACGAAGCACTGG
>JAILBH010000155.1 GCA_024681195.1 Treponema sp.
TGCTGCGGTTGTAAAGACAACGTACGATTGTAGCAATGTCTTTTACAGTTCCTTTCTTAAGCAAATCAAGGTTCATCTGATAGCGCAGCTTCCAATCCGAGGTAATTGGCTCAAAATCATCTGACAGCAGATTTAATGCAGCTTCTGCTTCTTTTGCAGTTACGATCTGGCGAATACCAAGTTCTTCGGCCTTTGCAACAGGAACCATAACAATCATGTCGGACGCTTCGATATAAATCTTATAATAAGGATTCATCTCGTCCTTGAATTTTTTCTGAAAAATTTCTGTTACAACGCCTACACCCTGACTTGGGTATACGACCTTTTGATTAACTTTGAATTTTGTTTCCATAAGTTCTTTATTATACCACAAAAAATAGAAAAATTCAAACTTGTCATTTTATTTGAATGTTTTAATACTTTGAGACAATAGACTTTTTGCCTTCCCCTTCAGCACGCTTCATAAAAAATTCAGCAAGCTCATACTTCATGTTTATGCCGTGGCCTCCTGGATTAACTCTTGTAATTAATTAATGTTTACGTACATGGCAGGAACAATACCGGCACAATCGTCGTTTGTACTATATACATTATAAATTCCACCGTTGTCGGATACGCCTGTAATGTTATAATAGGCACCAGTAACGCTAGTTGTTTCAGGGACTGGACTGCGGAGCATAAAATAGCCATTATTGGTTGTTTTGTTTTTATAGGCATAAGTAGCCAGTGCGTAGTCTGATGTAGCACGTTTTCTTGCTTGATCTCCTGAATCATTATTAGCAAAACCATAGTTTGTGTTTTTTAATTCCGAAACGCTCAAAAGAAATATTTTGTCTGTTGTATTATTGCTTGCACAAACTCCGTATTCGCTATTATTATTGATTACGGTTGTATCTTGAATTTTGCTTTGTGCGGTTAACGTGAACGCCTTTTGGAAAAATCCGTTGTTCAGGAAAGTTGTCTTTTCCGTTATTTCCGTCCCATTATCAGTGTTTTGTATGTATTTGTAGCCATTTAGATAGGCACGTACTCTGGAATATTCATAGTTATTTGCAAAAACAGTTTTACCATCTATTATTCTGTTTTTTTGACTATCAGGACCATACGACACACTTCCTGTAAGTATGTTCTCTGCATACAGGAGTTTATTACCGTTTTCAGAATTATTCAGGCAGCACCATTTGATTGGCTCTACCTTAAAGTAGTAGAAAGTATTTTTTTCAAGAACCGTTCCATCTGAACAGATGTTGGTTGCGCTTGTAACTTCACCATAACGAAGAATTGCCTTACATTTCTCATAAAAATAACCATCGCTTCCCAAATACCAGCCATTATACACAAGGTTTTCGCTTACATTTACGGAAGATTGTTTTATGGTTTGAGGGAAATCTCCAAATTTATAGTAGGTTCCACCGTTTAATGTACCACTGTAGCCCGTAAGTTTAACAGGAGTATTTGTGAGAGCGTCGGCTTGGGCTACATAATAGGTGGCATTTATATTGGCAGATTTTGTAACTCCGTTAATTGTATGACTTATTGTTACTGTTTTTCCTTGCCAGCAGATTTGTGAAGAAGAAAAATTATTATCATTTACAGCATTCCAGCTATGACCGTTTGTCAAATAACCGGTAATAGTAAGTCCGGTGCCGTCAAAGCTTTCTCCTTTTAAATATACTGTCTTTTTTGGGGTTCCAGTTATTGTAATCTTGTCATAATCTGTAGTTTTTTCGTTTATGCTAATTGTCTGCTGTGTGTTACCAATATAATCTGTATTAATAATTTCAAATTCATAATTGCTATTAAGATCAAGATTTTTATATTCTTTACTCGTTGTATTTATTGGAAAATCTTCATAATTTGACCAGGCTCCTCCAGATTTTTTGTATCGGATTTTGGAAATTTTTAAATCTGGTGTCGGTGTCCATTCAAGCAAAAGCTTTACGCCATTTTCAGAAGAAGTATCAGTAATGCTAGGCGCCGCCATATTAATTCCCGTATCTTTTACTACATAGAAACCCTGCTGGCTGTTATCCTTTTCTGAATCAACTGGATAATAAAAATGGTTTTTGCTTCTATCAGAAAAATCAAACCAGATTCGGTATAGTCCGTCTTGTGGAAGGTCAAGCTCAAGGTTACCCTTAAAAAGTGCATCCTGAGAAGTTGTATTTATATAGTCGTATGTAAACTTTCCAGTTTTGTCTTGATCCTGTCCTGCTGTAATATAGTCGGCTTCTTTTATACGTTCATAATAAATTGAAAAAGTGGAGTTTGGTCCTGAACCGCCTGTAACATCCTGAAGTTCCATATCGCAGTACAAAGTCGGCTTTTCGTTTATAAGCTTAAGAAATTTAAGTGTGCTTATTCCATTTCCGTTACTGCTGATTGTTGGGTGAGAGCTTGCAGTATTCAATGAAGTTGCAGACTGTTCATTTTCCAGTTTGAGTTCAAATAAATCTTTTCCATTTTTCTTCTGAAAGACAAGAGCTTCTTCATCTCCGTGATTTGTTATCTGATACATCCATTTTTTACTGCCACGCAAGGTAACTTGTTTGGGAGAAGCACCAGGTATGGGCTCACTGTAGAAAAAGTTTTTTTCAATAGTTACCAAAACCTGAGTAAAATCATCCAGGGTGCTTCCTACTTTTTTGCTTGCAGGAATAGAAAGTGTTCGTGCATTTTCGAAGAAAGGAGCCTCAAATCTGTCATTGATGTTTGCTCCGCTTTTGTTGTTCGAAAGAGAAATATTTTTAAAATAGGTTTTTCCATCTTTTGTGTAGCCATAGTGATTCTGAGGTGTGTCTGTAATAGCCGGAAGGAACTCTGAATCTTTAACACCAAGAGCTTGTAATGCCCAAATTTCTGGCTCTGTGTAATAGATAGAAAAAGGATCCATGTCATGGTCAAAAAGAACCTGAATACAACAGTCTTTTAATATTCCACTATTTTGCGGATTGTTCGCTATTATCTGTGGGCGTTCAGCAACAACAGGTCTAAGAGTAAGTATTGTGTTAAAGCTTTCAGGAACGCCTTTGAAAATAAATGAGGTTTCTTTTTGCTTAATGTCTGCAATCTCAAGATATATACCGTTTTGTATTTCTTCTTTAGTTTCTTCATTGTAAATTTGCCAGCGTACAAATTCCCAGTCTTCTTCAGCATTAAAGGAAATGTCGAATGATCTTCCAATTATCAGATTATAAGTATTTTCTTCCGGCTTAAGAGTTCCATGAGAGCAGGCTAGTTTTAAATCAGCATTCTTAAGCTTTTCAAAAACAGGACGAATTAAAATGTCGTTTGTATCTTTTAAAAGCTTTACTGTTATTTTGTAAATGCCGTTAATAGCGGCTTCTTGAGAATTTGTTATATTAAATTCAACACAATCGGAACGGCTTTCAGAAGGATTGTTTGTACTTACAGCTTCTAATCCCATGAACATATAATCTTGTGTCGTAACAGTAAACTGAAGGTTAATAGTATAGCCCAGCTTACATTTCTTTTCTCCCTCGGACAGGAAGCTTCCGTAAGCAGGGTCTGACTTTACGATTAGGGTACATTCCTTTGCGTTAGCATAGGCGATAGATTCTTCAATTTCTTTTTTAACCTCTTCGCCCTTTAAGAAATTTTCACAAGAAGTAAGACAAACTAATGCGAACAGTGCCATTAATAAAAATAAACGATTTTTCATATTATACTCCATCCGAGCTAGCGGCTCCAGATTAAAGAAATTTAATCAGAGAATCTCTTACACCATCCAGTCGAGAATCACTTAAGCCAAAGTCCATCTGGCGGTAACTCCAGGCTGAGCGCCCAATTCCGTATTTGTTAAGGATTGTAGAAATAGCCTTATACCATTCAACAGTGTTTTCCGGGTCAACACGGTCAATTACACCGTATTCGCCGCAGTAAAGAAGAACACCTCGTTTTTCTGCAACTTCTAAGGCTTCTTTAAAAACTGTTTCAAAATAGACCGGGCCAGGAACACTCTCTGGATCAAAGCTGTCAAAGCTTGTTGCGAGTGCACCGCAGTATTTTGGAGCCAGAACAGAATACTCTTTAAAAGGAACGGCAAACTTCATTCGGAATGAAGTATCCATGGCTTTGATCCAAGGAGCACCCTGATGTGTAAAAACCAGAGGTTCATAGCAGTGGAAGTTATAGACAATGTTTTTGTCATAAGGTTCGTCCAGATCTTTTACTGCAGAAACGGCATTATTCCAGTAACTTCCAACAAGGATTTTAATGTCTGGAGAAATTTTGCGGATTCGTTTAATGCAGTTAAGAGCAATGGCGTTCCAGGTTTTGCTGTAGGCTTTGTCTGTAACTTCATTTAAAAGCTCAAAACAGATTTCGCTATCAGTTCCATCAAGCGAGTGAGCAAAATTCTGTGCAAGCTTATCCCACAGAGCCAAAAATCGCTCCTGAAGTTTTTCATCTTCAAAAAAACCTGCTTCATTATGGCCTTCATCAAAAGAAAAACCGCAGGTTTTATGAAGATCAAGAATTATATTAAGCTTGTTTTCTTTACAGCATTCAATTACAGCCTTTATGCGTTCGTAGCCTTTTGGTTTTGGAGTTCCATCAGCTTCTTCAACAAGGTTATAATCAATAGGAAGACGGATATGATCCAGTCCCCAGCTTTTGATTACCTTAAAATCATCCGGGGTAATAAAAGAGTCGTAGTGCTCTTCCTTGTAATTACACTGCGAAAACCAGCCGCCAAGATTTACTCCATGCATGAAGCCTGTAAATTCTTTCATAAAAACTCCTACTGTACACTGTACAATAAATCTTCGTAGTTTGGATATGGTTTATATTCTTCTCCGAGCAGAGGTTCAATCTGGTCTCCAATATTACGTACAGCCTCCATGGCAGGAAGAATTACCTTTGCATAAGAATGAGCCCTCTTCATAAGGTCTTCAATCTGATTAGTTTTGGCGTGCTCTTTTGCAAGCTCATCAGCCTTGATGGAAAGCTCGTTTATAAGGTCGTTAAGCTTTTGTAAAAGATTTACTCCGGCAGTACAAAGGCTGAATACTCTCTGCATTTTAAATTCGGTGTCTGCAAGCACGTTCATATACTTAAAGGTTGCAGGAATAATATCCTTGTGAACCATCTCGAGCATTGTGTTTACTTCAATGTTGATTACCTGGCAGTATTTTTCGAGCTTAATGTCATAGTGACTCTTCATTTCTTCCGGAGTATAAATGCCAAGCTTTGTAAAGAGCTTTATGTTTTTTTCGTCCAGATAGTGCTCAATTGCTTTTGGAGTAGTGCGGTAGTTTTTAAGTCCAAGCTTTTCGGCCTCTGCAATCCATTCTTTGCCATAACCGTTGCCATTAAACAGAATGCGCCAGTGTGCAGTAATTTCGCGTTTAATGAGCTTTTGCAAATCTTCATCAAAGTTCTTTGATTTTTCAAGCTCGTCTGCAAAGTCGCTCAAAGAGCTTGCAAGAATTGCGTTCATGATTGTGTTAGGACCGCTTATGGAAAGGGCGCTTCCAACAGAACGGAATTCAAAACGGTTTCCTGTAAAAGCAAAAGGAGAAGTGCGGTTGCGGTCTGTGGAATCCTTAGGGATAGGTGGCAGAACATCAACACCAATTGTAAGCTTGCCTTTTTTGGTTCCATTGTAGTCTGTGCCATCTTTAATTGCTTTAAGAACGGCATCCAATTCATCGCCAACGTAAATGGACATAATTGCAGGAGGGGCTTCGTTTGCACCAAGGCGGTGGTCGTTACCGGCACTTGCTACAGAATAGCGCAGTAAATCCTGGTTTTCGTCTACGGCTTTAATTACAGCGGTTAAGAACAGAAGGAACTGTGCGTTGTCGCGTGGAGTTTTTCCAGGTGCAAAAAGATTTTCTCCGTCATCGGTTGCAATAGACCAGTTGTTGTGTTTACCGCTGCCGTTTACGCCTTCAAAAGGTTTTTCGTGCAGAAGGCAGAGCAGTCCGTGGCGGCGTGCAACCTTTTTCATAATTTCCATTGTGAGCTGGTTCTGGTCTGCAGCAAGGTTACTTGTGGTAAAAATTGGAGCCATCTCATGTTGTGCCGGGGCAACTTCGTTATGTTCAGTCTTGGCATAAATTCCAAGCTTCCAAAGCTCTTCGTTTAAGTCTTCCATGTATTTAATTACGCGAGGCTTGATTGCCGCAAAGTACTGGTCATCCATTTCCTGACCTTTTACAGGACGTGAACCAAAAAGAGTTCGGCCGCACATTTTTAAGTCCTTGCGTTTCTGGTAGAGCTTTTCATCAATTAAAAAATACTCCTGTTCCGGACCCATTGTTGTAGTAACGTGGCCCGGTTTTTTTCCAAAGAGCTTAAGAATGCGAAGACTTTGTTCGTTGATTGCTTCCATTGAACGCAGAAGCGGTGTTTTTTTATCGAGAGCTTCTCCGTTGTAAGAACAGAAGGCAGTTGGAATACAAAGAGTATGATCTTTTACAAAAGGATAAGAGGTTGGATCCCATACAGTATAGCCGCGTGCTTCAAAGGTAGAGCGTTTACCGCCGTTAGGAAAGCTTGAAGCATCTGGTTCACCTTTGATGAGTTCTTTTCCGCTAAAGCTCATGATGATTTTGCCTTCCTCGGCCGGGGTCAAAAAGCTGTCGTGTTTTTCGGCTGTAATACCTGTAAGCGGCTGGAACCAGTGTGAATAGTGCGTAGCACCTTTAGAAATAGCCCATTCTTTCATTGCCTCTGCAATCTGATTAGCTGCTTCCAGGTCAAGGGGAGTTCCCTCTTCCATAGTGTGTTTAAGTGCTTTAAAAGTCTGAGAAGGAAGCATTTCCTTCATAACACTCTGGTTAAATACCAGACTTCCAAAAAGTTCAGGGACATTAATATTTGCCATATGGAACTCCATGCCGCATCATTGCGATTTCTTTCTATACTATGTGAATAGTTTAATGATTTTTTTGATGTGTTGCAATTAAAGAATGTTGTTATTAAAAAATTATCCCAAGTCCAATAAGTAACTTTATTGGAGAGAGGAAATTATTATCATAAAAAACCAATTCTGGTCGCATTATTATTTTATAATTCTCAGAACACGTGTATGAAAAATCAATTAATATTCCATAGCATAAAAGATTAAGATTTTCAGTAGAGTTTGAAATTGAATTATGAAAATAATATTTTGCGTACCCTATCGAGAGTTGTGGGGCAATTGAAAAATCTTTTAGGATGAGACTTAATCCTATATTAGTTGTAAAATCTATTAAATAATTATTCAAAAGTCTCCTAGCGGGATCTTCTTTTTGATAAAAAAAACTAACGTCTGCTCCTAAAAGGAGTTTATTATTAAAGGTATGAGAATAATTGATATCGACACATGGCGCTGTTATGAAATAACGAGTTTCAACCTTCTTTATAGGAGTACAAATTCCTCCAATAATAGAAATGGAATCAAGAGCAAAAGCTTTTGTGAATAAACAAATAAAAAAGAAACTTAAAAGGATTTTTCGCATACAATAACTCTCTAATTCGATATTAAAAGTATAACAAGAAGAAAATGTTTGTTCAATTGTAAATAGTATAAACATTTTTCTGATTTTTAGTTATAGTATTTTGCAGGAAGGAAAAAATTCTGATTGAAAGCTATGCAATCCCTGGATCAAATCAAACTTTATGCGGCAAAAAATTCTATTCCGATTATGCGCGACGGTGGGGTGGAGTTTATCTGCAATTATATCAAAGAGCATAACATAAAACGCATTCTGGAAATTGGAACGGCAATAGGCTTTTCGGCAATTGAATTTGCAGGCGTGGCTCCCGATGTTCATGTTACAACAATAGAGCTTGATATAGACCGTCATATAAAAGCCAAACAGAATATTCACGACAGCGGGATGGAAGACAGAATTACCGCTATTCTTGGCGATGCCCTTATGCTTGATCTAAAAGAACAGTTTGAGCTTATTTTTATAGACGCGGCAAAAGGCCAGTACATAAACTTCTTTGAAAAATACACTCCAAACCTTGCTCCGGGCGGAGTTTTTATAAGCGACAATCTTTCTTTCCATGGCATGGTAGAAGACCTTACTCTCACTCATAATTATTCTACTATTAAATTAGTACGAAAAATCCGAAAATATATAGAGTATTTAGAGAATAAAAACGATTTTATCACAAATTTTTATGCTTATGGAGACGGAATTTCTGTCAGTTTTAAAAAAGTGTGATATAATTATTTTGTATCAAATAAAAGGGAGTGATTGATGGAGCAAAAAGATGTTTCTACTCTAAGAAAAACTAGTATCGGAAGAAAATTAGGATTTTTACTTCTTGTCGTTGTTCTTTTTCTTTTCTCGATTCTTTTGGTTATTACTTCAAATGTAATTAAATCTCAGACAACTGAATCCTATTACGAGATGGCTCGAGAAATCGTAAATGGCCGTTCGGATGAAATCAACAAATGGATTGAAGTTTATAAAAATGACCTGAAAGTATATTCCAATGCTGATGTCGTTAAAACCGGAGATCCACAGCAGGTAATTGAATGGCTTCATAATCATCAGGAACTTAGAAATGCGGATTATGACTATATGTTCTTCTGTGACAGCGAAGGAACTTCTTATCGTGATACCGGTCTTGTTGGTGGTAAGGGTGCTCTTGTAGAACGCGATTACTATCAGGCAATGATGGTCCAGGGACTGGATATCTTTGTTGGAAACGTAGTTCTTTCAAAAACTTCCGGACAGTATGTAATGCCAATTGCCCGTGCTGCAAAGGATTCCCGCGGAAAAACCTTTGGTTTCTTTGTTGGTATGCTTGGTATTAATCAGATTAAGAATGAGGTAGAACAGTTCCAGATTGGAGAAACAGGTTACTTCCTCCTTACAGATAAAAACGGTCAGATAGTTGCACATCGTAATCCTGACTATGTTCTTCAGCCAATTGATACAATTCCAAAGGTTTGTGACCTTGTTCATGAAAAGAAAAACGGTTATGTAGAAATGAAGCTTGATGGAGATGAATGTGTTTCATTTGTCAGTCAGGTTGCAGATACAGGCTACTCAATCGGATATATTGTATCTCTTAAAGAAGTTCATACTGCTACAACAAGAACTCAGCAGGTAATTATGATTGTTGGTGTTATTGTTGCTGCGCTTTTGTGTATTTTCTTTATTCTGGCTCTTAACAGAGTTTTGGGCCGTCTTAAGAAAATTAATGTTCTTATCCGTGACCTTTCTTCCGGAGATGCAGACCTTACAGTTCGTCTTGATGTTAAGACTGCAGATGAAATTGGCGAGCTTGTAATTGGTGTTAATATGTTCCTCGAAAAGTTCCACGAAATTATGGCCAATATTAAGCAGTCAGAAACAGAACTTAATGAGGCAGGACAGATTCTTTCGAGCGAAATTGAAAATACAACTTCAACAATCAGTCAGATGTCTGGTAATATCAATCTTGTAAACAACCAGGTTGCAAACCAGGCTACTGTTGTTGGAAACTCTACAAACTCAATTTCAGAAATCTCACAGAATATTGACGCTCTTGATTCTATGATTCAGGGACAGGCTTCGGCTGTAGTTCAGGCGTCTGCCGCTGTAGAAGAAATGATTGGAAACATTAATTCTGTAGATAAATCGGTTATCAAGATGGTAGAAGAATTTACTGTGCTTGAGCTTGATACAAAGAACGGAATTGAGCAGAACTCTTCTGTAAACGGGCTTATTCAGAAAATTTCTGATCAGTCTGTTTCTATGGTTGATGCCAACACTACAATTCAGAGCATTGCCGAACAGACAAACCTTCTTGCTATGAACGCCGCTATTGAGGCTGCTCACGCTGGTGAAGCTGGAAAGGGCTTCTCGGTAGTTGCAGACGAAATCCGTAAGCTTGCCGAAACTTCTGCAGAACAGTCTAACAAGATTGGCGAAGAGCTTTCTAAGATTCAAAATGGTATTGCTCATGTAGTAACTGCTTCTTCTGAATCAGAAAAATCCTTCCAGGCTGTTTCTGAACGCATCAACAGTACAAGTGAACTTATTACTCAGATTCGTGGTGCAATGGAAGAACAGCAGTCTGGTTCACAGCAGATTCTTGAAGCCCTGCAGGCTATGAATGACAGTACAACTAAGGTTCGTGATGCCGGTGCAGAAATGACCCGTGGTGGAGAAAGCATTAAGGGCGACGTTACAGAGCTTCGCAGCAGCATGGACAGCATTAGTTCCGCAGTTTCTGACATCAATGATGGTACTCACTTTGTAAATGAAAGTACCGGAAACCTTAGAACTATATCTTCTAAACTGAGCGTAGCAATCAAGAAGATCAACGACGACGTAAATTTATTTAAGGTTTAAAACATAAGAAATTTGTACTATTGAAAGGCTTGGGGTCCTGTGTTATTCTTTTAGGTGGAGAAGAGTACTTTACCAAAAAGGAAGGACAAAAAGATGAAAAAATTTTTGTATGTTATCGTACTTGCTGGTATGATGATCCCAAGTCTTGTTTTTGCCCAGGTAAAATCGTATGTAGGAGTTGTTCGTCAGCAGTATTATTCAGAATACATCGATTTTTTCAAGGCCATGAGTAAGGAACTCAAGGATGACGGTTATAATACCTATTCCAAAGCTGTTGATAATTATCTGGATGGTGGTTTTGGCTCAGGTTTTGTATGGGTCGCTGCTGATGGTACAAATTATGTAATTACAAACAGACATGTAGTTGCTCAGGCTCAAACTGCTTCGGTAGAATTTGAAGATGAAGAAACCGGAGAAATCACAAAATATGAAGGTCTTAAGGTAGTTGCAACCGATGATGATATTGATATTGCAATTCTAGCCTTTAAAGATGGCGAAAGACCTTTTAAAAAGGGTTTAAAGCTTTCTGAAGCTGCTCTTAAAGACGGCCAGGAAGTATGGTCTGCAGGTTATCCGGGGCTCGGAAATGAACCTGTATGGCAGTTTGGAAAAGGTACTGTAACAAATGCCCGCGCCAGACTTAAGGATCTTTTGGATCCGGAAGTTTCTACAATCATTCAGCATTCAGCTCAGATTGATGGAGGAAACTCTGGTGGTCCTCTCTTAATTGCATCAGGTAAGGAATATGTGGTTGTAGGTATTAATACCTGGAAAGCTGCTTACCGCGATTCAACAAACTTTGCAATCCCGGCAAGTGTAATCAACAAAATGATTCAGAGTGTCGCTCAGGAAACAACTTCTGCACAGGATAGAGCTGTTAAGCTCGCAAAACTCCTTGGAGACAGCACACAAACTTATACTTCAGTTGTAAACTTTATTTCTTATCATAAAGCTTCTGTAGACGGTTCAGATGCTTTTGATTCTGTTCTTAAGTTCGCTCCTACAGCAGTTCGTTCTTATGTTTCTGAAGCATTCTCTTATAATCCTGCAGAAGGACTCAGATATGCCTGTGCTTATCAGCTGTTCAAAAAATATGGTTCTACAGATTCAAAAACCTATTCTTATAAATCAGAAGTAACAGAAGAAACAGACGACAAGGTTATTATTAGCTTTACTTCCGGCGAAGGAGAAGAAGCCCAGAGCTTTAAGACAACATGGATTAAAGAGCATGGACTTTGGAGACTTGATGCCAACGCTAAGGAAGAAGAAGTAAAATCAGACGGAAAGGCAAAGAAAAAGTCTTCTAAGGGTTCCGGTTCAAGTTCATCAAGCCCAATCCGTTTTGCCGGAATTGATGGTCTTGATACAGCCCAGTTTAAGCTTGGCTACGAATTGCCGATTTCTGAACAGGGAAAAACCTTTGGCGGTGAATTTATATTCTTTATGGATGCACAGCTGATTGGTGTTACCATAGGTGCATATAAGCTTGATAACGGAGTCAACAATCTGTTTGGAGCTCAGATGGGTGGTGTAGTCCGCCTTCCAATTGACTTTGATCTGTTTACAGTTTCACCTTATATCGAAGCCGGTCCAAGCATGGCTATATTTGGCAAATTCAACCCATTGTTGAATTTCTTCTATGAAGCAGGAGTATGTATTGCATTTGATACTTCTTCAACAGTATATCCGGGCTTTGGTGTTGCTTATAAGGGAAGAAAGTATATCAAATTCATGGAAGACACTTATGAAGGTGTTCGTGATTGTGTACAGATTTTTGTTACTATAGGATTCTAATAAAAGGAGTAATTATGAAAGTTAAACACTTAACTTTGGCAGGAGCAGCTCTGTTAATGCTCATGTTTACCAGCTGTTTGTCTGGTAATGTACTGAATTTTGATTACAAAGAACGTGCTCAGTCGGGTACACCAGAAAACTCTGTAATCTTTATTGGTTTTTACGGATACAATACTTTAATGTATTGGTCTCAGTGTGATTCTGAATATCAGCCGGATTATCAGCAGCTTGACGGTCCTTTTATTGTTTCGGCTCCTGTTGCCCCAGGTTCAAGATACAGACTTGAATATCAATATGGTCAGGTAAAGAGTGGTAACACTATTACTTACTGGAGCGGCTACAGATCTATGCAGGATCATTATTTTGATATTAAAGTTCCGGAAGAGCCTGGTATCTATTATTTTGGTTATTATAATGGTCAGGACTCTTATAGAATGGGAGAACCTGTAAAAATGTCTGGTTTGTTTGTTACAACAAATCCTGTAAAACAGGAAAAGGAATGTCTTGAATATGCTCTTAAAAAGTATAAAGGAACAGCCTGGGAACCAGTTATTCGTGAACGCTTAGAGGAGTTAAAATAATGAAAAATTTTGGTAAATGTTTAATTGCAGGTCTTATTTTATTCTCAACCGGTTTGTGTGCTTTTGCAAAAGATGTAAGCCTTAAGGCAGATCCAGATAAGGTAATTATTGTTGGAAAGATCAAAGTTGTTTTTGACGAAGACCGCGATTTTATTGCAAAAACCCGTGGTCTTACAGAAAAAGAAATGGAAACAAGCGATGGATATACAGTTCCATACGTAATTGATCCTTCAGATACTTTTGGCGGAAACTTAACAAAGTATTACAGAGAAAATAAAACAAACTACAATAATGGCGAAACCTTTATTGTACAGGTAAGAAGATCAAAGAAAAATCGTAACACACTTATGTTCCGTAATCCATTCGAAATGTATTTTTATGGAAGCGGTAAATCATTCATTTATCTTCCTTTGCCTGCAGACTTTGATGTAGAAGTTCCTGATGATATAGATGCAATTTATCTTGGAACCTTTACTTATTATATTACTGGAGACAACTTTACTGTTAATGAGTTTGAACGTGTTGATGAATATGACACAGCTCAGGAAGAACTGGATCATATGCTTGGCTCTCACTGTGATATGATTAGAGCTGCTCTTAAAACAGTAGAAGTTGATGCAAAATAATTAATTAAGGCTGGAAACAGCTTTAATGAGCTTTTGAGGCGTCAGGTCATAAGATCTGGCGCCTATTTTTTTTGAAGCAAGGGCGTGGGCTTCGCAGGCGGTTATGGCTGCATCTTGTGCAGAATATCCCTGCGCAAGAAGTGAAGCAATCATGCCGGCTAAGACATCTCCGCTGCCACCTTTTGCAAGGCTTGGGCTTCCGTCGGTAATAATATAGGTCCGGCCGTTTGCTGCAATAAAGGTGTTTGCGCTTTTTATAACCAGAACGGTATTTGGAAATAATTTGTTTATTTTACGGCCCAGCTGAATTTTTTGACCCACATCATCTGCAAGCTCCTGGACTGACGGCTCCGGCTTTAGCTTAAGGCTTTTACATAAGCGGGTAAGCTCCAGCAGGTGAGGGGTTAATACAATGCGTGAGCCTGGACGGGAATCCAGTTGTTTTAAAAGGTCACAAAATTCGGGGCTGCCAAAAACTCCTGCGTCAAAAACAACAGCGGGGATCTTAATGTTTTTAAGAAGCTCCAAGTTCAGGTCTTGTGGGGCGGTTCCGGGGCCGTAGACTACGCTGGTGGCTTTTGATGGAATAGCGTTATTGAGCATAAGCTCCGGTGGAATTTTAAACTGCTTTAAGCTTGCATCCTGCGTTTGAACAAGAGTTGTAAGAGCGCAGCCAAAGTTCATTGCAGCGCTGGCACAGATAATCGAAGCACCAGCCTTTTTCCCTGCAATTACCGCAGTGTGTCCAAAGGTTCCCTTGTGAGCGGCTTTATTAGTTCTTAGAGGCAGATGGCAGTCCTGATCGGTTATCAAATAGGCTGCCGGTTCCATTTCATTCTGGAAAAGCTCAGGCGGCATTCCAAGTTCTGCAACAATAATCTGGCCGCTTACAGCCTTTGCTTTGTCGCTGAATAAAGAAAGCTTGTACTCTCCCATAGTTACGGTGTAGTCGGCATTAAATTCAAGTGCCGAAGAAATATCACAGGCAACGCGGATTGCTTTTGATTTGTTTGCTGCATCAATGAACTTTTTTACCTGGGGAGCAAGCTGGCCTTTAAAACCTGTTCCGTAAAGGCAGTCTATGATAAAGTCGGCGGAATTTTGTTCCAGCAGCTGTGTAAGTTGTTTTTTATTTATAAAAGGAATTCCAAGCTTTTTGCACATTGTATGCTGTGCAATTGCTTGTGGTGTTGCAGGCGGTTCTAAACAAAAAAGAATGGGGTTAAGATTTTTATAGATAAGTCTTGCGAGTGCATAACCGTCTCCTCCATTGTTTCCTTTACCACAAAGGATAAGGCAGGTGGAGCCGGGCAGCTTAAGAAGCAGCTCTTTAATTGCAAGAGCTGCATTTTCCATCATAATAAAATCCGGGAATGCGAATTTTGTTTTTACGAGGGCTTCCAGTTTTGAAGGATTATCGAAGATTTTTTCCAAAGTGTACCAGATAATCAATGAAAGAGCTGTAGCTTAAAATAAGAGACAGCACAAACAGACAGATTGCAGCAATCTTAAGAGCGCCAAAGCATTCAGGAACACAATCAAGACGAACCAAAAGCTCTAAGAAAAGTGCATAAAAGCCTGAAACAACATAAGTTACGGTTTTTACCTTTCCACCCTTGCGGGCTGCAATTGCAATGCCTTTTTTAGCTGCTACCATGCGCAGGAAGGTTTGTCCCATTTCGCGGTACAAAATCAGAATAAAAACAAAACGTGGTGTATAACCGCTGTTTGCATTAATAGAGAACATAAGACATGCAAAGGTTGTCATGTGAAGGATTACATCTGCAAAAGGATCAAAGAGTTTTCCAAAGTCGCTAACCTCATTGTGTTTGCGTGCATAAAAGCCGTCAAGAAAATCTGTGAACTCTGCAAAGCACAAGAGCGGAATTGCTACTATGAGCGAAAGAGCATTAAATTTTCCTGTCCAGATTGGAATAAAATATAAAATAAAAAATATAGGTGCAAAAATAATTCGTGTAATAGTAAACTTATTTGAGGTTTTCATGCTTTTAATTATCCCTTTTATATAGACAAAAGTCAAGAAAGGGATTGTTTCCTATCTGAACTGATTAAAATCGTGAACAATACTTATTGCAGAACGGGTTTGATACTGTGGAAGCTCGCCGCGAACAAGTTCCAGAGCCTGTTCTACAAGACCAGGAGCATCAGTTACACCATAAAGCACCACTGTATTGTCTTCGATTGTTGCATGCAGGAACTCAATCTTGATTTTGTAGTCAAAAATGAGCTTGTTTACTACCTGCTGGGCCTTAAGCATTTCTTCTACAAGCCGTGTTCCTTCTGCTTCTTTTGTTGGAGTAATGTGTGCACGTGTAAATTCCGCAATGATATGACCGCAATCGTTAATTGCTATGCTTCCGGTATTTAAAAGCATGTGGAAATTTGCCGGATTATCTATATCAATATTATAAAAATTCTTATGAAAGCCGTTGCGGTTGGCATCGCTTTCCTGAATATGCTGCTTTGCCAGCTTTTCATTCCAGCCAAATTCTTCCATAAGGCGCGCAATACGGACTTTTTCGCTTGCAATAAGACGAACAGAAATGTGATTTGGAACCGACTGGAACAGAGCAAAGGCACCTCGTCCAATAATTATGATATTTCCTTTGGCGGCAGCTTCTAACATGGCGTATTGCGAAAGATTCTGGTAAGCATCGCGGTCTTTTGCCATAGAAGCAAAGAAGCCGGGCTTACGTTCATCGTATTTTGGAAGCTTATCCTGTGGAAATCCGAGTTCAATAATACGCTCTTCAATCTGTTTACGGGTAATAAATTTATAATCCAGCTTTGCAGCCAGATCCTGAGCAACTTCATCGCCTTTTGCGGCTACCTGTCTTGCTAAAGTGATAATTGCCATATACGCCTCCTCTATGTTAATATTATGATAAATCTTGAATATTGGTTTGTCAAAAAGAATTTTCAGGTGAAAAAATGGACTATTTTACAAAAGATGATGATAAATTGAAGTGGACAACAGGAGAAAAAAAATCTCTTTTAAAAACTGTTGTTTTTGATGTTACCAGTCGTACTAACTCCTGTACCAGCGGAAATCGAAGTGTAACCGGCGAATATATAGTTTTAGATGCACCTGATTGGGTAATCGTAATTCCCGAAAAGACTGCCAAAAGCGGTGAAAAATCTTTTTATATGGTAAAACAGTGGCGTCATGGTTCTGAATGTCTTAGCGTAGAGTTTCCCGGCGGTGTAATAGATAAGGGAGAAGAGCCCGAAGCTGCAGCAAGACGGGAATTGCTTGAAGAAACCGGATGCAAGGCTGGCAAACTTACAAAGCTTGGACAGGTAAATCCTAATCCGGCATTATTTTCTAATCATGTTCATATTTTTCTGGCGCAGGAACTGGAATGTACAAATACCCAGGACCTTGATAACGATGA
The DNA here is from genome assembly GCA_024681195.1 of Treponema sp. Taxonomy (GTDB): domain Bacteria; phylum Spirochaetota; class Spirochaetia; order Treponematales; family Treponemataceae; genus Treponema_D. The sequence continues at coordinate 16,725 of JAILBH010000155.1, forward strand.
GTTTGTAAATGTAATAGAAGTTCCTGTAGAACAGATTATCCGCGATATGGGAACCCGGCAGTTTCCGCATGCACTCATGTCTACTGCAATGATGTTTTATTTAAAATAAAGATCCCCGGATCAAGTCCGGGGATGACATCGCTTATCATTGTCGGATTATGCCCGACTAACTGTTATTTACCGTAAGTACTATATTCTTTCTTTGGATCGTAAGTTCCGTTTCGGTATTCGCCGGTAAGGCTTGGAATACTCATCTTCATTCCAGGGAGAATGAGGTTTGGATCTTCCGGTTTAGGCATCTTTGATTTGTTTGCCTGATAAAGGTTTTCCCAAAGAAGAGGGTTGTTGTAAATATATGGGCGGCCAGAAATGTTCCAGTAGCAGTCCTTTGTTTCTGCCCAAGGGCGAACAATGTATTCTGCTGGAAGAGGTGTTGTTTCTGTTACACCTTCAAGAGCGGCAAGAGAAAGCTTTGCAAACTCATTTGCGCGTCCCCATTCTTCTGCATCAAAAGAAGCTTCTGCGTTGGCAAGATTTTCTTTGGCAGCAGTATATGCCATAGGATAGATATTTGGAGCATCAATCTTTTCGGCCCATGCAATTCTATTCTTTGCAAGCTTGATGTTGTCTTCTGCTTCGCCCATAGCCATCATTCTGGCAATAAAAGCCTTAGAAAGCTCGGCATTTTTTTGTGCTTCTGCAGAATATGCAATTGCGTCATCATATTCACCTGCATCCATAGCCTTTTCGGCTTTCTTTGTATATTCGTCAGCAAGCTTCTGATAAGTGTTGTTCTTGTAGCTTACACCAAAAACTGATGTGGCAATTAAAGCAGCTAAAACAATAGAAATTAACTTTTTCATTTTGCATCACCTCCGTCCAAGATGTCGTCGCTAAGGTAAACCTCGGCATCTTCTGGAGCTGCATATTCATCTTCTTTAAGAAGAACAGCATCTTCAGCTTCAATTCCGTCAACGTCGCCTGTAAGTGGAGACTCAAGGTCGGCTTCTTCTGCAATGGCGGCACTTTCTTCTACGCTCTTTTTAGCAGCCTCAATGGCAGCAAGAGCAGCAGCGCGTTTGTCAAAAATATCACTATAAAGCTTCATAAAGATATCATAAGCTTCTTTGTAATTGTTGGCAGCAGATTCAAAGCTGTTCATAGCGTAAAGGGAGTCGCCTTTCTTTACAAGGTCAGCAGCCTTTGTGTATTCAGTTTTCTGAGAAACTGCAGCTTTTACAGAGTCGGCATCTTTCTTTGCTTCGATTGCATCGTCACGACTGTCTTTTGCAATTTCTTTATAAAGTGCAGTCAAAACAGTCTTAAAGCTTGCATAAGCCGAAGTAGCAGTTGCTAAAAGTTCATCGCCGGTTGCATCCGGGTTATCGAACAGTTCTTCAAACTTATCCAAATCATTGCAGCCCTTGTCATAAGCAGTCTGTGCAAAAGCTGGAAGCTCGTAATTACCAATGGTTTCTTTTGCTTCAAGAGCTTTTACATAAGCAGCAAGTGCCTGATATTTCTTAGCAAGTTCATTACATTCGTCTGCAACATCTTCTCCGTTTTCTGCTCTGGCTTTAAGAGCATCATATTCCTTTTCGAGGGAATTAAAGAAGTCTGGGGCAAAGTCTTCTGCTTTTGAATCAATGGCAGCCTGTCGTGATGAACTCATGTTGGCAAGAGCCAGATCAAGATCTGCAGCAGAAACAACTTCTTCTACAGGGGTCTCTTCTGTAGTTTCTTCCACAGCTGGTGCTGTTGGTTCCGTAGTGTCTTCGGCAGGTTTTTTAGAACCACAAGACATCATGGAAAGGATTAAGAATACAGAGAGAGAAAAAATAGCTAGTTTTTTCATAATAATCCTCACATTTTTCATGGATATATAATAATTTTACCTTATAAAAAATAATCTTACAACTTTATTATCGGTAAAAAGGGTAAATTTCACTAAAAAAACTACATATATGAAGAAATTGTGATAAAATAATACATATCAGGAGGTCATTATGGCAGATGATTTTTCTTTTGAAATTGTAAAAAGCTTTGGGGTTGTTGCCGAAGGAAAAGGCGGCTGGAATCTTGAGTTAAATCTTGTTTCGTGGGGCGGTCGTCCTCCAAAATATGATTTACGCAGCTGGGCTCCGGATCATCAGAAAATGGGAAAAGGAATTACCCTTACCAAAGAAGAGCTTGTTTCGCTAAAAGAACTTTTAAAGGAATTTAATCCAGAGTAGAATATTCTGCTGCAGCCATTGAGGCGCCTTTTTTTACAACAATTTCGTATATCATCTTTTGAAGAAGAATATCTTCCATAGCAGTACCGCTGGAACGCAGCTGCATATCTGTAGAAGAAAGCACTGCCAGAATTGCAACAGCCTGGCCTTTTGTCCAGATTTTTGCTGCCTTTTTATATTGATTAATCATTAAAGAACTTCTGAATCCGTTTGCTTTAAGAGTGGCTTCGTCTGCTCCGTAGCCGCCGTAACTTTCTTCGGTAAGCTTATGCCATAAAACAACTTTTCTAAAACAGCTTGCAAGACCAGCAATTATAGGAACATAAGAGCTGTCTTTAGAAAGTCTTATTCCCTGAAGAACAGCCAGAGCTTCTTCAAGCTTGTTGGCGGCAGCTCCTGTTTCTACCATCTGCTTAAAAAGGGTAAATGCGTTTTCTTCGCGGTTATGTGTAAGGAAAGAATCTACATCATCAGGAGTAACGGTTTTGCCTTTTTCCAGACACATAAAAAAACGGGAGCATTCATTTTTGAGCGCAAGTGTATTATTGTCTACCATGTCCAGAATGAGCTGGGCTGCATCAGAAGTAAGTGTATAACCATTTTTGCGGAAGTAATCTGTAAGCCATGGAATTTTCTGGTTATCAAACATCTCCCAGAATTTCTTTTTATTTGGAGCGGGAACCAGCTTGTCCAGTTTTGGATCTACCGAAACTTCATCAGAAACAAAGATGAGGGCAGAGGAACCTTCGCCGGATGCTTCTGCAGATTTTATCCAGTCTTCAAGAATTGCAAACTCATCCTTTTTTTTGAGAAGCTCGGCGTTTTTGCAGATAACACAGGTTGCAGAGGCAAAAAGATTTCCGTTATCAAGCTGCGAAATTGCCTGACCAATGGAAGTCTCATTGAGGTAGTAAACATGCTCTTCAATTTCTCCGAATTTTTTCTTAAGCGCTTTTGTTACCTCATCAACGGCTTCATCACGCATTCCATATTCGGGACCTGTGTATAAATAAACTGGTGCTGTCATTTTTTCTTTCCAGATTTAGATTGCTTTAATAAGTTCTTACAATATTTGAAAGAATCCCAACAACTCTTACATCCTGACAGTAGATTGCCTTAAAATCAGGGTTTTCCGGCTGGAGGCGGATTCTTTCGGTTTCTTTGTAGTAGCGTTTAAGGGTGATGGCGTCATCAATTACAGCTACAATAATCTGACCATCAACAGCAGATTCTGCCTGTTCAATAATTGCAAGGTCGCCGTCCAGAATACCTGCGTTTATCATGCTCTGACCGCGAACCCGTAGTGCAAAGTAGCTTTTTCCTGGGCGGATAAATGGTTCGGTAAGGTTAAGGTATCCGTCCAGGTTTTCTTCACATAAAAGTGGTTTTCCGGCAGCAACTGTTCCAAGAAGGGGAACTCTGCCAACAAAAGGGACAGGTTCTTTTTCGCGGATATCAGACAGAACTCTAATTGAACGAGAGCGTTTTTGAGACTGAGAAAGAAAGCCTTTTTTTTGCAGGGCAATAATATGATCCTGAACAGCCCTGATGGAAATATCAAAATGATCACTTATTTCTCTTACTGTTGGCGGAAAACCGTTTTCTTCAGTAAATTCCGAAATGTAAGTGAGGACTTCCTTTTGTCTGTCTGTAATTCCTTTCATAAGAACCTCGCTTTGATTTTTATTCTTCTTCAAATTTTGATTCAAAAAGAGCTTCGATTGTTGAAGCTGCCTCTGACTCATCCGGTCCCTCTACAGTCATTGTCATTTGTGTGTTGTAGCCTGCACCCATTGCAATAACACCCATGATAGATTTTGCATTTACTGTTGTGTCATCGCGGGTTAATGTAATTTCTGCTTCAAACTTATTGGCAGTCTGAGCAATAATTGCAGCAGGGCGGGCGTGAATACCTGCGCGGTTTTGAACAGTTAGAATTTTCTCAATCATAAAACATTCCTTGACAGTTAACTGTCTTTATATTTTTAGTATGAATTATCATGTCCATAGTATGCAGTTCTTGCATCACCGGTCTCAATCCATTTTAATACATTCTGATTAAAGTCTTTTGCCGCATTATAACCCATATCCTTAAGGCGTTCATTCATAGCTGCGGCTTCTATGATGATAGGAAGGTTTCGTCCAGGTCTTACAGGAATTTCAATTACAGGCACTTTTACACCTAAAAGCTCCTGATAGGTTTGATCTGTTCCAAGACGGTCGTAGGCTTTATTGGAATCCCAGTCTTCAAGCTGAACAATGAGCTGGACTTCCTTCTGGTTACGGATGGCACCAACTCCATAAAGCTGAGAAATATTTATAATTCCAAGACCACGGATTTCCATATGGTGGCTTATTGTTGTGTTTGCACCACGTCCAAGAATGGTGTTGCCGTTTACACAGCGGATTTCGATAATATCGTCGGCAACAAGGCGGTGGCCACGTTCAATAAGCTCAAGAGCAGTTTCGCTTTTTCCAACTCCAGAATGACCCGAAAGAAGAATTCCAATACCATAAACTTCTACCAGAACTCCGTGAAAGGTTTTGTGAGGTGCAAAGATATTAGAAAAAACTCGGGTAAGGCGGGTAGTAAATTCTGTAGAAGCTAAATCTGTCTGCAAAACCGGGCAGCAGTATTCTTCGGCAAGCTCGCGGAATTCTTCGGTAGGCTCGCTGTTATAGGTAAAAACACAGCAAGGGATTCCAGGGCTAAAGAATCTTTTTAATGTTTCGGTATTTTTTTCTTTGTGAAGTTTATAAAGATAGGCGGTTTCTCCGCGACCAAAAAGCTGAACACGGTCGCCGGCAAAATTTTCAAAAAAACCCGACAGTGCAAGTCCCGGGCGGTTTATTTCGGGATTTGTAATTGCACGTGGAAGTCCGCGCCGTCCTGCGATGCATTTTAACTGCAGGGTGTCGTGACCCGAAAGTTCCAGGTCGAGCAAATCCAAAACTGTGAATTTTTTCTCCGCCATACAGTTAAACTATACAAAAAACAGGAAAAAAGCAAGAGAGACAGGAAGAAATAAAAAAATAAAGAAATTATGTTCAAGGTCTATACATAAGGAAAACTGGCTTCCGGTTGAAGACGGGTTTGCAAAACCGCGGGCTCGCCCGCTACACGCTGAAGTGCCTTGTAATTATATACTTGGCCGCCTTGCGGCCGCACTTCAGAGTGTTTTTGAAACCCGTCTTCGCCCTCGCGCCAGTTTTCTTAATGTATCAATCTTGAGAAGACGATTCCGTTATATTATTTAACCTATTTTTCCTGTTTCTTTTCCTTTTCTTTGTTTATCTTCTGGTCGAGCATGTCCATGTTTTTGTTTAATGCGGCGCCAAAGTCGAAGTCTTCGTTAGAAACGTGGGCCTGTGAGCCCCAGCGGAAGTTTACGGTGGTTTCAACAGAATATGCTTTGTCGTGCTTGATGCGCATTGTAAGATTTACAATGAGGTCATCTGCATATGCAATTCTTTTGAGTTTGTTTTCTATCATATCTGATTGTTTCTGTTCCAGTGTGAAGCCTACAGCATTTATTGATTTTTCCATAAAGTTCTCCTTGCGGGCATAATTCTGCCCTTGTTGTAATTTTTCTCTCCTCATATAAAGATAACACGGGAAAGGGTAAAAAACAAATGAAAAAATAATTATTGCTTTAACGGCTGTCATTTTGTATACTTCAGCCAGGTTTACAGGGGTTTTATAAATGGCATTGCAATATACCAAAAACAGAATTTATGAATGCGCATTAAAAATGGCCGAGAAACGTCCTATTGATAAGATTACAGTTAAGACCATTGTTGACGAATGCGAGATAACCCGTAACACTTTTTATTATCACTTTCACGATTTGTATGATGTTTATGTTTCTTTTGTAGACAGCAAGATTGATGAATTGATGAAGAATTCCGGTACAGATCCGGAAGCTGTTTTCTTTGATTTTATTGAACTTGCAGTAAGTTATAGAAAAGTCTGGGTAAATCTTTATAAAAGTATTGGTCGTGACCGTCTGTCTGCCTTTGTTACAGAAAAAGTAAAGCAGTTTATTATTATGTCTATATCAAAAGAATATGACATTGAGTCAATTTCTGCACTTGATCTGGAAATCATTTGTACTTTTTATGGAGAAGCGGTATTTGGAATTCTTGTAAACTGGATAAAGGACAACCGCTTTGCTACAAAAGACCAGTTAAAGTATTCTCTTGAACGAATCAGAGTTTTATTTGATGGTCAGCTCGAAACATTAATCAAAAACAGCCTGAAAAAGTAGATAATCTTTAGTACAAATCGGGATAAGTGTACTAAATTT
>JAILBH010000193.1 GCA_024681195.1 Treponema sp.
AATAACGGTTATACAGATGGTGACAGAATTGACGAAATCGATTGTAAGAGTGAACTCAAGGTGTTTGGATATAACGGTTCTGAATGGACTAGTGAACCAATAAAAACTTATAATAAAGATAATCCAGTACCTGCTAAGGGCATATCAGTTAATGTTTCCGGCTACACTTTTGTGAATGTTATTTATACTGGTCAGAATGAATATTATAACCACATTTACTATAATGGATCTTTTACTGCAACTGGTACATATAATTATGTGGTTCCAAACGGCACAAAAAAAGATTCGGTTGTAATCTGTTCAAGCGACCCTAAGGTGCTTGTCCGTATTTATAGTATTAAAGATAATACTATTTACAAGGATGTCTGCCAGACCTGGAATGAAGATAAATGGGATATGATGGGTGATATAGAGACATATAAAAGTGAAAAAAATGAAAAAATAATTACGGTCTCAGAAAATACTCCTACCGTATTTACAAATAACTGGCTTAAAAGTGATAATTCTACAGGAAGATACTACTGCGTAGTAGCCCACTTTGCAAATGGCGATTGCGTTGCAAGCCCTGTTATGCATCGCTAAAAAAAAGATTGTCGGGTCAAGCCCGACAATGACATGGTGTTATCTTTTTTCTTTAAGTTGTTCCTGGAGTTCAAGGACTTTTTCCAGTGGAAGACCTTGAGCCTGCGCAATTTGTTCCGGAGTTAAAATTTTCATTTTGATGAGATTTATGGCGGCTTCGATGGCTTGTTGATGGGCGCCTTGTTCGAGACCCTTTTCAATACCTTCTTCCATTGCCTCTTCTCTTTGAACAGCTATATCGGTATCGTAGTCATATTCGTCTATAAACATGTTAATAACCTCCGTACCTTTTCGGGTCAAATAATCTGAAAGGATTCCTTCCTTAATGCATCCTCTGATAACATTTTCAAGGATTGCAATGGCATCTTCTTTTGTACTGTCTGGTTTTAGCTGAGATTCTTTTGTTAATATCATTTCCATGAACTGGCAGTACTGTTTAAGAATATCACAGTTTTGGACAATCGGCAACTTTAATCCCGTTTTCCCTCCTATGTTTATAACCTTCACTTTGAGTTCACACTGTACTTTGTCTTGAGGAACTAAAAATGCATCTGAAAGCTTAAGTTCAACTTCTTCTGACATAGGTTCTGTGCCATTGTAAAGAACATAAAACTCCGGCGTAGGAATCTGATAAAGACTCTTTCTGTATCTTGCCTTGGAAGGAACTATGCCATAAAGAATATGCACATAATATTCAAGAAACCTCAATGGCATATTTTGATTAATGGTGCTCTGATGTTCCACGAAAACTATCAGCCTGCCGTTTATTTCCATGGTTACATCGGTGTTAAAACTTTTGATAAGGCTTTGTGGAATAAGTTTTCGTTCCATGTTGGTTTCTTCAATCTTTAGATTAGTTCCATGAAGAGCATTATAAAGGGCAAGAAAATTTTTCTTACCAACCAGTTCGTCGTCACCGAATAAATCGGTAAAGACACTTGATTTAATTTCTCTGTTTTCTTTCATAATTTTTCCTCGCTTAATTTTTTTTTGCCTATATTAGTATTCAAAAAAAAAGTTGAGTTATTACAAAATTTTGAGAAAATTTTTGAGAATTTTAAAAAAAACAGGGGAATTCCCCTAAGGATAATGACATTCTCATATAGTTTGTGATAGAATAGTTTTCATATTTCAAAATAAAATGCGGAGCAGAAGTATGAACAGCATTCTTTTTTACAAATCAAAACATTTTAAATTTCTTTTTACAACGCTTGCCAGTGTGTTTCTTTGCACAGTAATGCTTGCGGGTTGTAACAATTTCTTAAATGGCGGCGAGACAAAGAAGCAGATTGAAGATTCTATTGCCTATGCAAATGCGCAGTCGTACAAATTGTATTTAAAGTCAGATTCTGGAATGGGATCTTTCCTTTCAGAAGGCGAAGTAGAGTGTAAGGTCGGTTACACAGTAGACATTCAGTTTACCCTGAACAAAGACGACTGGTATTTTGATACTCTGGAAGCCGTTTCTACTGCAGATGCTGCCGAAAGCCGCCAGGACTATGTTCAGTTTACATTGAATGAAAAAAAGAGCGACAAGTCAAAAGGTATTTATGTTATTACCGTAAAGCTTTTAAAACCTGCAGGCGATATTTTAATCAAACCAAAATGTCTTCCTCTGCCTTATGTAACAGGCTATACACCAAATACAAAAAATGCCCAGTTTGCAAATACACCGGTTGTTATCAATTTTAATATTCCTATAGAGGATGCAGAAACAGGCGCAGACGACAGCCTTATTAATTATGATAATATTCTTCTGACTTTTGACAAACCTGGTGATATGAAGGTTTATTTCTTCCCGCCTGAATTGAATGAAGATAAAACTGTTTTAAAGATTGTTCCAAACGCAGCAAGGCTTAAGAACTATATTGCAGATGAATTGAAAGCATCTTTTGTAGACATCACCATTTCTTTGTCTGACAGAATTATTGTAAAAAATGGGGAACAGGAATTTCCACTCCGCCAGGATTCAAACTCAACCTTTACAGTTCGATTTGGCGTAGAGTCAGAAGAAACTCCGCCAGATGAAAGAGACTTTTTTGTGTCAGGGCATGAAATTACTCTTGCAACCGCATCTGAGTTAGATGATAGTAAAAAGTTGCTGTTAAATAAATTGTCTCCAGATTTGACAATAGCTCAATGTATTCAGAATATGACCCCTGCTACTATGTTTATTTATGGAAAGTATTACGATAAAGATTCTGGAGTCAGAAGTATTGAAGTTAGTGAAAAATACCGGGGACAATTTGCTACAAATACTGCTTACTATAGTAATTATGATATAGTGACTACTTCTTATGACTTAGATAGTAATAATGTTGAATATATAAGCGAAAACGGTTATACATCTTTTCTATTTAAATATAGAATACAGGGAACTTTAGCTGAAACTGCAGGAGGAGGCTATTTTGATTTATCTGTAACCATAAAAGATGCCTGTGGTAATCCTTCTGAAACAAAGTCTTTTGCTGTTTTATGTATGGAATATGGAGATACTAAGAACTTTCATGAATATACCCCTAAAAAAGATACCTTTTATCAGCATGGAATCAATGTAACAAATACAGTTTTCTCAAAAGCTGCCGACGGTTCTTCAGGCAATTATGATTTTTCAAAATATAATTCAGATATAAAGACAATTGTAATAAAGGATGATGTTAATGATAATGAAGATAAGCAATCATATTTTGAAATAGAATCAAGGAATTATAATGAAAAAAAAATCCTTTTGAAGGATGTAAAATTTGTTTGTGAATATATTGATAGGTTTGGAACTAAACGAAGAGAGCCATTTACAGATTATAATTCAGAAACAAAGCAAAGGTCTGTCGTTCTTGATATAGATTCAGTAACTGGAAAATCCTTTACAGTAATACCTTTATATGATGACATTCCTTTAGGAAGAAAAACTTTTAACTATCCTTCTATACCTCCTTTGGCAACTGAGATTGACTCAAATCATGTTAGACAGACTGATGATAATTCTTTTGAATGTATAGGTATCTGCCAGTATCCTGATGGTTCTTCTAAAATTATATTCGGTGCAGATTATGTTTATCTGAATAAATTTTCTAATTGTAAGGTTTATCTTGCTCGTTTAGATCCTAATCATACTGGATACGACAATTGGCCTGCTATTCTGGAAAAGAATAAACCATATAGCGATGTAGATAACGAAGCAAATGCGTCAAAAGACTATATTTATTATGGTTTGCTTGGAGAGTTAATAGGCCCGTTTGAATATGGGCAGGAGTCTGTGCCTAATTTACCAATACCAGAGATTAAAGACTATGAAATTGTAAAATCAGAGAAAAAAGGATATGTGGATGTAATTATTAAATTTGCAGCAGATGTGTGGGATTCCTATGATAGCATGACAATTATAAATGATACACAAAAAAAGGATTATAAATTTGAGCAAAAAGACACATTTGCTGAAGGTGAATATGTTTGTTATAAATTACCTCCAATCGAAACAAAAAAATTCTTTTCTAATCCGTATACTGGAAAGTCTCAGTCAATTACCGTTTCGGCAATGAAAGGGTATGTTTATGTTAAAAGAACTACAAACGTTTATACGTATGTAGTTTTGAAAAAAGCTCAACAAACTGAGTTTGATGATATGGAACCTGCCGATTTATCAGTAAAAACTTTTAAACTTGATAAGGATAAATATGGTCCATTTAGTTATAATAATCAACTTTGGTATCAATCTAGACAATATGTTGTTTTCTCATTTTCTGATTATGGTTCGGGACCAAAGTCTGGAAAAATGTGGTTGAATGGTGGAAGTACAGTTTATGAGATGACAGATGCCGGCAACAATTCTTTTGAAGGGCAAATGCCAATATATTTATTTAAGTGGGGTGAAAATGAAATATCCTACCGATTAGAAGACAATAAAGGAAATGTTACAGAAGGTACATTAATATGTAATACAAAAAATTGGGGAAAATCAAATGCAATTTTAACCGAGTGTCCAACTTATAGCAGTAGCAAGGCAACATTAACATATCCTTCATATCTTTCATCTGATGAAACTAGTGATTTTCAGGTTTTCCAATTTGATGGTATGTCAGATTCCAAATATCCTCTTTGGGTAGCTAAGGAAATTGCAACTAATGCTACAGATCATACTATTTCTGTAGCGGTTGAGTCTGGAAAATTCTATAGAGTAATTTATAGGAACACAGATGCCGTTTACTATGCTGGAACAATTACTGATACAGCAGGAGACTATAATTATGTGAATCAAAATGGTTCATCGGAAGATTCTGTTGTAATTTGCTCTGGTGATTCCAAAGTTCTTGTAACAGTATGCTCAGTAAAAGATACAATGGAAGAATGCAAGGAATGGAATGCAAGTCAATGGAAAATGATGTGTAGAAGAAGGATTGAAAACGTGTTTGAAGTAACTCCAAAAGTGCCAAAGGTGTATAAAGTCCCAGAAGAATATTTTAGTGGTGGTAATAACATTGTGGAAGCCAATAGTTACTATTGTGTAATTGCCCATTTTGCAAATGGCGACTGTATTGTCGGTCCTGTTATGCATCACTAAAAAAAAGATTGTCGGGCTTGACCCGACAATGACAAACTTATATTAAAAAAGCCTGTTCAGAAAGAACAGGCTTTTTTTGATGCTATGCTTCTTTCTTAAGAATCTCTTCCAGTTTGTCCATAGATATGTTAAGAGATTTGGCGATTATTTCTTTGGGAACCTTGTTTGCATAAAGGTTTCTGGCGGCTTCTATAGCTTTTTCCTGAGCTCCTGCTTCTTTTGCCATTCTTGTTATATCTCTGTCATGTAAATTCATAGCTAAATAATCATTCCTGAACTTATCATTTTCGATAAGCTTTTTTACTGTTGCTGCAAGACGATTAGAAAAATCATCTTCCCCGGTTTGATTTGTGTATACATAATGGAGAAAGTTACGAATCTTTTTATCTTTCTCCTGCTCGTATGCACTTGCATTATAAAGCACCTTTTTTGTTTTGTCATCTAATTTTACAGCGTTGTTTTCCTTACAAATATTCTGGAATGTGTAGCAAGGAAGACCATAATACTTGTCATTAGAATCTTTAAATGGATCTTCCTTACAAATAAAGAGAATATAGCTTTCCTTCAGTTCAGAATAATCTTGACCTTTCATAAGACTATCAATATCAACCATACTTTGATAGTATCTGGTTCTTTTGCCAGGTGCCGCCATCATGTAATTTTGAATTTCAACATCAATAACTTTGTCAGAGTCTTTGATATAGACATCCAGTCTGATTCCTTTGCTTGAATAGTATGGGGCAATCGATTTTTCAAGCTCTGGATAATCAATGTGATTTACTTTTATGTGAAGTAATCGTTCTACAACTTCGGTACATATTTCTGGCTCGTGCATAACGGCTTGAAACATACCGTCATCAGTAAAGGTCAGTTCCTCTACCGATTTAGTGTGATAAATATTTGACATAATTTCTCCCACTTTGCGCCCGGAAGGTACAAAGATTTTGATATAGTGATAATTAGAGGAAATAAAATTTCCACACTATATATATGTCAAAAAAAATGGACTTCTTACAAAAATTTTGAGAAAAAAAAGAAAATTTATTAAAAAAATGAAAATTTATAAAAAAAGTGAATTTTTAGAGTTTTACTGCTTCTTTGTGTCTCAAAAAATACAACCAGCAGTCAATTTTTTCTGCCGGCGTTTTGAGCATGCGGGAAGCGGCCTGGCGGTAGCATTCCTGCTGACCACGGTATTTTTCGGCGTCAATTTCTTTATCGGATTTGTAGTCGACAATTGTGTAGGTGCCGTCCGGGTTTTCAAAAATCAAGTCTATGGAACCGGTGAAGATGGTGCCTTCTAAGAACATGCGGAAGGCCCATTCGGCGCGGTAGAAACGACCTGCAAGTTTTGACTCTTCCAGCTGCCTGCCTAAATCACTGG
>JAILBH010000203.1 GCA_024681195.1 Treponema sp.
ACGAACCGAGAACAATTCCGCAAAGAGACGGCTCCGAAATAAAAATACAAACTCATGATTCATTTATTTCGATAATTGGAGATGAATCACATGGCAAAGATTATCAAAGTCAAATAATCTCTAGAAGTCAAAACAATGAAATATTAATGCACAGTGACGATTACCATGTCTTCAAGTATAATCAAAAAGAAAATGCACTAAACTTTATACGGACAAAGATCAAACAACATTCTCATATAAAAGAAATTTGCCTCTGGGATCCTTATTTGAGCGCCTACGACATTATGGATACTTTATATTACGAACCCACAGGAATAAAATTTAGATGCATTTCAAGCGTTTCAAAAGCGAATAACGCAAACAATGCCCCATCAAATTCATCATCTAACCGCGGATTTGAAATCTTTCGTCATAACAACCAATCTATTTTCAAAAAATCAAACAACAAAAAAATCAATCTTAAATTTCTAGCACAACACGATTACTTCGGGTGGAAATTTCATGATAGATTTTTGATTTTCGTTCCTTCAGATACAACAAAACTACCTGAAGTATATTCTCTTGGAACATCCGTGAATCAAATTGGTATGCACCACCACATTATTCAAAAAGTCACAAATCCAAGAAAAATCCTCAACAATTTTGAGGAGTTGTGGAAACAGCTTGACAATGATGAATGTTGCGTAGTTGATTATCCTAAAATGCTGGGCAAAATATAATGCTAGACAATTTTCAAAATACAGTCAAATTTATTCAATCAATGATGGCAACATCATTTTCAGATTCGACATATCATAAGATACGCCAAACAGTACATTCATTTCTAGAAAGCATCCAAGCAGAAAAGGAATTTCGGAAAGAAAAAATAAAAAAATACTCCATAGAATTATTTGACAACTCTTTAGAGCATGAAGATGTAAAGCAACTTTTAATGGCGGCATCAGTAAGTGAAAGCGCAAGCGACTCATTTTCCTTCCTAAATTTATCTAAAATCGAGCACTCTTTTCAAGAAAAAATTAAATCAACCTTCATCAAGATGTCCTTCGACATCACTGTTCCCGAGGATGCCTGCTACAGCGATAGACGAACATCATCATATTTAAAAGATTCTATCGCACAAAAAGATTTCATCAGCATAATAATCCATCTTGAACCATACTATGGAAACCGAACTTTTATCGACTCAATGAACGGCGTTGGCAATTTTTTTTGCCGTTTATTATGGGATATTGACAAAGATTTCCTCATCCAGTACATAACAAAAAACGAATGGTCGTTCAAAACGGAACTAGTTCTTTTTACTTTAAGGAACCACTCCGCAGAAATAATACCTCATTTAATGCAAGAACAAAATTTATACCCACTGTTCAGATTACTGATGTCTCTAATAGACAATTTGGATTGCAAATTCAACCAAAAACAGCAATTTTCATTTGAAGACATCCCCGATTACACAAATATATTCATAGAATTTACAATAAAGCACAATGACGTATTTCAAACATTCGTTCGCAAATCACGTTTACACAGCTCACTATCTTTCATTTATCTATTTGGATGGAGCGTCGCAAAGGATCAAAAAATTTTAAAGGATTATCTTCCCTTTATATCTTTTCATTCATCGAATCAAAACGAGGCTTTTAGTCAAGGATACATCAAACACGCAAATGCAAACAACATCCATAATGATTCATGGACAATTATAAATCATTGGGTGTCTAACAGCACAAAAAGAAACAACCCCATAAACCTTCTTTCAGGCTTTGAAAGTTTATTCATAAACGGCCTTGCATTTGATTTTAAAGAGAAACATCTATTCCTAAATAAAATGAAGGAGTTACTAGATCACATCGAATTACTACAATATTCATGGAATAATCGAAATTACAGAGAAGTCTTCTCCATTGTATTTTATTTAGCATTAGCCAACAAGCAAAAGAAATTCCAATTTAGCGATGATGAAATGCAAAAACATTTCGCAGTTCTTTACGACAAACGCTATGAGGTATTATTTGGGCACTATATAATCGAAGTCATAACGCAAATGCTGAAAAAA
>JAILBH010000207.1 GCA_024681195.1 Treponema sp.
GAATATAATGATTGTCGGCGTTGGCGGCCAGGGAGCTTTGCTTGCGTCTAAAACTTTGGGACAGGTTCTGCTTGATGCAGGTTATGATGTAAAGGTTAGCGAAGTTCACGGAATGAGCCAGCGTGGTGGTTCTGTTGTAACCTACGTCCGCTATGGTGATAAGGTTTACTCCCCTATTGTAGACAAGGGAGAAGCTGATTTTATAGTTTCGTTTGAATTGCTGGAAGCAGCCCGCTACACAGAATATCTTAAAGCAGGCGGTCAGATTGTTGTAAACACACAGAAGATTGACCCTATGCCTGTAATCACCGGTGCTGCTGAATATCCGGCTGATCTTGAAGGAACAATGGCAAAAGCAGGACTCAAAGTTGACGCTGTAGACTGCCTGACCCTTGCAGAACAAGCCGGAACTGCAAAAGCTGTAAATATTGTTTTGATGGGCCGCCTGTCACGCTACATGGATTTTCCCGAGGAAGCCTGGCTCGCAGCAATTGAAAAGCTTGTTAAGCCACAATTCCTCGAGATGAATAAGAAAGCGTTCATGCTTGGTAGAGGATAGAACGTCATGCCGAACTTGTTTCGGCATCCACTATCTATTCAAGAACAATCAAATACTCAGCAGATTTTGTACCAGACGCAGCGGAAGTAGTAGCCACAACATCACTATGGTATCTGACATTTACATAATGGCCTTCTTTCACTTCTTTTGAGAATGATTTCCTATTTACGTCTATATCTTCATTATCAACTCTAAAATATCCCGACCCCTGAAGGAATTCAATCTTCAAAATACCGTCTTCTTTTATATCATAGGTTATAATATCAGTATCAGGAATTGTTTTTGTATAATACTCCTGCTGATAACCCTTACCTTTATACAATGGGGGAATCCCTGCCGGCCAGCTAATAGAATGATACTTTGTAGAAAACTCTTTTACAGATGTTTTTTGGGCCGTCTTTCTTCTTCCGTGTTCTGAATATTCAATTTCGCAAAGAAGCCTTATCTTTCCTTCATAAAAATCAGACGGGATTACCATATCAAAATCGTAGTCATAATCATCAACACCTTCTTTGACATTTGTATTAGGAGAATCCTTGGTTGGTTCTGTGCCATCAAAGGTCCACCAGCATTTAAGACCACGAACATTTACACTGCTGATATCACAGGTAGCTTCGACATTAACCTTATCTTCGCCCCTGCCATAAGTCATGTCTCCCATCTTAATATAAAAACTTGCCGGGGTTACATTGCAGCTTGCAAATAAAATAAGCGCACAAATCAAAACAAAAATTAAAGTGATTGTTTTTTTCATTATTTATTCCTCTCTGAGCTTCTTTATAATTATTTAACAATCAACTTTGAATTTTGTAACAAAAGTCTATGCTTCAAGACACTTTTTCAAATCAGCATAAAAATCGGGATAAACTTTTTCGGTAAAAACAGGCTTGCCCTGAAGGTCTAAGAAGCAGTGGGTGCTGGTGCCGGTAAAAACTACATCTCCGCCGCAAGTAAACTCATAAGCAAGAGTAAGTTTGAGGGCAGAAAGTTTTTCTACCTTTACCATGCATTCAATTACATCTGCAAACTTTGTTGATTTTTTAAAAGTGCAGTCCAGCGAAAGAACAGGCGAAACAACCCCTTTTGCTTCAAGCTTATCAAAGCTCCAGCCCAACTGGTCAAGAAAATCAACACGAGCTTCTTCCATAAATCGCACATAATTTGAGTGATGGGTTATTCCCATTTTGTCTGTTTCGTAATAATTTACTTTGTGAATATAAGGTTTCATAAATGACATTATTAAGAGGTTTTGTCATTTTGTCAATGATATTGAAGTATTAATCATTTTATAGTATCTATATAACATGACCACAAAGCAAAAGGTTTTTCAAATCCTTACAGAAAATGGCGGCTCTTATATCTCCGGCGAAAAGCTGGCGCAGGAATGTGGGGTTAGTCGTGCTGCAATCTGGAAGGCAGTAAAAGCAATCCGCGAAGAAGGTTTTGCCATCGAAGGTTCCAACAACAACGGGTACACACTTTCTGCCGAACAGTCAAACGATGTGCTTTCGCAGCAGGTACTTGAATATACGATGGCACAGGCCTTTCCCGAATTCACCCACAGCCACATAGAATATTTCCAGACAATAGATTCCACCAACACATACGCAAAAAAACTCGCAGCTCAGGATGCTTCTAAATATCATCAGGCAATTATTGTTGCAGAAAGTCAAACTGCAGGCCGCGGGCGCATTGGTCGCAGCTTTGAGTCTCCGGCTGGGACTGGCGTTTATCTTTCGCTTATAATCACACCACAAGGCGGAATTACTCAACCTGCAGTAATTACTGCATCGGCAGCCGTTGCTGTTTGCAGAGCTATCAAAAATCTTTACGGTGTGCAGCCTGCTATTAAATGGATAAATGATATTTATGTTCAGAATGACGGAGTGCTCAAAAAGGCTGCAGGCATCCTGACAGAAGGAATTACAAATTTTGAAACCGGCCAGATTGAATCGGCAGTTATTGGAATTGGCGTGAACATCAGCCCAAGCGATAAAATTAAAAAATCTGCCGCAAAAAATATCGCAGGATTTTTGACCTGTGCACCAAGAATTGATGACGCTCAGGATGCCCCGGAAAACAGAGCACCTTCCCGCGCAAGATTTATTGCAGAAATTGCAGGACAGGTTTTTAATATTTTGAACGAACCTTTACCAGAAGTAATTGCAGAATACAAAAGCATGATGTTCCTTAAAGACAAAACACTCACCGTTTATCCTTTGATTGGTGATGACAAATCTGCGTACCAGGCCAAAGCAATTGATGTTGATGAAAATGCGGGACTTGTTGTAGAGCTCAAAGAAGGCACCAGAAAAATATTGAGTTCCGGTGAAGTTACGCTGCACGGATAGAAACTGCACGCGCTGTAAGATAAGCCTGCTTCATTCCTACCGAAAAAAATACCGGTAAAAGAACCACGTACATTTTTATAGAATTTTTTCCTCCGCGGGCTTTCCACGCTCGTTTTGACTGCTTCCAGTTTTGTGAAACAAGGGGAATAAAGCTTACAAAAAGCGCAAGAGCATTGGCAACAGGTGTCCGTCTTTTAAGATGAAATACTTTGCGAACAGCCAGCTCAATTGTTTCAAAACCATAACGAAGCTCAAGGCTCGTTGAAGTTTTAAAAACAAGCACCGCAAGTTCAAGCATACAGATAAGTCTGAGCAGCATCGGTACAACATCCATCCCGCGGAATATAATCAGGATGACTGCATAATACAAAACAAATTGAATGGCGCCAAAAATCTCCCGCAATTTAAACCCAAGTACAAGCTGTATAACAAAAAACACACCAATCATCACGGCAGAAACTACAGCAGGCACATAAAAGAAAACAATGCTTATTACCGGCACTAAAAGAATCTTAATCCAGGCGGGACAGCGGTGAATAAATGAATCCTGTTTTACCACACTAACTCCCCTACGCTCTTATAAGAAACAAGCGGATTCCGGATATTCCATTCTTCAAGATTCTGCTTAAGCCCGTCTTCCGCGCTTCCATCAAAAACTTTTTTACCCCGGAACAACACAACAAAATGATCTGCAAGTGCCAGACATTTTTCCAGCTCGTGCGTAAGGATGATTACAGTTTTACCTTCGTCCTTAAGTTTTTTTACAAGAGCATTAACCTGTTTTACTCCGCTGTAATCAAGATTTGCATAAGGCTCATCCAGAATGATGACAGGCAGCTTCATGGCAAGCATGCATGCAACAGCAAGCCGCCTCTTTTCGCCGCCGGACAAAAACCGCGCAGGAAAATCGGACTTTTCTGAAAGGCCAGTCACTTCCAGCGCCTGTTTAACTGCAGCTGCAATTTCGTCTTTTTTCCAGCCAAGATTTTTGGGACCAAAAGCAACATCTTCGGCAGGGGTTTCTCCAAGAATCTGAGTTTCTGCTTCCTGAAAAACAAGTCCCGGCCGCGACGAGCATTCAACCCTTCCGCTGTCGCAATTCATAAGTCCTGCTGCAATAGACATGAGCACGCTTTTTCCCGAACCGTTTTCTCCGGCAATAATACAACAATCGCCCTTGTTTATGGTAAGGCTTACATCATCAAGCGCAATTTTTTTACCTGAAGGAATGAGAAAGGATTTGGAAATGTTTAAAAGGGCAAGCGCAATGTCTGGCATTATTCACTCACATCGCTGTATAAATATTGAGCTGCAACAGGACGCAGTTTAAGGGCAACAGGAACAGCTACAATAATTTTCAAAACGTCACCCGGAATAAACGGAAGCAGACAGGCTCCAACAGCATAAGCAGCACTTGTTTTTTCTACAGGAACCTTGCCAGCCCCCGTAGCCCAAGCTGCAAAACGAATCACACCAGGAATATAAATCACAATCATTCCGGCAGTAATTGCAAGCGAAATTTTGAGAACAAGCTTCCACGAAAGTTTTTTTTCTTCAACGCGAGGCTTTCCTGCAATAAGACCTGCAACTAAAGCCCCAAGCAGATAGCCCGGCAAAAAACCACCTGTAGGACCAAGCCATACTGCAATGCCCCCTGTTCCGCCGGAATAAACAGGAAGCCCTACAAGCCCCGCAAGCAGAAACAAAGCCGTAGGAGCTGCTCCTATAAAACCTCCGAGCAGGACTGCACACAAAATGCACAAAACATTCTGCAGTACAACAGGCACAACACCAAGAGGAATTTTTATAAAACAACCTATACAGATAATTGCCGTAAAAAGCGCAATAAACGAAGTAAATAAAGCATGTTTTTTCATGTACAAAAATATATCAGTTTGTGCGACAAATGTAAACCTTATACGCATTTATAAGTTTACATTTTCAAACTTTTAAATCTTCCGTTATTTTTAAAATTCCTATTTACAAAGGTTTCTTTATAAAGTAATATTAAGTATATGTTAAGAACTTTAGGATTTTTTAACAGACATTCCTTTTGCTTCTCCTTTTTCTTTTTCGCCTAAGGGCGAACACATCTTATTTTTTTGTGCAATGCGCACCAGCTGCCGTGCACGGTAACCAAATCAAATTGCAAATTAAATAAAACCACCTCTTAGGAGTAATCTATGAATTTAAAATACTATCAGAAAGAATACGAATGCATGCCACTGGAAGAATTGAAAAAGCTTCAGGGCAAAAGACTGGCAGAAAATTTCCGCCATGTATATGAAAATGTTGAATACTACAGAAAGCGCTGTCAGGAAGCAGGCGTTACACCGGATGACATCAAGGGCTTGGAAGACCTTGATAAAATTCCATTCACCTGTAAGGATGACTTACGCCAGACATATCCATATGGACTTTTCGCTGTTCCTATGAGCAAGGTTGTCCGTATCCACGCCTCTTCCGGAACAACAGGAAAACAGATTGTTGTAGGCTACACAAAAGAAGACCTGGACATCTGGGATGACTGTACTGCCCGCCAGCTTGTAGCAATTGGCGCAGACGAAAACGACATTGTTCAGGGTGCTTACGGCTACGGACTTTTTACCGGAGGCTTTGGTCTTCACGGAGGGGCTACAAAGCTTGGATGTGAAGTAATTCCAATTTCCAGCGGAAACACACAGCGCCAGATTACATTCATGCAGGATCTTAAATCTACAGTTCTTTGCTGTACACCATCTTACGCTGCATACCTTGGTGAAACCCTCAAAGATATGGGACTCTCACCAGCAGACATTCACCTTAAAGCAGGTATTTTCGGAGCTGAACCATGGACCGAAGAAATGCGCCGCGATATTGAAAAATCTCTTGGAATTAAAGCTTACGATATCTACGGACTTACAGAAGTTATGGGTCCAGGTGTTGCTTACGAATGCCAGGAACAGAAAGGCATGCACGTAAACGAAGACCACTTCATTATAGAAACAATTGATCCCGAAACAGGCAAGCGCCTCCCTGACGGAGAAAAGGGCGAACTTGTATTCACCGCAATTACAAAGAAAGCCTTCCCTCTTATGAGATTCCGCACTAAGGATATTGGTGTTTTGAACCGTGCTCCATGCAGCTGTGGACGTACCTTTGTCCGCATGAGTAAACCAATGGGTCGTACAGACGATATGCTCATCATCCGTGGTGTTAACGTATTCCCGAGCCAGATAGAAGGAGTACTCATGCAAAACGGTTACCCTGCAAATTACGAAATCCATGTTGGCCGCGAAAACAACACAGATACTTTCGAAATCCTTGTAGAAATGATTCCAGAAAAGTTCAGCGATGTTGTATCAGAAATCAGTAAACAGGAAAAAGCCCTTGAGGCTGCACTCTTGTCTGTTCTTCAGATTAAAGCTAAAGTTAAACTGGTTGCCCCAAAGACTATTGCACGTTCAGAAGGTAAAGCTAAACGCGTAATTGATACACGCAAGCTGCATGACTAATTAAAAGGAGAATTATTATGACAGTAAATCAAATATCTATTTTTTTGGAAAATAAACCGGAATCGCTTTCACAGCTTACAGATGTGTTAGCTAAGAATAACGTAAACATGCGCGCCCTTAGCCTTGCAGATACAAGCGACTTTGGAATTGCCCGAATCATCACAGATGACTGCGCAGCCGCCGAAGAGATTCTTAAGAACAACGATTACATTGTAAAAATTACTGGTGTAATTGCTATAGAAATCCCGGACGAAGCTGGAAGCTTGAACAAAATCCTTAAGCTGCTTGCAGAAAACGGACGCAACGTAGAATATATGTATGGCTTTACAGGCCGTAAGACCAACTCTGCCTGCATGATTATCCGCTGCACCGATATTCCAAAAACAGAAAACATTTTGGAAAGCAACGGCATCCACACAATCAGCCAGGACGAGCTCAAAGATATCTAAGTAGTTACAACCGTCTGAGTTTAATTGCACCAAACGAACAGATTTCGTGACAGCAGAAGCAGTGCAAACATTTAGATTTGTCTGTAAGCTGAGCTGTTCCATTACGTCCTTCCATATTTATAATATGTGCAGGGCAAATCTGTTCGCAACGGCCGCAATTACGGCACTTATAACTAATAAAGTGCGGAGTCTTTACAAAGAATTTTTTTGCTATAAAATCAAGCCAGTTAGGAATCATCTTTCCAAGAGTAGGCGACGGTTCCCTTACAATCCTAAAACTAAAGCTGTGGCATTCATGCTCTGCAGCACCAACAGTTTTAATCTGAGTAGGACTTTTTAACCAGATGCCTCTTTCCAAAGCCTGACGCAAATAAACAACTCTGAACGGATCATAACCAACAAGAGAAGCACATTCCCAATCCAGAGCAAGAATGTTATCAGAAGCCGCCAGAAAGCCAAGATGAATCGGATCTCCAGATCCGGGTCCGCCTGGTCCATCCATTCCAACAATGGCATCCATAATTGCGTAATCGGCCTGGGCAGCAATATTCAAATCTACAAGGAAGTTTCCAAAATCTTCTTTATTTGGAAAACGATAGTGCATCTGAGCCTTTCCCAAACCAATCATAAGACCAAAAAGATTTTTCATTGCTCCTGTATAAGACATGAGCTGATGACTCTTTAATTTGCTGAGAGAAACAATAACATCGGCTTCTTTAAATTGAGTTGCAAATTCAAACTGTTTTACAGACTTACCTTCCGGGCAAGGGACAGTATCGTACTTATGAAAATCTGCCCACATTCCGCCGTTGTAAATTACCTGATCATACATGCCTGTAAGCTTTGCGGCTGTAGTTGAATTTGCAATTGCAGGAGACTCACCTACCATAACAAGAGCAGCTCCTCTTTCTACAAAAGCTTTTACTACAGCTCCAACAACAACAGGATGCGTTCCAACTGCCAGCTCCGGTTTTTTAGGATAGAGAATGTTAGGCTTTAATAACACAACTTTGTCTTTTACATCCGGAGGAGGAACAAGTTCCATCATCTTTTGAACACAGATGTAAACTTTATCAAAATTGTAATCATCGCATTTCTGTAAGGCTACAGTATTTGTCATTTTTAACCCTAAACAAAATTAAACGGAGTCTCCTGATAAACGTAGTAGTTGAGCCAGTTAGAATAAAACAGGTGAGCCGTTGCGCGCCAGTAACTTGTTGGCATTCGGTTTACATTATTTGTAGGAAAATAATTTTTTGGTAACGGAACCTTCATGCCCTTATCTGTGTCGCGGTAATATTCCTGAGCCAGAGTCATCGTATCGTATTCAAGATGACCGGTCATAAATATTTCGCGGTTGTCTTTTGATTTTATGATTGTAGTTCCGGCTTCGGCACTTTCTGCAAGAATAACAAGATCCCTGCATTTGAGAACATCTTCTTTATGAAGAGTTGTATGGCGGCTCTGAGGAATTGGAAATGTATCATCAAAACCACGAAGAAGAGGATCCCCTTCTGTGCAGCGTTCATTCATAAAGATGCCGGACATCTTTCGCTCCAAAGGATATTTTTTAATCCCATAATGATGATAAAGACCTGCAAAAGCACCCCAGCAAAGATACAGCGTAGAAAAAACATTTTCGCGGGCATAGTCCATAATCTTACAAAGCTCTTTCCAGTAGTCAACAGCTTCAAAAGCAAGCTGTTCAACAGGAGCACCAGTGATAATCATTCCGTCGAACTTTTTTGTATAAAGCTCGTTAGAAGAAATATAAAATTTATCAAGATAATCTGCATCTGTATTTTTGCTTACATGATCTTCCATGCGCACAAGATAAATTTCTATCTGAAGCGGAGTATTTCCAAGAAGACGAAGAAGCTGAGTTTCTGTAACTTCTTTTGTAGGCATAAGATTTACAATCGCGATTTTGAGCGGACGAATATCCTGTGAAGCTGCACGCTTTTCTGTCATGACAAAGATATTTTCCTTTTCGAGAATTTTTACTGCTGGTAAATCGGATTGAATCTTTATTGGCATACAGGCCTCCTACATCGTCATTGCGAGCCCGAAGGGCGTGGCAATCCACATAACTTGATAACGTATTATAGCAAATATCATTTTAATTTGCTATAATATCGTTTATATGGAAATTCAGAACGACAGAAAGGCTGCAATCCGTAAGCTGCGCCTTCTGACTTATAATTCAAAAAGTAACTTAGACTCCTTCAGACAAAAAATGGAAGAAACCTTTTCTACAGTTTTTCTTCCAAATGGAGTTGAGCGTTCTGAATATAAATACGGCAACGTAGACTGCGATATTCTTTCTCCAGAAATGTACTCTTCCAACAGAATTATGATTTATATTCACGGCGGTTGTTTTTCCGGCGGTTCACGAAAAACTTACAGAGCTTTTTGTTCATCGCTTGCTTCTAAATGCTATTGCCGTGTTGTAATTCCAGAATTCAGACTTTCGCCGGCTTATCCTTGTCCTGCTGCAATCGAAGACATTCAGGCTGTGTTCCGTTCACTTTTTACCGAAGAACAGATTTCGGCTTCTCTTAATACCGAAAAAGGAACAACCCCAAAGCTGCCCGAAATTATTATTGCAGCCGACGGTTCTGGTGCTTCAATTGCCTGTGCGCTTTTGTACAATCTTCGCGACCGTTACCGCTCGTGCATTAGTCATGTTGTTCTGTTCAGTCCATGGCTCAATCTGGCTCCAGACTCCAAAATCATGTCGGCAAAAAAAATCAGCGACGAAGTTTTAACCGGAGACGTTTTTAAGAAAAGTGCTTCGGATTATACTTATGCCGAAAACACAAAAATTTCTTCGGTTTCTCCTATCCTTGCAGAAGACAGTCAGCTGGAACACTTTCCTCCAACCTTTATTCAGATGGGAGAAAAAGAAATCCTTGTTGACGATGCAAAAGCATTTGCAAAACGCCTTATCGAAACCGGAAACAAGTGCGAGCTTGACATATGGTCTGGGATGATGTTTATGTTCCAGATGGCAGACGAATATTTACATGAATCGCACCTGGCACTTGATAAGGTAGGCAAAATTGTTACTCAAGATACAGCGGGCGCAGAAACTGTCGAAATTGAAAACAAGCCTAAGCTCGAACACAGCCTGCACTCTGAGGCGTAACGGGGGCACCAGATGGAACTTCTTTCACCTGCCGGAAATGTCGAAAAATTATCTTATGCATACGCCTACGGTGCAGATGCCGCTTATATTGGTCTAAAAAAATTTTCTTTGCGAATTAAAGCCGACAATTTTTATGATGATGAATATAAACAGGTTCAAGCCCTTAAACAAAAATATCCCGGCCGCCGCCTGCATTGTGCATTAAACATTTCTTTTCATGATGACGAAATTGACTCTCTGCGCCAGAATCTTGATTATTTTAAGCTCTACCCTATAGACGCGTTTATTGTTCAGGATATTGGAATTGTTCCTCTGCTTCAAAAGGAATTTCCCGGAGTGCAGCTTCATTTGAGTACACAGTCTTCGTGTGTAAACTCAGAAGCTGTAAAAATGTATAAATCCATGGGATTTTCGCGCATTGTTTTAGGACGTGAGATTTCTCTGGATCAGATTCGCCGCATTAAAGACACCGTGCCTGATATGGAGCTCGAAGCTTTTTGCCATGGAGCAATGTGTATTGCTTATGCAGGACGCTGCCTTATGAGTGCATACCTTACAGGACGCAGTGCTCAAAGCGGATTTTGCAGTCATACCTGCAGATGGAATTTTAAGGTAGCCGGAGACGGACCAATGACTGTTGATCAGGCCAAAGCTCTTGCACAAAGCGGACTCCTTACAATTGAAGAAGAACAGCGTCCCGGAGAAACCTTTCCTATTTTTGAAGGCGAAGATTTTACCGCAGTTTTGTCTTCCAAAGATTTGCGCATGATTGAACACCTTGCCGATTTTAAGGCTGCCGGTGTAGATTCTTTAAAGATTGAAGGCCGCATGAAAAGTGTTTACTACGTTGCAATGGTGACCCGCGCCTACAGAAAAGCCCTTGATGCTCTTGAAGGAAAAATCAGTGCCGGTGATGCCCAGCCATATATTGATGAATTGGAAAATGTAAGCCACCGCGAAAGCACAACAGGCTTTTACTATAACAAGGCCGAAGCAGACCAGACAACCATTGGAGCCAGCGACAGTAAGTACCAGCTTGCCGCCGAAATTGACAGAGAAGTTACAGACCAAGAATTTGAAAAAATATATGAACTTGGACAGACAAATTACAGGCGCCACACCGACGAGCTTAATGCAATGCATCCAGCTGCCCGCGAAGCCCGCCTAAAAGATCTAGAGATTCACACAGACCGCCGCGTTGTTCCCTTTGAAAAACACGAAGACTGGAAAATGTATTCAATCACAGCGCTGAACATGATAAAAGCAGATGAAGAAATAGAATTTGTAGCCCCGGATTTTGTAAGCGTTACCGCAAAGCCGGATGAGTTTGATTTAATTAATCCAGAAACAGGAACAAAATTAAACTGGGTCTGCGACAGTCATCCCTGCCTGCTTTACACAAAACTGGATCTGCCGGCCGCCGCCCTGTTACGCACCCTTGACCCCGATTACGTAGAAGGACAAATCAGGGATACAGGAAGATAGGTTACTCTACTTTCCAGTTAACTAATTCTACATCCCCGCTAATCACTATAAAAAGATCACTAACTTTTTCTGCAGGCAGTGTAAAGCCGGCACTTGCACTAGTTTCTTCTCCAACTTCAACCTTAGCAAGCACTTCGCCGTTTCCAAAGCTGCCGGCACGGAATTCCACCGAACCACCCTTGTGTCCCGGCGCAACTTCAACATGCACGGTCCCTGAGCTTGTCGAAGGGCCTGAGCTTGTCGAAGGGGTCGAAGGGCCTGAGCCAAATTCAACCCCTTTAATGCAAACATAAGCCCCATTTTCAAGCGGGTAAATTGTCTGTCGTGCAGAAACAATCATATTTCGTGAATAACACATTGTAGCAGCCGGCACAGTTGTATAAGGATTAAAGGTTCCACTCTGTTCAACACCTTCTTTTGTTCCCTTTTGAATTGGCCAGGTTCCGTCAGCATTTACAGTAAAATCTGTAATCATAAGATTACGGTAGCCACCCTTTGTAAATCCAATTGTCTTTTCTACAATCTGAGCATGGTATGCAATGTAACATTTGCCCCGGAATTCAAAAATCCAGTGATGATTATTTCCCCATGGACCAAACATAGTTCCAGGATTTTCAAGCGTATAGCCCTGGTATTCAAAAGGTCCAAGCGGATTTTTAGAAGTCATATAGGCAATTACCGCAATAGGAATCATAGGGTCAGCCTGTACACCGTCGCGGCTCTGCCAGTTAGAACAATATGAATAGTAGTATGTATCTCCAATCTTATTAATTCCAGAATCTTCAAAAAGGAATGGAGCGTCAATTTCTACAGGATCGCAGGCAAGACTAATCATATCTTCTCCAAGCCTTACGCAGCGTGCCGACTTTGGATGAATAAATTCTGCCTGATGACCGCCTCCAAAATAAAGGTAACCGGTTCCATCATCATCAACCAGAACTGCAGGATCAAAGAGCCAGTAAACTCCGTCAATTGCAGGCATTCCGCGTGAAACAAGAGCCTTTCCAATCGGATCCACAAACGGACCAACAGGACTATCCGAAGTCAAAACTCCAATTCCGTTAGCACTGTCTGCAAAATAAAGGAAGAACTTATCTTTGCCGTCAATCTTTTTTGTACAAATTGCAGGAGCCCAGGAATTGCGTGCCCATTTTGCAGCACCGTCTGTTCCGCCAACCTTTATAATTCCGCAATCAGTCCAGTTTACAAGATCTTTTGAACTGAACACATTAAGTGTATTAATTTTTTCATAGCCGTTGTCTGTGTTACCTAAAGAAAATTCTGCCTGCTGACTGTCGCCGGTACAATAAATATAAACGGTATCATCATAAACAAGCACAGCGGGATCGGCATTAAACTTATGAAGCACAACCGGATTGTTTTCTGCAGGTAACTTTACAGCCTTTTGAGCAATAA
Organism: Treponema sp.; assembly: GCA_024681195.1. Taxonomy (GTDB): domain Bacteria; phylum Spirochaetota; class Spirochaetia; order Treponematales; family Treponemataceae; genus Treponema_D. The sequence continues at coordinate 12,903 of JAILBH010000207.1, forward strand.
GCTTTTGAAGTGCAGTAAACTTTCTAAGCGATTCCTGACGTCCTTCTTCAATCTGTTGAGCAAGCTGCTCTGCCTTTTTTTCTTTGTTTTCACAAGAACATGCCATAATTATTACCATCCCAATAAAAAAAAGTCTGAAAATCTTGTTTTTCATTGGACTAGTATACCACAAAACCCGGTTTTAGTAAAACGATTAACACAAAATTAAAACTCAACAGATTGTGCTGAATTTGTGCTGATTTAGTGCTGAATTTTTTTAAGTTTTGTGCTGATTCTGTGCTATAAATACATTATTATTCTATATTATACTTGGAAAAAACTATAATTGGAGATGTTATAATGAAAAAAGCATTCTATTTTGTTCTCACCCTTTCTATCCTTGTTTTTGCATCATGTAAAAATTTTATGAATGCCGGAAATATCCAGAAAGATATCGAAGACATGATTAAAGAAGCCAACGCCAAAGTCGTCAAGCTTGTTATTTCGCAAGACACCGAAATGGGATCTTTCCTTTCAAGCGGCGAAAAGGAATGCAAACTTGGTTATTCAATAGACGTTCAGTTCAATCTTAAAAAAGACGCCTACATCTTTAAAGGCCTCAAAGCTGTAAGCACAAACGACGCCGAAACTCCCCGCGACGACTGCATAAATTTCACCATCAAAGACCGCGACGACGACAAAGGCATTTACAAAATCGAAATCACAGTTGTAAAAGAAGCCTCTGACATTATGATTGTCCCGGATTGTATTATGGTTCCGGGGGTTGTGAAGGAGGAATGTTTCCCATCTTTTGATGCATCAGGCTGGGAACAGGACAGCACAATTAGAATTGCGTTTAATAAGCCGGTATTAACAACCGAGGAATTTGGAGTTATCATTACAGATATTGGTGGTTCCGACATGTCTTCATTCTATGGCGAGCCATTCTTTTCTGCAGATAAAACAACACTTTTTATTCCTATCAACAAATCAAAAAAAATTATTAATGACGATGATAACATTTCTACTAAAGATATTATTATAAAAATTGATTTGACTACAATTAAGGATGAAGAAGAAAATACTGGTTCAGGGTTGTTTGAATACAAATTCCGCGTAAACAAAACGAAAGATACAGAACCTCCAACCTTTGTTTCGGCAAATGTTTACACTTCATCTGATAAAACAAGACAGATAACTACAAATCATCCTGATACATGGACAAACGAAAGTGATTACAGTACAAATCACTTGAGAAACTCTGTCTTTGTAGAATTTCAGGCTACAGATGAAGGTTCTGGTATAAGCGGTATTTTTGTAAAAGAAAAGGTTATTAAATTTTCAGATGGTACAGCCGCAAACGAAAGCGAAGAAGCAATATCTTATCATTCTGATGACACATGTGTTCTTGATGAAACTACAGGAAACTATGTATTAAATTATACCATTGGTACTTTATATGATGGAATTATTCAGCTGCAGATCTTCCCAGAAGATTATTCGTTTAATCATAGTACTGGTTCAAAAACAGTTTATGTATTAAAAGATACGACAATTGAAGGTGGCCGTGTTAAATTCATGCAGGAGCTTGGACAATTTGAAAATACTCAAGAAGCATGGTTAAACAATATTCCTACTGTAATGGAAAATGATAATGATAAACAGAAGGTAGTATTAACACTTAGCCCGGACGCAAAAGATTATTATTATGGTAATTATGCCACTGACTATGTATTAAAAGTTTCATGGAAATATGAAAACGAAGACGATAAAGATTACAAACTTTTAACAAAAAACAGCCAGAACAATTATGAATTTATAAGAGATGTAACCAAACTTGTTTTCTTAAAAGTTGAATGCAAAGATATGCTTGGAAATACTAAAACTATAATAAAACGTATGGCTCCAAGACTTGAACTGCAATATTCAGAACGTGGTATTGGTATTCTTAATTTGAAATCACTTCTTTTATTAAACGGTATACATGAAAATAACCTAGATATTAGTGCTGATCTTAGAGATTATTGTATCCTAATATATCGCTATTATTACGACAGTGAAAACTCAGAAAATTATTATGAAGTTGTAGATTTAGGACCAGAAAACCTACCTTCTCCGGCACCTCCTTATCTTAATCAAGATCTTAAAAGATGCTATGAACTAATAAACGCTGAAAATAAACCGTCTACACCTATTGGTCCTTTTAGAATGTATTTAGTTCCAATTTTTGGTGACTTTCCTGCTCCTATCAGCATTAACTACATAGGCGCAAATATTACAGAATATAACCCCGCAGGTAATGCTTATACATATTCAGAATTACAAGCTTCTTCCTCTACAAAAGGAACTGTTTATTCTGGGCAGTCAGGTCCTGGAGGTGTATCTTATTTTAATGACACTTTTAAAATTACAGCAACTCCAGTAGAAGATTCTGGATGTTATAGAATTAAAATAGACGATTACATGACACCTGCAGGTATAGCCAATAATGTCACTTATACCTTCTTAGCATTTGCATGGCAAAAAAAGTATCCAGATATACCTGAGATTAACATTCTATTTGATTTATCTACAAAAAGTAAAAACCCGGAATTTCTTTTGAATTCAGAAAGCAATTATGTTATTTATATTGAAGGAACAGATTCCTATGGCGATACTTATATACCAAGTGTTTATCCACCGGCATACACAGATACTGTTTCGGAAAG
>JAILBH010000002.1 GCA_024681195.1 Treponema sp.
CCTCTATTTTATTATTCTGACTGAGCGGTCTGTTAGACGTATCCTGTTTTAAAAGGAATTCCAGCGGACGTTCTATGTAAATTACGAGGGAATTGGCACGCAGGTAAAACCAGTTTTCTTTGCGGGTTACAATGCCGCCACCGGTTGCAATTACAAGTCCAGACTGAGGAAGGATTTTTTTGGCAAGCTGGGTTTCCATGGCACGAAACTCGTCCTCCCCTTTTTGTGTTATTATTTGGGCGGGGGTTGCGCCGTATTCTTTGGAGAACTCTTCGTCCAGGTCTATAAAAGTGCGATTCATCTGCGCCGCAAGTTTTTTTCCAAGTGTAGTTTTTCCACAACCGGGCATACCGATGAGTGTGACATTGAGCATCTGAGACTGCAGTTTTTCAATGACAGAGTTTATTTTATTCTGCCCTTCGACAAGCTCAGGGACCACAAAAGACGAATGGGGTCCCTGAGCTTGTCGAAGGGTCCCATTAAAAATTTCACTTGCTTCCCACGCCTGCGCCACCAGCATGCTAAGCCCACCTGCACTCTTTACGCCAAGCTCCTGTGCCTGCTGCAAAAAGCGTGTACGGCTTGGGTTGTATACAATGTCTGCGGCTGCGTATAGTTTTGAGAATCGCGACAAATCTACCGGCGAATCATCAACATTAGGAAACATTCCTACAGGTGTTGCGTTGACTACAATCTGTGTATCAGCTGCAGCGTCGTAAACATTTTCATAATTTATCTTGCCTGTACGAGAACAAAAATCAATTTGTGCAGCACCCATTTTTTTGAGTGCATATTCTACTGCAACACTTGCACCACCGGTTCCAAGGATAAGACAGTTCATTCCTGCAACTTCGATTCCGGCAGACTCGAGCATATATGCAAAACCATAAACATCTGTGTTATAGCCTTTGTAGCCGCCATCAGGGAGCTTTACAATTGTGTTGGCTGCACCTAATTCCCGCACTTCATCAGAAAGTTCTGCACAAAGACTGGCAGCAAGTTTTTTATAAGGAATTGTAACATTAAATCCGTCCAGGTTTTCTGCGCCATTAAAAAGTTCATGCACCTGTTCTTCACTTCGTTCAAGAACAGTGTATTCATAATCAGCAAACGCTTTGTGAATCTGCGGTGAATATGTATGGGGAAGTGATTTTCCTAATACGCCAAATTTCATAACTTACTCTGCAAATCTCTCGACACTTCAAAAAGAACACTATAAATTCTGCTGATATATGGCTTCAAAATTTTTTCAGCTTTATCCTGCAGGGCAACAAGTTTTTGAGCTTCACGGTCTGCGTCCATAACTGCCCCACCGCTTTCTTTTTTGAGTTCACCAATTTTTTTGGCCACCCTCATGCGTTCTGCAAGAGCTGCCAGTACCTTTTCATCAGCGGCATCAATCTGTAATCTTAAATCTGCAAGTGTCTCATTATTTTCCATAACAAAAAAGATTTTACAGTATTTTCAAAAAATAATATATGGAAAACAGATTAAAACTTATCTTTGTTTTACCCGCATCATGCCAAAATATTTAAAACGGGAATCATTTTTGGGATAACTTCGGTGGGAAACTTTGTTTACCGTGCTGGTACAATCAATAAAATATATACGTCCGTTTTTTATACAATCAAAAACTGCAATATGATTTACTTTTTTGGAATCGCCCTTATTTCCCATAAAGATGAGGTCCCCATGTCGCAGTTCTTCCACTAACAGATGGGTAGAAGCATTATCACACATATATGAACTTGACATATCTGATAAGAGCAATTTATATCCTGATCCTTCCAGCGCATACTGATAACATCTTATGACAAGTCCCGAACAATCAAGCTTAATAGAACGAAGAGGATCCTGAGCTCCCCAAACATATTCAGTATTGGACTGTGCATACAGCTCTGCAAATTCAAAAGCTTTGCCGGCAATTTCTTCCGGACAGTCAACAACATTTTCCGTATACGGTTTTTTATTCGGTGCAGCTTTTTCATGTGGTACATAAGGAGTACTCAACCTGCAACCACACAAACACAGAGAAACTAAAAGAATTTTTAGACGTAGCGAAGTTATACTCATTTCTGTTATAATAAACCAATGGAAATAAGAAAAATTACAAAAAATGATTTAGACAAGCTGATGGATTTGTATGTTCAGCTTAGTCCTGTGAATGAAGGATTGCCTGTCCAGACGCGCGATGAGATCTGGGAGCAGATTCAAAAGGATGATAAGATCACTTACCTTGGCGCCTACGAAAATGACACTCTCATTGCTACCTGCTTTCTGGTAATCATTCCAAATTTCAGCAATCAGGGACGCCCGATTGGTTTTATAGAAAATGTTGTTACCGATGAAAAGTGGCGTGGCAAGGGTGTTGGAACAAAACTTTTGAACGAGGCTGTGGCAATGGCAAAGTCGCAGAACTGCTACAAGGTTTTTCTTGAAAGTGGAATTGCCCGCACAGGCGCTCATGAATTTTACAGGTCGCTTGGCTTTGATGATACCCGCAAAAAGGCGTTTAATATAAGGTTTGAATAATAATGAATTATAACCCCAGCCAGAAAGAAATTGATTTTGTAAATGACTCCCTTGCCCGCTTTAATGATGAAAAGGTTGGTCCAGATAACCACGAGCTTTTGAATATTGTGGAATATGATGATGAGAAGAATGTGATTGCGGGTTTACTTGGAGGCACGTATTGGGGGTGGATGCACATAGATATTTTGTGGGTGGATGAAAAACACCGGGGACTTGGGATTGGCTCAAAGCTTCTGGTAGCGGCGGAAGAAGAGGCTCGTCGTCGTGGGTGCCACTCTGTTCATGTTGACACAATGAGCTGGCAGGCACCGGAGTTTTATAAAAAACATGGATATAAGATTATAAGTGGGCTTGAGGATATTCCTTTGGGAAATAAGAAGTTTCATCTTATAAAGAATCTGTAAGAATTAAATAAAATCTGCCAGGGCCAGGGCTGCTACAGCTTCGTAAACAGGGACTGCCCGTGGAACGATACATGGGTCGTGGCGGCCGCCAACTGTTATGGTTGTGTTTTCTTTTGTTTCTAAGTCTACGGTTTCCTGTTCTTTGGAAATTGTTGGGGTTGGTTTTACGGCTACGTCAAAAACTATTGGTGCTACAGTGCCGCCAACAGAAATACCGCCAAGAATGCCACCGCAGCGGTTGGTGTGCAATTTTACTGCGGTCCCTGAGCTTGTCGAAGGGCCATCGAAAATAAAGCTGTCATTATTTGTAGACCCTGTTAATTCTGCAGCGTCAAATCCATTACCAAACTCTACGCCTTTACATGCCGGTACTGCAAAACACAAGGCTGCAATTCTTGCTTCTATGCCTTCAAAAATCGGACCGCCTATGCCACCTGGAATGCCTTGAATTATAACTTCTATTGTACCGCCTACGGAGTCGTTGCTGGCGCGGGCTTGGGCAATTGCTTCTTTCATGAGATTGCCTTTTGCATCGTCTATTACAGGGAACTCTTTTTGTGAGACAACAGCCAGTTTTTCTAAAAATACTTTTTCATCTACTCGGTTATCAAAATTGTAAGACTCATCCTTTAAACCCGCAATTGATTTTATGTGCGCATTGATTGTAATTCCTTTTTCTGCAAGGTATGACTTTGCCAGAAAGCCTGCGGCACATAAAGGTGCTGTAAGTCTTCCGGAAAAAGCGCCGCCACCAGAAGAATTAAAACTTTGACCATATTTAAGTCTCGCTGTAAAATCTGCATGACCCGGGCGAGGTGTTCTTAAAAGATTTGAATAATCATGAGGTTTTGTATTTGTATTATTGATATGTGCAGTGAACAAACCCTTTTGCAGAATATCAACAATTACTTCGTCGGCTTCTTTTCGTGGAGTAGACCAGTCATTCTGACCGGGAGCGCGGCGTTTCATAAAGGCAGCAAGGGCAGACATGTCGAGTTTGTCGTAGTCCAGTCCTTCCAGACGCACGCCGATTGACTCGCTGTGAGATTCGCCGTAAATGCCGATTTTGAGTTTGTTGCCGGTGTACCAGTTGTAGGTTGGTTCATTCATAATATACTCCATAATTCCGGGAAGGATTTATTCACACAATCCTTATTATCAATCATAACCGGATGTTTTGTCCATGCGGCTACGAGACAGGCAGTCATAGCCATGCGATGGTCGTTGAAGGTTGGAACAAAAATCTTTTCCGGTGAATTAAAACCACCTTCAATAACTAGCGCACCGTTTTTTTCACTGGCACTAGCGCCAGCTGCTTTGAGTGCCTGGATTGTAGCCTCTACCCTGTCACATTCCTTAAAACGCAGGCGCTCGATATTTTTGATTGTCGTGAGTTTACAACGAGCCGCTGCTGCAACTGCGATGTATGGAACAATGTCAGGGTAATCTGCGGCGTCAAGTTCCAGCTCCTGCAAAGAAAAGGCATCGTCCCAGGCACGTCCTTTTACAAGACACAATCTGCCGTCCTGCCACTCATATTCAAAACCAAGTTTTTTTAGGATTTCAAGAATGATTTTATCTTTCTGAAAAGAATCTTTATTGAGGCCGGATAACTGGATGTGAGCATCTGGTGTCAGGGCTCCGAGTGTAAGTAAGAAAGCCGCGCTGGACCAGTCACCTTCAACGAACGTGGTGGTTGAGCCTGTCGAAACCACCGCATACTTCTTTATCAAATCCAGCGTAAGCTCATAATACCCTTTTGATTCAAGCGGTCCTACAATTTCAACCGAGGCGCCGGGAATAACAAGACAGGCCATCTGCAGGCCCGAGGCATACTGGGAAGAAACATTTCCTTCAATTTTGAAGACGCCACCCTTAAGCTGGCCCTGCACGAATATTTTCTGTTCTTCTTTGTCTATGCTGACTGTTACT
>JAILBH010000127.1 GCA_024681195.1 Treponema sp.
GGTACAAGATGTAAGCCCTGAACGTATGTTTGCACATGCCTGTGCATAAGTGCATCCGCCAAAACAAGTTGCATTGGTTGCTGTCGCTGCATTTCCTGTTAATATATCTGCTTTTGCACAAGCATAAGTACATCCGCCAAAACAAGTTGCATTGGTTGCTGTTCCGCTTAATGCGCCACTGAATGTTTTAGCTGTTAGCACTCCTGTATTTGGATTAAAAGTAGCCTTACAATTATTTGCAACATATACACCAGAACAACAAGTGCCTGTATATGCAGCTTCACCTAATAGAAGGTTTCTATCCGCGGCTGCTGTTGCAGCTACAGTACAAACCTTATTTGCATATGATACAGTTGATGGTATCGGGTGAACATGATCACTTCTGGCAAATGTTAAACAAGTTCCAACCGCAGCTGTTCCCAAAGCTTTTCCTTTAACCTCACCATACAAATTATCGATTTCAGCTTTTCTGGCAATATCATCTGATTCAACAGGAGCAGCAACTTTTGCCCTTCCATCAGAATCTCTCATTATTAATTTATGACCTTTTGCAAATAGAGCAGAAAAATGTTCACTAAAAAGAATGTCATCAGATCCAAACGCATTTGCATTAATAAATGTTTCATTAGGAAGATAAAACATTTTACCTGAATTAGTTGTTCCTGAAATAATATTAAAAAGTTTACCTTTTAGATTTTCCGGTTTAGAATAACTAGAATGTCGCCCCCATGTGGAATTTGAAGATACTTGATAAATTCCGTTATCCTTTGAATTAGTTTGATTTTTTACAAGAACAAATTGACCATTACTTAACGCAACTCCATCAACAGTTTGCAAACCTGACAATGTTATATTTGCTGTTGTTGCAGCTTGTAATATTACAGCATCAATATTATATCGTCCTGATGGTCCAGAAGATAAAACTTTATTTGTATATATAATTTGATTAGCTATTTCACTCTCTACATTTGTAATACGCTCAGATAATAAACTTATACTACTAGAAATTGCATCCGTTATAGCTTTAGTTACTATATGATTATTTTCAGTCGGAGTATAACCATTTGTTGAAAGTTTACCATTAGCATCAATTGATAGGATTGAGTTATTATTAACTTTGATTGCCGCGGTTCCATCACCAGGAGCCGAAATAGAAATAGGTTTAGTTAAAGTATTATTTGCATCTGCAATGGAAGATATTGATAAAGTTCCTTTAAATCCATACGATCCAAATTTCAGGTAGGCATTATAAAGGGAAGTAACAACAGCAACAACTTTTGTTATAGTTGAGTAAATTGTATCAGTAGACGCACTTTGCTGTGTTGGAATTGTTACCGCATTACCGATTGGTAGTACGTTACCATTGATTTGTTTAGTTCCAATTCCGATATTTAAAGAATCAGTATCAATTACGTTATCTTTATGTGAACCATCTTCATTATGTTGAACGCGAAACCTTTTGTTTATATCTGAAATATATCCAATATTATATGTTATATCTGGTTCTGTGGTCCAATCTTCATTATTAAGCCCTGCAATATCAGCAGTAATATTTTTAATATCACTTTGTAAAATGGTAGATGCATTGGCTCTTATTACAATTTCTGCAAGTTTGACATAACCTTCATCAACTTCTGGTGCAACAGAAGATCCTTCAACACCTTTTTTGATTTGATATATCGGTCGCATAAGTTTTTTTGTATCAACATATTGATATGTTTGAATATCAGTATCAGGATCATTAAAAGCACGCTGTTGATTATCGTAGGTTTCCCATTCACCTCTTACTTCAATAATATCTACACGGCCAGATGTAGATTCTTCAAATCCATAATCCATTACAGCAGTTTCAGTGCGGCCAAACGGAATTCCTGTTGATTTACATACACCGTAAATTGGAGAAATCTGTACATTCATTCCTTGATATGGAAGAACTTTACCATTTATAACAAAATCTTGATTAGATTCTAAAAACATTTGAGTTGCTTTAGAAACATTCTCAGCAACACATTCAAAGGCAAATTCGAAATCACTTGCCTTAACAATTTCATTCTCCATTACATGAGATGTGTTAAATGTTGAATTTTGTACTGACATAAAAAAACTCCTTTTTGTGGGGATGTGTTTTTATGTGGGGAAAATATATGGATTAGTAATCTCTTACTATAATATCCAGATAGGCTTTTACTCCTTGTGCCCTTAAATAATCAAGCAAATCTTCATATATATCATTCGCAAAACCAACAGGTACACCAGATAAAAATGACTTGTCATAATATCCATAATTACTATATCTTGGTTGTGGTGGATTAGAACTTGTAGTCTCTATATTTGGATCAGCCTCACCTCCGGCAAGTCCAAAAACCCCTGCAGCCGTATTACCGGTAAAATGTGCAATAATAGTAAAACTGCTATAAGGTTGTTTTTTAAATAATCGAAAATAATCAATATATGTCATCTGATCAACATATTTAAAATAAATGTTTACAGATTCCGCACTTTCAGTTGTTATAAAAAATAAAGATTGATTATCCCATTCTGATGTTTCAAAAACATTATCGATAGCTGTACTTTCCCATGATTTAGTCGAAAAATTCCAATATTTATTTGAATTATCTTTTATTTGTACACTAATTTTTCCTTTTAAAAAGAAATGCAGAAAATAAACAGAGGATGGATTTATATCTACAGCTTGACTTAAAACGCCTCCATTTTGATTTAATTCTATTCCATATTTTTTTGAAAATTTTGCATCTGATGTTACAAAGCAGTTAGTCAAAACCCATGCATCAGGTGTTTCTGTATCAATATCACCATCAGTAAATAAATTTCCCAATCCCACTTCTGTTGCATCGATTTTATTTGTATTTTCAACAAGATATATATTCGCATGAGGAAAATACTGTTTAAAAACGTTTTTTACATCAAAAGGAGTGCCCCACTTTTCATCGTGATTTCTTACAAATATTGCCTTAAAGCGATTCTTTAAACTACTTTCTGTCTCATTTGAAAATTGCTCCAAATATGAAAAAAAAGAAACTGTTTTTTGTAACATATTACCTGTTTGTTCATATATATTAGGTGTTGAAGTCCATTCATTCATATAAGCAAATAAATCAAGAATTTGTTTCTGTAAAGCAGCTGTTCCATCTTTATTTGCAATAAGAGAAGCGAAAACAGGTTTATCTTTATCAATTGTTTTTGGGAAAACTTCCCTCATAAGATTCAAAACATCCATTTCTTTTCATCCTATTGATTAATAATCGTTATAGTAACATTTTCAAATCTTGCAATTTGATTTATACCAATCGAAATATTTTCAGTACTTTCATTCAAAGTAAGTCCTGAAATATCAGTTATTCCATTGATTTGTTTTAACAAAACAACAATAGATGATAAAACAACATTTTCATGGATTCCCAATCCATTAATATATTGCTGTAATTTTGTTGTTATATCATTTTGAATTCGTGCCGCTTCAACTCTATATATTGTAGCTGTAACAGCAACTTCAATAGAAACAATTGCCGCTGCTTGAACATCAACATTAATTCCTGCAGCTCTTAAACCTGGATTTGATTCTGTATCATCGCCATTAATCAAGTCTACACATTTATTTTTTAAATCTTCTGTTAATCTTCCTGTTCCATCATCAACATAAACCGTAAAGTTATAGATGTTTGATTTAGGCGGAAAATGTTCTTCGATACTTACTGACCTAACACCTTCTATACCTAATACACCGGCTGTTATTCCATACTTGTTTGATCCTTGAAGCCCATTTATCATATTTTTGAATCGTCGTAACATTTGTGTTTGTGTTTCCGCATCTGTTCCACCTGTAGCTTTATAAGGATTGTTTACACCTACAATTTCAGCTGACAAAGTACTCTCTAATGTAGTAACCGTATTTGCTGCAACGTTATATTCAAGTCCAATATTTTCAGCAATAGCTTCTACAGAATTGGATTCTATCTCTCCAACCTGAATATTTGCTGTTTCTGTTGTTGTAAAAAAAAGACTGCCATTACTAACCCTTGTTCCTGACGGAATTATAGAAATAAAACTTGCTGCAGAATTTCTTGTAAACACAACACTAACACTAGCCTTTTGGCCCACTTTTTGCTGAAAATCAAAAATTGAATATGGAATTGCTCTAAGGTTATTTGCATATCCATTTCGAGTATCTATATAACCTTGTTCTATAGGTCTGGCAACAGATTCAAATATTGTCATTATTACTGAACCTTCATTAAAATCTGTTAAACCAGATCCACCGGCAATTGCACTTGCTTTCATTTCTTCTATTAATGTTTTATAATTTTTTGTATCCATTAAATAACACCTCCGAAATTCTGTTTTTTTCCATTTTTATCAACATATATAACAGACACAGTAAGGTTATCTCCTTTTCCAACAAAATTTATGTTTTCAACCGTATCTACGCGAGGATCTTCTACTGTTGTTTGATGAACAGAGGCTTGTATCAAAGATGAAGATGCATTTACTGCATTTCCAATTGCAGCTTGAATTCCATATACTTCAAGTCTAATTCTTGCACCTATAAGAGTAGAATATCTATTCAACAACGCTTGTTTAAGATTATCTACACCACCAATCAGCTCTAAATCACCATTATATACACACAAATCTTTATCTTTTATACATAAATCTTTTCCATAATTATCCTTTAAGTCAGGATTATTATAGACCTCATTATCAATTATTTTACTCTCAGCAAAATTCAGATTAGGTATAAGTACTGATTGCCCTGCTTTTAGTTTACTACTGTTATATGCCATTTTTTTTTCCCTTCTTTATTCATTTTCTGATATAAAATCCACTGTAGAATTATTATACATAGCTATAACACAAGCTAAAGACGGATCCCCATAATAATCATAAGCCAACTGATCCCAATTAGTTTCGGCATCAGTAATACTTATAACCTTATATCCATAAGTAGGTACAATCTTATCATCTACTCCTGTATCACCTGGAATAACAGCAAAACTTAAATTGTTAAGATTTTTACTTGTCATCTGAACAATCAAATTTGCAGAATGTAAACACTGATGACCTAAAGTTGAATAAACATCCGATATATCTGTATCACTTACTGAATCATCAAAAAGTTCTTTTACCATTTGTAATGAACTTTCACTAACATACAGTTCATCAATATCTGAACAATAGTTAGATAATTTTTTACATTCTTCACCCAAAGATACACACGAATTCCAAACATTCGCCGCTAAAGTTGGATAATATCTAAATGCCGAATAAATAACATTATCCCCAAGTGTTACAGTATCGGTTACAACATCACTAATAGAGTTTATAACATCACTTGTTGCTTCTGTAGTGTCAGTTAAAATTCCATTTATTGCGTTAATATATCTATCACAAGCATCTTCACAAGTTGTTGCAATAGACATTACAGAACCTATTGAATCTGAGATTTTTTTTATAAATACTCCCCCTAAATCTTCGATTTCCTCAGCGTAATTTTTAACTTCGTTAATCCGAGCCTTTACTGAATTAGCCCAATTTGTAACGGTTTCTGCTTTTTGCTGTAATTTTGCAAACAATTTGTTTTTACTATTTTTTGTTACTTCTGGATCTCCAATCGCAGAAAATTTATAGTTATAACAAAATGGCTTATCTTTATTTCTAGAAATATCTAACTGACCTATATAAATACGCCACCATTTAGGATTATTTTGAACATTTCCGCCACCATTTAATGAATATAAATAAACTTCTTTATTTATTAAATTTTCTCTTTGGCCATATCGTTTTAGTAAGTCTCTTAAATAGAAGATTTCTTGTTCACCACTCATCATATCAGAACCTAAAGAACTTTTATAAATAAGTTTTAGTTCTTGATTTATAGTTGAACCTGATAAATTAATTTGCACAGTATCATTACCATAATCAGCAACAACAACACCGCCAAAAGTTTTTGTTTCATTCTTGCGTTGTGGAAAAATAAATTCTTCGTTTTCTGGCGGAACAGAAAAAGTAAAGGCATCTGTCAGAACTTTATTTGTCTTAAATTCGAGAAGATAGGCTTTTTTCCAATAATCTGCATTTAACACATCTGCCATTTATAATTCCCCATTAACTTCAATTTCTTTTTGTGTTCCAATCGTTATAGCACCTGTTCCAGAACCTACAATTGGATTGTCTAAAATAATTGAAACACTTCCTGCCCTTAAATAATCACCAATAGAAGCGGCTAACTCTTGTGCTAAATATTCATCACCACCAGACTGCATCTTTTTCATGGTTGCAAAAGCTGTTTTTAATCTAGTAGAAATGACAGACTTGGAACCTGAAAACGTACCTTTACCTGTACCACCATAAGGCGAAATAGGTGTTGCCGGTGGTGGTGGTGTTAACACTCCCACTGTAGTAGTTGAAATAATATTACTAACAGTACAAACTG
>JAILBH010000168.1 GCA_024681195.1 Treponema sp.
CTCCTTTACCTAGCACCTGAATTCCTCGCGGAAGAGTGCATCAATTGATTTTCCTGTTTCTTCGCGGACATCGTCTACATCACCCTGGCGGACAATGCGGCCTTCTTTCAAAAACAGAATGTGATTCAAAACCGGTTCTACATCTGCAATCAGGTGGGTAGAAATAATTACAGTTGCATTTTCCTGATAGTTAGAAATAATTGTGTTCAAAATGTAGTCGCGGGCTGCAGGGTCTACACCACCAATCGGTTCGTCCAAAAGGTAAAGCTCTACGTCGCGGCACATTGTTGTAATGAGCTGAACCTTTTCTTTAGTACCTTTGGACATTTCCTTGAGCTTGTCCTTTGGATTGATGTTAAGGCTCTTGAGCATGTCCAGGGCCTTGTCCTTATTAAAGTTGGTGTAGAAGTCACCAAGCATCTGCATAAGATCTTCTACATTCATCCAGTCGTTGAGGTAAACCTTGTCTGACTGGTAGGCAACTAAATCCTTTGATTCGGCCCCTGGCTTAAAACCACAGGCAAGAACTTCTCCCTTTGTTGGCTGAAGCAGGCCTGTTGCAAGCTTTAAGAGTGTTGTTTTTCCGCTGCCGTTTGGGCCAAGAAGACCTACGATTGAACCGCGTGGAATACTGAGTGTAACATCATCCAGGGCAGTTTTCTTTCCGTATTTTTTTGTTATGTTCTTAAAATCAAGAATTGCATCCATAATTACATCTCCTCAATCATTTTGATTACGGTATCCTTTGTAAGACCCATAGATTTCATCTTTTCAAGGAAAGCCTTGATTTCCTTTTCTGCGAGTTCTTTTTTCATACTAAGAATTAACTCCTCATCATCTGTAATAAAACGTCCAGAAGTTCTTTCTGTACGAACCAGCCCTATTCTTTCAAGCTCGGCAAGTGCCTTTTGCATTGTGTTAGGATTTACCTTTGCAACCACTGCAAGATCCCTAACCGATTCCAGGCGCTGTCCCTTTGGAAGCTCGCCCGAAACAATCGCAACCTTAAAGACTTCCATAAGCTGAAGATAAATAGGCTTATCATTTGTAAATTGATATTCCATAAAAACCTCCATTTAGTATTACTGTATTAAGTGTATAATACAATAATACAATGTAAATCCCCCACTTGTCAATATATTTTAAATTTTTTTTTTAATTTTTTGGTTGTTGCAAGTCTGCTTTTTGATATGTTAAAATATAAATAATGAAGATTATTGAAGCGGTTGAAGGTGATATTCCAAAGCTTAAGGAATTTCTTTTGCCCTGGGAAAGCTCTTGTGTTACGCTTTGTTCCCACATCCGCAAAAAAAAGGGTCATATTTTTATTGTCTCAAATCAAACCGCGGCTGACATTCTTGGTGTTTTTTATTTTGATAAGACGCTCCTATACTGCTTTCCTTTTTTGGAAAAAGATAATTCTCTTGATGAAGCCGCCGCAGCTACTGCAGCCGGCCTTATAAAAGAGTTTCAATCTGTTATGATGGACTTCTTAGACGGAAAAAAACTCTGCTGCTTAAACGGAAGCGCCAAAGCAGGCCAAATAATCATTCAGGCATTAGAAGAAAACGGAAACTCTCCGTATCAGACAAATAATTACAACACCATGGAGCTTTTACAGACTCCGCTCCCACCTCCAGAAAACCTAAGCTGTGACGACGAAATAAAACGCTGTACAGATCCCGACGCTGAACTTGAATACCTGCTTCCTCTGCAAAAAATGTACATGGCAAAAGAAGTTGCTCCCGCAGGCAAGCAGGTTACCGACTTAGAAGCTTCTGCTCAGTTAAAATCAATTCTTAAAGACCAGCTTTGTTTTGCGCTCTGGACCGACGGCGAGGTTGTAGCCAAAGCAAACACCAATGCCATAGGCTTTGATTATGTTCAGCTTGGAGGAGTTTATACCCATCCGCTTTACCGCAAAAACTATTATGCATGGAATCTTGTTTACACCATCTGTACCCGCGTGCTCAAAACCGGCCGCAAACTGAGCCTTTTTGTAAAAGAACGCAACAACCCCGCCAATGAACTTTATAAACGAATTGGATTTGTACCAGGCGGTAAATACATAATTGCCTATTTTAAGTAACCAAATTAACTCTTAATTTGTTTAATTATTTATGGAGAAAAAAATGAAAAACGTATTACGCTCGCTCTTTTTAAGTGCAATTTTGATGGTCATCGGCGCTACAGCTTTTGCAAACGATTATGTAAAATTTAAAGGCTGGAGACAGGCAGAAACCACCCACTTCCGTTTTATTTACGAAGCTGCTTCCGAAGAAGCTGCAAAAAAATATGCGGAATTTGCAGATGAAGCGTGGGAAAAGATTGCAAAAATCTATTCCATGCCGCAGGAAAAAACAAACGTATATGTATTCAGCCGTCTGAATATTGTAAATGCATACACATTCTTCTCTCCTCCAGAAATTGTTATGTATGATTCTCCTGTAATCGAAAGTTATTTTGGCTTTCGTGACGACTGGATGAAGCTTTTCTTTACACATGAACTTATTCATATTGCAAACATCACTTTTGAAGACAAAGAATATCTGACTTCCAAGCTTTTTGGAGAAACAATTCGAGGAATGGACTACAGCAGGATTCCCGGCTGGGCTCTTGAAGGTCTTACTACAGTTTTAGAGACAGAATTATCTAACGGAGGACGCGGCCGTAGTCCATATTTTGAAATGTCTTTTAAAGCTCCAACAATAGACAACGGCTTTATCCCATACCGTCTGGTTGGAACCGAACAGGAACCTCCTTATTCACAGATTTATGTTATCGGTTATCTTATTATGAGAAGCATTGCCGACCGCTGGGGACTTCAGGCTCTTGCAGATATTGAACGCAACAGAACAGATAATCGTTCCTGGGAAGAAAGCGTTAAGTTTGTAACAGGTCATACACCAGAAGACATTTACCGCGAAATGAAAATTTCTTTGGAAAAACGCTATGCCAAAGAACGCCAGATTCCGGAAGGTAAAATAATTTCTCCTAACGAAATGAACAGTAATTATTATGAACCTGCAATTATTCTGGATGACGGTTCAATGATTACAGTACGCGAAGATTTTTCTGATTCTTATGTAGTTCTTCTTAAACCAGACAAACAGGAAGGAATGGAATACTACGAAGACAATAAATCTAAAAGAGAAACCATTTTGTTTAAAGGCGCCTACGATATTGCTGCCGATGAAAACCTCAATGTTTATTTTTCGAATTTTTCCAGCCGCTATGACAGACCTCCTTATAACGAAACAAGCTATCCGCTTTTTAAATGGTCAACAGAAAAACAGGAACGAATCCAGCTTACTCATGATGCAAGCTCTTACTACCAGCCAGCTGTAAGCCGCGACGGAAAAGTTCTTGTTGCAGTAGAACAATCCGGTCTCAAAATGCGCATTGTAAGAATTGATACCCAGACCGGCGAAAAAACAGTAATGTTCCAGGATAATAAATATCATTTTGTTCAGCCGGCATTGAATGCAGACGGTTCTAAGATTGCCTTTCTTGTATTGAAAGAAGACAGAGCCTGTGTTGCTCTTGCAGATACACAAACCCTTCAATACAAAATTGTAAATAATACCGCTTACGATTTTATTACAGATCCTTCTGCTCCTTCTTTTAATAAAGACGGAACCCTTACCTTCTGTTCAAATGACCGTGGTCGTCTTGAAATTTACGAAGCAGTTCCAAATTCGGACGGACAAACCTTTACCTGTACTCCTATGCTTTCTGATCCTATTGGTACTCTGTGGGCCTACAAAAATGATATGGGAGTTTTCTACGGTTCGCAGGCTTCTACAGGAAGTGTTATCAAGATTAAACCAGTCACAGAATGGGGAAACATTCCTGACTTTGAAGGACCTTCTCCTGCAGGCCAGATTATGACCTTTGGGGATTTAATAGATGATTATCCTGATTTTACTCCATATACTGTTGAAGCAAGCACAGATGAAAAGGATAAGCCAAAGCATCGTTCTGATTCCAAAATCGATGAACTTACAAAGCTTAAACCAAAAACTAAAGAACTTACAAATGAAACCTTCTTCAGACCATATATTACACCAATGCTTTATATGCCATTTGTAAATTTCTTAAATACTGCAGATAAAAACTATCTTGGTCTTGGAGGGTTCTTCTATGGAAGCCTTCCTCGCCTTCAAATGAATCAGGGCTTCCTTGTTATGGATGCCTTCTATTATCCTGGAATTCAAAACTTTACCGGAGAAATAATTCTGGATATTCCAAATGTTTTTGGAACTTTAGATTTATTTATTTCACGAAATCAAACCTCTTTGTTTGACATTAACAAAAACAAAGAATTGTTTAATATGAGCAATAGTGCAATTGCCGGTTACACTCTTCCAATCATTGGTCGTGAACAATATTTAAAATGGAACCTCCTTCAGTTTATTTCTTTTGCAGGAGCCAGCTTTACACAGACAAAAGAAGAAGCGTTTGCTGTAAATGAAAAGCTCCCATTTAAGAACCAGCTGGTTTTCCAGGCAGGACTTGAATACAACCAGGGAATTAATCTAAAGAAAGATAATTTACTGCGCCTTGATATTGTAAATCTTGCAATAGCCAGCTACGATTTTGACCGCAAAAAATTGTTTGCCGGATATGAAGGGGAATTTTCAGGGACTGTTAAGATTTCAGGAAGTCAGCACGAAGCGGCCGCTGTAATCCGTTATTCAGATTTCCCATCTATGTCTGTACCAGCTATGAGCCGTGCACACTTTAGCGGAATTCAGGAAAACTGTCTGTTCCCCGGAAAGCTCCTGCTTACTTATACCTACACATTGCCGGATATTCTGGGCGGCTTGGGAGAATTAAATGTTAAAGCTCAAGGGCTCGCCTCTTTTGGAAAGAATACTGTAGACGGAAAAACTCCAGAAACAGGATTACCGTTAAACTTTAATCTTGAAAAGAAGGTAAATGCAGCTGTTGAACTGAACTTTAATATGAACGGAACTCAAAAGCTTGCAATAGGTTATGCAGGTCTGGTAGATTTGAGCAAAAAGACAGATGATATTCTAAAGGCAACAAAGTTCACCTTCTATGTAAACTGTAAGATGAACTGGCTCAGATTCTAGCTTCGGCAATAAACTTAAGATAGTCTTCCGGCGTAAGAGGAGAAGAGAACATATAACCCTGGATAAAATCACAACCAAGGTAAACAACCATATCATATTCTCCCAAATCCTCTACGCCCTGGGCTACTACACTCATTTCAAGGTCCTTAACCATAGAAACTGTCTTTTGCAGAATGATTCGAGCCTTTTCATCATTTATAGCTGCGTGCACAAGAGTTTTATCCAGCTTTACCATCTTGAACGGAAATTTAACCAGAGTATTTGTATTTGAAAGACCTGTTCCGTAATTATCCAGAGAATAATACATATTATGAGATTTCATCATATTCATGTTGCGCAAAAGAATTTCGTTGGCAATGATTGTTGTAGTTTCGGTAACATTAAGGTTGATATAGCTGTAATCAATATCATAATGATCCATTATGTCAAAAATGTGCTCGTATAACTTTTCCTGCATACATTGAATTACAGAAAGATTTACATGAACCTCTTCAATTCCTTTTTCCTTGAGTTTTTGCTCAGATATAAATTTGCAGACTTCGCGGAAAATATAACTTCCTATTTTGAGCATAAGACCGTTCTTTTCGGCAAGCGGCAGGAATTCCTGAGGATCAATATAACCAAATTCTTCGGTCTTATATCGAACAAGAGCTTCTACTGCTGTATAACCGGCCTTTTCTACATTGTAAATAGGCTGGTATACAATTTCAAAAGCATTTTCGTTTACAGCTTCTTCCAAAAGCTGAATAATCTTGTGCTCTCTGCGTCGATTTTCCAACAGGTTTACATCTGCATGAAGTATGTTTTCAAAGTCAACACTTGGTTTTTCTTCAAGAGAATCTTCAAGCAAATCAATAAGGTCTTCGATTGTAGAAACATCATTTGGAGTTTCAACAGTTTTTAATGTAACAGAAACCGAAACCTGAATATCACCGCATTTAACAGGATTATTAAAGAATTCCTTTACTTCATGAATTTTCTTAAGTCTTTCTTCATCCGAATCTGGCGACAGCAGAATTGCAATTTTTTCATAAGAAAGCCGGAATACGTCCTGATTATTAAAGGTTTCCTTAAAGAAAGCCAGAACTCTTTTATAAAACAACCTCTTATTGCTTTCGCCAATTGACTTAAGAATATGGGCCAGGTTTTCGCTGCTTATGCCAAGAATATACATTTTCTGATTAATATCAAAATTTTCCTGGGCCTTTACAATAAAAGCACGAAGATTATAAATTCCCATATCCTTATCAATATAGTCTTCCGGGTTTTCCAGCGAAAGATACGTAATAAGAATTGTAATCGCAAGCATATAGCCGGTGATTATGAGGCGAGGGAAAAATATCTGGATTATTGTAGAGAAAACACAAAATAATACAAATGTAACAAGAGAAATAATCTGATTTTTAAAATACTGGCTTCTGTGTCTTATAAAATGTGTCATACCCGCACCCATATAAAAGAGTGCCAAAGCATAATAACCATAGAAAAGATAACCATGATGGAAAACATAATTTTCATCAAACCAGAAGATAATATGTGTTAATGGTGTAGAGGCCAGAAGAGCAGAAATTAACAAGTAAGTTCCAAAGAAGCCCCAGTAGCGCTTTTTGGACATTACCTTATAACGTTCAGAAAGATAATACAAACATATGTAAAAGCACAATGGAATGGCATTAAACATAAAGTAATAGATTATATTTACAATATAGTTTAACCACAGGTTTGATGCATTAATATTCTTTCCAAGAAAAATAGAAATAATATCAAAAAGACTGGCTGTAAAACATTGCCAGGTAAGAGCTGTAAATGCAGAAGAAGCCCTTGTTTTAATTCTATTGATTTTAAAAAAGGTTATTACAACGGCTAATACAACGATAATAGCGGCAACTTCAAATCGGAAATAATAATCTATCATATGCCTACCATCTCCTTGAATCTTCCGTTATGAGCCGTATAAAATCATCCCGGGTAATTGGTTTGGAATAATAATATCCCTGAACAAAATCGGCTCCCATTTCTTTAAGTTTTTCTATCTGTTCTGGGGTTTCTGCACCCTCGGCAACAATTTCCATTTTCAAAAGCTTTACCATTTCTATTGTATTGCGCAAAACAGTTTCGGCTTTTGGATTGTGCATTGCTTCCCAAACCATACTCTTGTCAAGTTTAATTGTGTGGAACGGATAACGGATAAGTGTTACTGTATTTGAAAAGCCTGTTCCAAAATCATCAAGAGAAAAATTCATATTTCGTTCTATGAGGCGAGTCATGTTGGACATAAGAACATCGCTGGAGGCTATTGCAGCAGATTCTGTTACTTCCAGATTAATATAGCGGTAATCAAGATTATACAAATCCATAATCCTAAATAACTGATCTGCCAGATCTTTTTGCATACACTGAATTACAGAAAGATTTACATGAATATATTCGATTCCCTTTTCCCAGATTTTCTGGTGAAGAACAAAACGACAAACGCTTTCAAAAACAAATTCTCCAATCTGAAGAATCATTCCATTGTGTTCGGCTACCGGAATAAATTCTTCAGGACTTACCTCTCCAAGCTCCTCATTTTCCAGACGAACCAAAGCTTCTGCTGTGGTAAACCGACTCTGTTCAAAAGAATAAATAGGCTGATAAACAACATAAAAATCTCCGCGTCGGACAGCCTGCTTCATTACCTGAAGAATTTTTAGTTCACGTTCTTTTTTTCTAAGAGCTTCTTTATCTGCATGAACAACAGTTCCCGGTTCTGCATCACGAATAGAATGAAGCGTTGCCCTCATCAGTTCTTCAATATCATCAATGGACTGAGCGTCATCCGGGTATCGCATAACTGCAATATGCTCGGTCAACGAAATCTTAAAGTCACCCATCAAAATTGAATCAGAAAAAACATTATGCACACGTTCAATTGTTTTTTTCTGAAGTTCCTCATCATCAGGAATAACAATCATAAGCCGGCTACCAGAAACTCTGAAGACCTGATACTTACCGGCTGCTGTCTTAAGCAGAATCGAAAGCTGTTTTAAAATCTGAGCTTTATGTTCAAGACCAATTGTTTCATTAAGAAAGCTTACGCCGATTACATGAATACCAATAATGCGGAAAGGTTTTTCCTTTTGCATAAACTGATTGGTAACTGCACGGAAAGCTTCCTCGTTCAGAATGTTCATTTCTTTATCCAGATAATTGGTAGGGTTCACAAGAGAAAGGAACAGCATCATTACCGAAACTGTTGCAATAAAACCTATAACCAGAAGCCTTGGAACCGAAATCTGAATAATTACCGTTATTACACAGGAGATAGTATAAAAATATACTGTAACTCTATGGCTTGTATCAGCCAGCTTTCTATACAGAATGCTTTTATAAATGGCGCTTCCAAAATAGATTGCGGCAGACACATAAATAAGAACAAAGCCCGGTCCCCAGTGGTAACCAAGCAACTCATCAAAATAAAATACAAAATGTGTAAATGGAGTTGTAAGGATAAGAAGCTCGGCAATAACGATCGGAGTAAAATAGCGGATTTTTTTGAATTTTGTACGGGTGTAATGTTCAACAATTGAACCGCGAATACAATTATAAAACGCTATTGGAAAGATTGAAAATACTGCGTAATATGCCGTGTTTAAAAAATATTTAAGCCATAGAGGTGCATTATCACAATAATTCATGGCATATACACCCGCTATATCAATTATAGATGCAGACAAAACTACAATAAGCACAACCATGAATGAGTTTGTAAGAGTTGTTGTTACGATTTTCTTTCTAAAGAAACTAAAAAGTACTACAAGAGAAAGAATTATTGCTGCTACTTCGTATTCTATAATATACTGCATCCTTTATATTTTACACCCAATAGTAAAAAAAAAAAAGGGATGATTATAAAACCATCCCTTTGACATTTAGAATAAACTGATATTTTTTCTTCAGCTTATTTAATAGTTCCGTTCTTTTTGAGGAATTCAAAGATAGAAACGTCGCCAAGACAGTGTCCTGATCCTACAAAAATAAAGGTTGTTCCACCCTCTTCAAGGTAATTGGCAATATCAACAGCCCAGTCCTTATTGCGGGTTTCAAAAACAAGCTTGTTATAAGCATCGTATAATTTTTCGTTTCTGCCTTCAAAATCTACTTCTGTATTAAGAAGCTCAAGCATTTTGTCTGCATCATTTGCAACATAAGCTTCGTAAAGTCCTACAGTAATTTCATCATTCAACTTAGAAAGCTTTTCATCTGTGAGCATAAGAATATTGTCTTTGAGCATTTCAACCTGTTCATCATAATTTCCATACATAAGAACATCAAGCTGAACCTGAAGCTCATCCATACCATCCCATTCTTTTCCCATCTGAGAAAGGGTTGCTACAAAGCTGTTATCAAGACCATACTGAGCATTCAAACCTGTGTTCACATATGAAAGAACACTTAATCCGTTTGACATCTGCCATGGTTCAAGAGTAGCAAGCATTGGAAGAGCATCACCATAAACGCTGGTAAGGAAAGCAATTTCATCTTCAGTAAGATAATCTGTTACAAGCTTTCCGTCCGGATTTGGTGCATTAAGAACATTGCCCATAGAAGCAAGATCTATATAAGCCTGTGTAGACATTTCTCCGGCCCAGCGGTCTGCGTTCTGGAAAGCATTAATTACTTCTTCAGAAAGAGGGAAGATTCTTTCATCACCAAGGTGGAAGGTTCCCTGAATATAAACGGTACTTGGGTTTCCGCTTGCATCTGTTCCATCAATGCGCCAGAAGAGTCTTGAATCTGTTCTTGTAAGAGTTGCCTTTGGTGCAGCCTTTGGCTTAGAGGCACAAGAAACAAGTAAAGAAGCAGCCACAAAAAGTATGGCAAAAAGTTTAATGTTTAGTTTTTTCATAATAACTCCTAAAAAAAAGAGGAACCCGAACAAGTCCAGGATTCCTCCTTTATATAGCGCACGAAGCGCTTTCTAATGGTTTGTGCCGCAAACACGCGAACGCGGGTTTGTCAGCACGAAACTAGTTTCTATTTTTTTGCAGCTGGCTTTTTAGCTGGAGCTGCTTTCTTTGCTGCAGGCTTCTTTGCAGGAGCTTTTTTTGCAGCAGGTTTCTTAGCAGGAGCCTTCTTAGCACCAGCTTTGATAACTGCCTGAGCACCGGCAAGACGAGCAAGTGGTACACGGAATGGAGAACAAGATACGTAGTTCAAACCAAGCTTATAGCAGAGTGCGATAGAAGCTGGGTCACCACCATGTTCACCACAGATACCAAGGTGGAGGTTAGGTTTAACTGAACGTCCCTTAGCTTCTGCAATTTCCATGAGAGCACCTGGACCATCTGGATCAAGTGTAGCAAATGGATCGTCTTCGAGGATTCTC
>JAILBH010000219.1 GCA_024681195.1 Treponema sp.
GCTCTTTTGAACAAGCTCAAGACTTTTCTTTCCTTCTACAAAATCTAAACCGATTGCGTCAAAGCCAAGACTGCAGACTTCTGTGTAAATATCACGGATGTCGCCAAAATAGGTTTGAAGAATGATTTTGATTTTTGATTGAGTGCGAAGCTTTTGAATCAAAGATTTGTATATAGAAACAAAGAGAGATTTGTCGGCGTCTGTAAGATCAAAAACAAGAGCTGGTTCTGCAAAGCTAATCCATTCTGCACCTGCATCGCTCAGTGATGCGGCAAGTTCAACAAAAGCGTTCACTGCTGCATCTGCAAAATCAGCGGCTTTTTTTGCACCGGTATAAATTGCAAGATGAAGGAAGGTATAAGCGCCGATAACAGTTGGAACTGTCTGAATGCCTGCTGCTTTTGCTTCCTTATATTCAGCGAGAACTTTATTGTCGGCTGCAAGGCCGAGCACTGTGTCGTCAGAAATCTCCGGCACAATATAGTGATAGTTTGTGTTAAACCATTTTTTCATCGGAAGGGCTTTTACATCTCCAGCATCTCCCTGATAACCGTGGGCAGCTGCAAAATATTTTTCAAGCGGGCTTAGATTAAGCGCAGTATAACGAGCCGGCACTGCTCCAAGCAGGAATGCTGTATCAAGCATGTTGTCATAAAAAGAAAAATCATTTGAAGGAATAAATGTAATTCCTGCTTCCTGCTGTTTTTTCCAGCCATATTCACGAAGCTGGGCTGCGGTATTCTGAAGCTCCGATTCCGAAAGCTCCCCTTTAAAGAATTTTTCACTTGCGAATTTTAATTCACGGTTTTTTCCGATGCGTGGAAAACCAATTACTGATGTTTGATATGACATATACAATCCTCCGTGTTTCAAAATACAGGATTTTTGAACAAAAGAAAAATACTATTTTCAAACACTTTGCAATAGTTTTTACCTATGGCACAAATTCCAGCCTTTTGCTACAATAATTTCATGACCTTACAGCAATTAAAATATGCAATAGCCGTTGCAGACACAGGAAACATAACAGAAGCTTCGCGCAGGGTATTTATTTCCCAGCCAAGTCTTACCGCCGCAATCCGCGAGCTTGAAGAAGAAATGGGAATCACTATTTTTTCGCGCTCTAATAAAGGCGTTACCGTCACAAACGAAGGCGATGAATTTTTATCCTACGCACGCCAGGTTCTGGAACAGGCAGCCCTCCTTGAAGACAGATTCAAATCAAACGCAGGAGGCAACACAATTTTTTCTGTAAGCTGCCAGCACTACTCCTTTGCAGTCAACGCTTTTGTAGATGTTATCCGAAAGTTTGGCGGTAACGAATACGACTTTACCCTTCGCGAAACTCAGACTCACGAAATTATTGAAGATGTAGCTCACCTTAAAAGTCAAATCGGAATTTTGTATATGAGTTCCCGTAATAAGAACGTTATCACCAAGCTCATCAAAAAAAACAACCTGCAGTTTGAACCGCTTTTTACAACTCCGCTGCACATATTTATTTCAACAAAAAACCCGCTTGCAAAAAAGAAAAAAATCAAACTTACAGATCTTGCCCCTTACCCTTACCTTACCTATGAGCAGGGAGATTTTAATTCCTTCTATTACGCAGAAGAGCCTCTCACACAGATTGATTTTGACTGCCCTAAAAATATCAAAGTCCGTGACCGTGCAACTCTTTTCAATCTACTCATTGGTCTTAATGGCTACACTATCTGTTCAGGCATCATAAGTCACGAATTAAACGGGCCCGAAATTATTGCCAGACCTCTTGCAATTTCGGACACCATGACGGTTGGTATTCTGACACGAAAAGGGATGGTTTTGTCCAGGTATGCTGAGGCGTATATAGAAGCAGTAAAAAAACATATTTAAATTTTTTATAAAAACCTATTGACATAGTAGGTAAAAGCCGATATAAATATATACATAACCTACTAATACGGTAGGTATAACAAACAAAAACAAATCTAAATGGAGGTACATTATGAAATTCTTCTTTGAAAAATTAGTTCGTGAAAATTTTCGCAACGGACGAATGTGCCTGTGTTGTCTTTTCAACTAAGCCGGAAAGATCTTTCGGCATAAATCAATCTTTATCAAAAAACTCGAAACGCTTCAAAAGTAACGTTTCTTAAAAAAAGGAGACATAACTATGTCCGAAAAAAGAGAGCTTGTATTTAAAGCATTTAATAACGAAAAGACAGACAGAGTACCAGTTGGATTCTGGTTTCATTATACACCAGATGAACTGCTTTCGGCCTACGACCATCCGGAATATCCGGAGCTCAACCTTAAGGGCCACAAAAACTTTGTAAAATCCTTTAAGCCGGATTTTGTAAAACTTATGAGCGATGGTTACTTTTTTGAGACGGAAACCGCAAAAATTATCGGCAAGGCAAAAACAGCTGCAGATTTGCGCAAGCTTATTCCAATTGCCCCTAATGACAAATGGATTAAGGATCAGGTAGCGCTGGTAAAAAAGCTTACTAAGGCCTTTGGCAGCGAGGTTGCAAC
Organism: Treponema sp.; assembly: GCA_024681195.1. GTDB lineage: Bacteria > Spirochaetota > Spirochaetia > Treponematales > Treponemataceae > Treponema_D. The sequence continues at coordinate 2,518 of JAILBH010000219.1, forward strand.
CTTTTACAACATCTTTGCACCTGCAACTGCCTTTAAGTGGGCAGCCGGTGGAGACAAAAAACTGGCAGCCTTCATCAAGGAAGATAAGGAAGCAGTTATCTACGCACTTTCTGTAATTGCACACAATACTGCAATTCTTGCACACGAGGTAATCAAATCTGGAAAAGCAGACGGCATTTATCTTAGTGTTCAGACAATTCAGGATTTAAGTGTAGGTCCGGATCTTTATTCAGAGGTTGTTGCTCCTTCTGAGCTTGCAGTTCTTACAGCTGCAAATGCAGCAGGTGGAACAAACATACTTCACATCTGTGGTTATGAAGGTGCAAAGAACAACTTTAACATCTTTAAAAACTATCCTGCCAAGGTAATTAACTTTGCTTCGGTTGTAGAAGGCATTTCGCTCAAAAAAGGAAAAGAGCTTTTTGGCGGAAAGGCTGTAATCGGTGGTTTTGACAACACAAAGAAGGGACTGCTTTACACCGGAACAAAAGAAGAAATCCAGGCAGAAACAAAAAGACTGCTCAAGGAAGCAGGAAAAACAGGA
>JAILBH010000221.1 GCA_024681195.1 Treponema sp.
ATCTTTCCGCCGAACTGTTCAATAATCTTTACATACTGTACAGGAACAGAAGAAGAACCGTGAAGTACGATTGGGAAACCAGGGAGCTTCTTTTCAATTTCTTCAAGAACGTTGAAAGCCAGTGGAGGAGGAATAAGAACAACGTCTGCAGTGCGTGTACACTGAGCTGGAGAGAACTTACAGCGTCCGTGTGAAGTTCCGATAGAAATTGCAAGTGAGTCACATCCGGTCTTAGAAGTAAAGTCTACAACTTCTTCCGGCTTTGTGTACTTAGATTCTTCAGCAGCAACATCGTCTTCTACACCACCAAGAACACCAAGTTCAGCTTCTACTGTAACATCGTACTGGTGAGCATAGTCAACAACCTGCTTTGTAAGAGCTACGTTTTCATCGTAAGGAAGTGCAGAACCATCGATCATAACAGAAGAGAATCCGTTATCGATACAGTCCTTAGCAACTTCGAAGTTTGGACCGTGGTCAAGGTGAAGAACGATAGGAATATCACATCCGAGTTCGTGAGCATATTCAACAGCTCCGCGTGCCATGTTGCGCAAGATGTACTTGTCTGCATAAGCGCGTGCACCCTTAGAAACCTGCAAGATTACAGGAGACTTTGTTTCAACACAAGCCTGAATAATAGCCTGCATCTGTTCCATATTATTGAAGTTATATGCAGGAATTGCATATCCACCCTTGATAGCCTTTGCAAACATATCGCGTGTGTTTACAAGGCCTAAATCTTTGTAACTAATTATGTTAGCCATATATAACATCCTTTTGCCGGTCGTCAAGACGCCAGCGTTTCTTTGTACTACATAATAGTTTAAAATAGGTAAATATTCAATAATCCACAAGTTTAAAGGCTTCAAAAATTTCAAAATCACCGGGATTAGCAGTCCATAATTCAGAGACACCAGCTTAATATACATCAAAACCTGCATTTTGCAATAATTCTAGACCAACCCCCCGGCCTGTGGTAAAATATTTTTTAGGAGTTTGATTATGAAAAAGTATTCATTTTTATTTTTAATAAGAGGGGCACTACTTTTAATTCCAGTTGTAACACTTGCCTTATGTCAGAACTTCCTCAAAGGCACCGACACAAAAAATGAACTTGAAAAACGAATCACTTATGCCAATGCTCCTTCTTATGAAATCCGTGTAGACTCCAATAGCAGGGGAGTAGTAAAGTCTCCTGCCGGCGGAATTGTAGAAAAAAAAGTAACAGACACTTTTGAACTTACCTTTGAACCTTTAGCCGATTATGAATTTCTTAAATGGACAATTATAGATTCTAACAGCAAAAAAGAGCTGGAAAACGGACTGTATCTTAAGCTTGCTTCCACAACAGAGGCATCTACAACCTGTACACTTGTAAAAGCCCCAGAAAAAGATATGGCTCTTTGTCTGTGCCCTGTTGTTGTAAAGCGTCCGCGAATTATTTCTGCAGCACCACAAAACTCTGATGTTGGTGCCTACCGCGATGCAAAAATTCGTGTAATTTTTGATAAGAATGTAGAAGAGAACTCAATTTATTTTACAGAAGCGGAAGTTAAAGCAAAAATATCTGAGCTTGGAATAGAACGTTCAGCTTTTTTAAATGCCGGAACACAGGATGCTCCAAAATATTATGGCTATACTTATGAAGACACAATCTATTTTAAGAATATTCAGATAGAAGATCAGAAAACCGGAAACTCATTACTTGAATACTATGGTGCTCCATATTTTGAAGATGCTGTAACTCTTGTAATTCCACCGGGAAATACTCCTGTTCTGTCAAATACAAATATAATAGTAACACTGGAAACAGGTTTCTTTTATAAGGAAGAATCTAAAGATATAAAGCTCAAAGAAGAATATAAATGGCTGTATTTTGTAAATTCCAAAACCGACAAGGATTTACCGGATATAAAAACGGAAATAATAAAAAATAATAATGGAGTTCCGCTTACTGTTAATCAAAATTCTCCGGTTGCTACAAATAAAAAAATTCAGATGTATATAAATCTATTCGACAGAGGTTCCGGACCTTATGGTCAGTTTGAGCTAGAATTAAAACGTACTGGAGGAAGCTTTACTAAAACTTTTAAAATGTCGTTTGATGAAGTAGAAAATGAAAACGCTTATTTTGGTAAATCACAAACTGAATTAGAAGAAATCGAATTATCAGGTGTTCCTTCGGGTGTATACAAACTGAACCTTATTTATTATGACAAAAACCTTAATACTGTTACATCATCAGACTATTATGTAAATGTTGATATTACGGCGCCGACTGTCAGTAACTTGACTTCTTCATCATATGACGATGCTGCTTCTGCGGCAATTAAAAAAACGGCCCTTAAATTTGATTATACTTGTACGGCTCAGGATTTAAAAGAAGTTAAGGTTCAATACATAGATTCTGGAGACGAAGTTAACCTTACTTTTGCGAAAGTGCAGACTATTGTAATTCCAGAGCTTACATTTGACTCTAACTATACCTTTGTTCTCTATTTTTATGACGAAGTTGGTAATTACTGTACAATCACCAGAAATGAATATATTAAACCAACAGCAGTAAAGAATCTTACTGCAACTTCAACAGTTAATTCTAATAACATGACAGCAACTGTTCATTTATCATGGAACAAACCTGATGGAGAATTTAATTCTTATAGTATTAGTTATTCTGGAAATGGGGTAAATAGGACGTTTAATAATCTTGATGAAAATATACTTTCATTTGATATATCTAATATAATAGTAAATGAAGATTATACATTTACAGTAAAAACCATAACAGCAAAAAATCCAGGCGCTGCCTCTGTAACTCATACTGTAATGCCTGAAATTTCAATTGCTAATATATGGGTTCAAAATGATAAAACAGATTATCTGTTTGTATCTTCAAATGTCGGAAGGTTTAAGAATTCTACAGCAACGCTTTATTATAATAAAACCCAGACTGATGTAAAAAAAGATAATTCTTTAACTGTAGAATTAACGGGAAGTGGTGCTTCATTCAGGATTGGATCTGATACAACAAACAAGGTATTAATTGGTAATCCTAATCAGCCAAATTATGGAGAAACCTGGTATTATGCAATTAAGCTTACCTGTAACGGTCAAACTATATGGTCAGATGTAAAACAATTTACAATTACATGTATAAAAGATCTTGTTGCTTCAATAACTGTAACAAATGGTGTTCAATTATACTGGTCATATTCGGGTACTTCAAACTTAAGTAAAATTGAAATATATATTAATGAAGAATTAAAAGAATCAATTAATGAAAACGATTACAATTTAAATACTACACGATATTGTAATATATATGAGCTTGCTGCAAATACAACTTATACTGCAAAAGTTATGCTTACATGGAATGGTGTAGTTAGTGAAACGCGAATAACATTTGCAACGCTAAATTGTCAATCGGGATTTACACTTCTGAAAAATGAGAATGTATCTTCTCCATATCAAAACTCAATTTTCTTAACTGCTGCACTTCCAAATGGTGTTGAAACTTCTGTGTTGTATTATCGCGAAACTGGTTCAGTCTCTCAGAGCTGGAATCAAATTGTTCCAGGTTTGGTTAACACTTGGACTATTACCGGATTGGATTCAAACAAAGAATATGATGTTGTCGTTGCATTGTATGGTGGAGGAGGTCCAATCTATGAAGACTTCATTACCACCAAACCATGGTAAAAGGAGTAAAATACACCTAAATTTCCGTTTGACAAAGAATAATATAGGAAATATAATTGAAAGAGTTATAAATTTGACTGATTATGCCGATATAATAATGTAATAATCTATTTATCGGAATGATAAAAAAAGGAGTTTTGCATGAAAAGGGGACTTAAAGTCTTTATTGGTCTTGCATGCTTTTGTTTGATTGGATTGCCGCTTATTGCGCAGCCAAGCTCAAGAAGTATCGAGACTTTTGTATTGGATAATTTTGACAATCCAAATGGTCAGGATTATGCATATGGTGGCAAGACCTACAATTGGGATTGGTCTGTAAATTCTAGCCGCTTTGTTGCTGAAGGATACCCAAAAACAGGCTATTATGAAGGAATTCCTAATTCTCTCAAGCAGCTTCGTGTTG
>JAILBH010000021.1 GCA_024681195.1 Treponema sp.
TTAATCAGATTATCAAAATCTGCCTTAGAAACATTCATTTCGAGCATTACACGGTTACGTGCGTTCAAAACTGTTTCAAAAAGCATTTTAAGCTCCATAATCTTCTGCTTTTTTGCAGGATTTTCCATTGCCTTGCGCGAAGCGTACATGCGGGTAGAACTTTCCATAAGGGTATCTACAATCTTAAGACGGTTTGCACGCAAAGAAGAACCTGTAGAAGTATTATCAATCAAAATCTGAGCGATTGAATCTTCTGTATCCTGAACAAAGCCTTCGGAAGTTCCCCAGGTACGGAAAATTGAACCGTCAATCTTTTTGTCTTCTACCCATTTACGGCTCAAGGCCTGGTATTCAGTTGCAATTGTAACAGGTGACTTTAAAAGGGTATCCAGCTCTTTTGTGTCAGGAATTGCAGCTACAATGCGCACCGGATCAAAGCCAAGATCCATAATCTCTACAACATCATCCTGAACTCCGTTTTCGTAAACCCAGTCTTTACCGCTAAAACCAAGATCGGCCTTGTTCTTTGCAAGCAACAGACTTGTAATCTGAGGCTTTACAACCTGAAAAGCAAGATCCTCCTGATTAGTAGTAGGAAAATATGTTCTATCCGGCAGAGAAATAGAAATGCCTACATCGCTCAAAAGCTCGTAAACCGATTCGTAAATTCTGCCTTTTGCCAATAAAATCTTAAGTTTGTCCATAAAAAAACCTTTTAAAAATGATTTATATATTCCATATTATAGAAGAACACAGATATTTTCAATAATAAGATTTTATTATATCATTAGGGCATGAAAAAGGTCCTTTTAGTATTATTATTTATTTTAAGCACAAGCGCTTTTATTTCCTGTAAGGCAAAAACACAGGCCAAACCGGAGCCTCAGGTTCCTGTTCAGCAAAAGACAGACTCATCTGTTTTTGAACAAACCTTCCTTTATGACAAAGATGCCGCACTTACAGACACTAAAAAAGTTCCTTTCGGAAATTCCAACTGTTTTGAAATTACCAAAGCTATGGGCGCCGGCTGGAACCTTGGCAACACCTTTGATGCAACAGGAACTGCCGGCATGGATTCAGAGACCAGCTGGGGCCAGCCGCTGACAACTAAAGCAATGATTGACGGCCTTGCTGCAAGCGGAATCAAAACAATCCGCATTCCGGTTTCCTGGGCAAAGCACATCACAGACAAAACAAATTATACAATCAGCCGCGAATGGATGGAACGCGTAAAAACTGTAGTTGACTGGGCAATCCAAGACGGACTTTACGTTATAATCAACTCACATCACGACAATTATTTTACTTCTACAAAAATGCCACGTGCCAGCGGTTACTACCCTAACAGCACAAACCTTGCAGAATCTCAGCGCTTTTTATACAACGTGTGGGGACAGATTGCACAGGCCTTTAACAACGGCTACGATGAACATCTGATTTTTGAAACTATGAATGAACCCCGCCCGGCCGGAACCAAGTGTGAATGGTGGTTTGACGGAGATTCTCTTTGTCTTGATGCTGCAAAGTGCCTTAGCCAGATGAATCAGACGGCTTTGGATGCAATCCGCAGCACCGGCGGCAACAACGCAAAGCGTTTTATCATGTGCCCGGCTCTCCAGGCCAGCGAAAATTCCGCCTCTTCTGCTTCCTTCAAAATGCCGCAAGACAAGGAGCCGGGAAAACTCATTCTTTCTGTACACGCCTATACCCCGTATTCTTTTGCCATGGAAGCGCCCGGGGAGCGAAGCTTTACGCAGGCACACAAAGACGAGCTTAATACAATGTTTGCTAAGCTCAAAAGAAAATTCCTGGACAAGGGTTATCCTGTAGTAATAGGGGAATACGGAGCAACCAACAAGGATAATCTTAACGAGCGTATTGCCTGGTTTGAATTTTATGTTAGCACCGCCAAAAGCAACGGCATTCCATGCATTTTATGGGATAACGGAGTCTGGCAGCTTAGACAAAACAAAGATGGAACACCAGATTACAGCGAAGGCTACGGCTATTATAACCGACAGAATCAAACCTGGTATTTTCCACAAATTACAGAAGCTATTATAAACTCTGCAAAATAGACGTTTGCCATAAAAAGTAGACGCAAGCAGAGGTTTTAACTATAATTATAATAATATAATACGGGCATTTCCCAAAAAAAAAATCGAGGTACAAAATGGGTGAAAATTATTTCAACAAGATTCCATGGAGAGAAGCACGTCTTCAGCTTGGTCACTGCCGTTCAATGGCTAAAGAAGAATTTGCCGATGGAGTTAACGCTCTTAAAGGAAAAAAGA
>JAILBH010000226.1 GCA_024681195.1 Treponema sp.
AGTTTGCGAACTTCGGCAATAAGATAGAATGAGCCGGTTACCAGAAGAATGTCTCCCTTTTCTGAAGAATCACTAAAGGCTTTTTGTATCATTTTTTTGTAGTCCGGATCTGCTGTAAAATCTACTTCTGCTTTTGTAAAGGCTGCAATTTCGGCTTTGATGTCTGATTGCTTTTTGTTTCCGGGACGAGTAACATATACATGTTCAAAGCGGTATTTAAATTGCATAGAAATATCTTTAATATCTTTGTCGGCAGCGCATGCAAATAGAAGCCGAACCTTTTTATCATCGTACATTCGTCCAAGAGTTTCCAAAGTGAGTTTAATACTGTTTAAGGTATGTGCTCCATCAAGTACAAGATGAGGAATGCCAGGATAGCCCGGAACATAATCAATAATTTCAAAGCGCCCCGGAAGTTTAGCTTTAGTAAGTCCACGTTCAATAATTGCTTCATCAAGATTTGGTAAAACTTTTCTGATAGCAATTGCAGCTTGAGCCGCATTCAATACCTGACACTTTCCAAGCATGCTAAGCTTAGTCTTAATTGGCCGACTGAATATATCACTTTCGAGCATAAGACTCATTGTTTTTTCATTTTCATTAAAGCAGTATGTTGCCTTCTTGATAATTTCATCAACAAAATAGCATGGAGCGTGACGGGTAAAAGCTTTTTCGCGCAGGATTATTTTAACGTTTTCTGTCTGCTGTCTTGCTATTACAACTGGGGTACAATTCTTAATGATGCCTGCTTTTTCTGCGGCAATTTTTTCGAGAGTATTTCCAAGAAATTCTGTATGCTCAAGTTCAATTCCTGTAATACAGCATAACTTTGGCCTTACAACATTTGTTGCATCAAGGCGTCCCCCCATGCCAACTTCAAAAACCGACCAGTCTACATTTGCTTTACGGAAGCACAAAAAGGCATAGAGGGTTACAAGCTCAAACCAGGTAATAGGACGATCTGCCGGAAGGTTTATGATAGAATCAATATTAGGCATAATTTCCTTTACGGCTGCTTCATAAATATCTTCATCAAAGAATTTTGTTGGTTTAGAAATACGTTCACGGAAATCAGAAATATGTGGGGAAGAGTAGAGACCTACATTATATCCTGCTTCTTCAAGAATACAGGCAATCATTCTGCTTACAGAACCTTTGCCTTTAGAACCTGCAACATGAATGCAAGGCGCAAAATCCTGAGGGTTATCAAAACGTTTACAGAGAAAATCTATAGTATCAAGCCAGAAAATATCTTTTTTAGGATTGTTCTCAAAGTTTAAATAATCGTCGAGCCAGTCCTGAAATACGTCAATTGCATTCACGATTATATTATTATAATTGATTTGTATGATTCTGTCATTAGAATTAGGTATATAAAAAAGTATATGTAAATGAATTTATAAGAAATTATATGCTCCCAGTCGAGGACGGGTTTGCAAAACCTAGTGAACGACGGCTTTAGCCGGCAAAACGCTCCACTGGAGCGTTTTGAGTGAATCTCCGAGCAGCTGTGCTGCGAAGGCGGGGTATTAAAATTATTATTTTATAAAGTAAGTTGACCTAAAAACGGTCTGTTATTAAACACCGGTCGATAGTGCCCGTCCTCTCCTTCGCGCATATAATTTACATCAATGTTATTTAAAAAGATTTTTTTTACCTTGTTATTCATATAAATATTTTTTATAATAACTCAATTATAATAATATAAGGAAATACCCATGAGTGACGAAATTCAATACACAGACATAAATAAAAGTTTTGAGGCTGCGCTTGAACGTAGTAAGAAAATTGAAGAGGATTTGACAAAAAATCCTGGTAAATACCGCGTTTTAACTGGTGACCGTCCTACTGGACTTTTGCATATCGGTCACTATTTTGGTTCAATTCAGAACCGTGTACGCCTTGCAAAAATGGGCGTTCCAACCATGATTCTTATTGCAGACTATCAGGTTTTAACAGATCACGATGCTTTTGATAAAATCAGCCAGAATACAAAACAGCTTGTAATTGATTATCTTGCAGCCGGAATTGATCCAAATAAGCAGGATGTTATTATTTATCCTCACAGTTATGTTCCTGAATGTAATCAGCTTATGATTCCATTTTTGACACTTGTTTCAAATGCCGAGTTGTCACGTAATCCGACTGTAAAAGAAGAAATTGAAAGTGCCGGTCTTAAAAATGTAAACGCAGGTATGTATACTTATCCTGTACACCAGGCCTGTGATATTCTTTTCTGCAAAGGAAACGTAGTACCGGTTGGAAAAGATCAGCTTCCACACCTGGAAATGACACGTACAATTGCAAGCCGCTTTAATAAAAAGTTCTGTACCGACATGGGAAAAGAACCTGTATTCCCTGAGCCACAGGCTTTGCTTTCTAAAACACCAATGATTCTTGGCCTTGACGGAAGCCAGAAAATGTCTAAGAGCCGCGGTAACGCAATCATGCTCAGTGCTACAGAAGACGAAACTGCAGCCCTCATTAAAAAAGCAAAGACAGACCAGGATCGCAATATTACTTATGATCCTGTTAATCGTCCTGAAGTTTCGAACCTTCTTATGCTCATTTCTCTTTGTACGGGCGAAGAACCAGCAGCCATTGCAGCACGCATTGGAGATGGTGGCGGCGGAATGCTTAAAGCAACTTTAACAGAAGCTTTGAACGAAAAGCTTCGTCCATTACGCACAGAACGAGCACGCCTTGAAAAAGACCCTGAATATATCCGAAAAGTCCTTCTTGACGGTGCTAACCGCGCAAGAGAGATTGGTATTCAAACACTTAATGAAGTTAGAAGTGTTATGAATATGCTCATATAGAAAATCCGTTAAAAATGACAGTCCATTGGGACTGTCATTTAGGATTTACCTTAAAAATGCTCGCGAGATTTATCGAGCGGCTTATCTAAATCTTTTTTGCCACTTCCAGAAGTTTTTCACGGGTATTCATCTGGGGATCTTCAATAACACAATCAAGCAGCTGGTTTAAAATGAGTCCCAGCTGCCTTCCTTTTTCAAAGCCTGCATCCATTAAATCATTTCCGTTTATGGCAAGATCTTTAAGACTCAGCGCATTCTTTTTTTCAAGTTCCCGGTCAATTCTGTCTTTTAATTCAATCATTAAATCAATTGCCTGACTGAAGCGGAATTCAACCTTTTGATTATGCATGCCGTACATATCTGCAAGCCTTAAATCAAATAGATCTTCCATGTTTTCCTGACCCACGCGAATAATAAAACGCCTTATTGCAGCTACAGTCCAGTTTGGTTCATAATGGAACATGTGTTCTTTAATAAGATGACATACATTATCTATCACAGCATTCGGGAATTTTAATCTGGTCAAAATCTTTCTTGTCTGCTTTTCACCTTCAGCTTCGTGATTATAAAAAGTAATTTTATTATCAATAATCTTTTTTACAGCAGGTTTTCCAACATCATGAAAAAGGGCAGCAAGGCGGACATTCATTTTTTCTTTTGGTGAACCATCACATGAATAATAAAGATGATCCAGGACATCAAAATCATGCATCCCTCGTTCATCAGACTGAACACAGCTACGACCCGAAAGAAGCTCCGGAATAAAAATTTTCATAAGTCCGGTTTCTTCCAAAAGCTTAAGACCAACCGAAGGCTTTTCAGAAGTAAGGATTTTTTCAAACTCATCTCTAAAGCGCTCAATAGAAATTGACTTAATCTTTTCATGTACAGCACTGTCGAAAATTTCTGAATATGTATACTTTTCTATACTAAATCCCAGTTTAGAAGCAAACCTTATGCATCTGACTGGACGCAATCCGTCTTCCATAAATCTGAGGTGAGCATCTCCAACGGTACGGAGAATCTTTTTCTTAATATCTTTACGCCCATTAAAAGGGTCAATAATTTTTCCATTTTTAAGATCTGCAGCAATGGCATTTATAGTAAAATCACGTCGGGAAAGGTCTTCTTCAATTGTTGCAGCATAATTTACACTGTCGGGATGTCTTCCGTCTGAATAACCGCCTTCAGTTCGGAACGTTGTAACTTCAATTTCTGCACCCTTATAATGTACGGTAACCGTTCCATGCTCAAAGCCTGTTGGAATAACTGTTTTAAATAATTTCATTACATCCTGAGGCGTTGCATTTGTAGCAACATCCCAGTCAGAGGCTTTCTTTTTAAGAAAAATATCGCGTACGGCACCGCCAACAAGGTATGCCTTAAAGCCAGCCTTATCAAATTGAGAATAAAAATCCTTGAGTACAGACGCAATTTTAATTTTCATAACAAGCTAAATCCCAAGTGATAATCTGTGAATTACAGACGAAAAGGAAATAAAAAAGATTCCCAGAACAAATGTAAACAAAAAGAATAAAATCGAAAATATTGTACCCGTTTTTCTTTTTTTCGTAAATAAAAATACAATTTCCTGCACAAAGGACAAAAAAGACATTAAACAAAGCACAATCGAAGTAAAAGAGAGAATAGAAAGTATTAAAAGCTGTGTTTCATCAACAAAGCCCTGATAATTCCCAATACAATAAAGCAGCAGCAAAAAAACGCATGCAATCAGGAGAAAGAATGTGGAATTACGGGTGAGCTTACTTAGGAAAACAAAAGGGTAAGTAAATTTTTTTTTAACGGTCTTTTGTTTCTCTGTTACTTGAGTCATAAACTTCCTATATGTTATAATATACAATAAATCCTAAAGATTTACAAACAGGATAATCCGTATGAAAAATTTTATAAGTTTTCTTATAGTTCTGATTTTTGCAGCTGTAGTTTTTGCCATTGGATGGACACAAATAAGAGTAAAACCTGGATATATTGGAATTGTAGAATCCAAAACCGGTGGTGTAGATAAGGATATTATCATTCCGGGGAATTTTTCGTGGCACAAGGAATTTCTTCTTCCTACAAATGCTCGTATAAACATTTTTGAAAACAAACCTTATACAACAACAAAGACTATCAGCGCAAAACGATCTGCAGAGCTTGAGTATTCGTTTTCTTTTCAGATTACGCTTTCATATATTCCGGAACTCATTGTAGACCTGATGCAGGATAATACAATATCAAATCAGGAAGATTTAACAAATTATGTGGACGGAATCTGCGCTTACATAGCACAGCGTTGTTCTGAATACTATCTTTTAAAATTTCAGCAGGATTCAATGTTTATTCCAGAAAGCGTAACAATTTCGGAGCTTACAAATTTTATTACACTTTACAAGGAATATCCGGATTTTGAAGTTGATTTGATTGCACTTACAGACTATACATATTCTTATACAGGCGATAAGGGAGCTTTGTAATTTATGAAAATCTGGGTTGTAAGTCGTGAATGTGCCGGTATAGCCGAAGCAGGCGGTGTAAAAAATGTTACATTTTCTTTGTGCAAGGAGCTTGCTCTTTTAAATCATCAGGTAACTCTTTTTATTCCAATTTACAAAACCACTTCGTTTGAACTTATCAAAGATGTTAAAGAGATTTCTGACAAACCTGTAATGATAAATATCTGCGGAAAACCAGAAAAAGTTACTTTCAGTACTGCAATATGTACCGAAGGAAATTTTAATGTTGTTTTTATAAATCATCCTTCGTTTGAAGAAAAAGAAGGGGTTTATACTTATACAGCTTCGGAACAGGAAAAAAATCCGGATTTTGTAAAAGGCTTTGGACATAAAGACACTCTTTTTATGGATTCACTTTTTTCTAAGGCTGTGTGTGAATATTCTTTTATAACCGAAAAAGAAGCTTTACCGGATATAATTCATTGCCAGGACGCATCTACAGCTTTAGTTTCTGTTTTTGCTCAGAAAAATCCTGCCTTTGAAAAAACGGCAGCTGTAGTTACAATTCATAATGCAGGTCCGGCCTATCACCATAATTTTTCGAGTATTGGAGAAGCTGCCTGGTATACAGGGTTAAACGAAGCAGAACTTTCGGGTGCCCTTAATGATGAAAAGGTTGAACCGTTCCTGCTTGCTGCAAATGCCGGTGCTCATATTACTACAGTATCTGAATATTATGCCAAAGAGCTCATAGATCCTTTTAATATTGATGTTACAGAAGGTCTTTCTCCAATATTCTTTAAGCGTTATACAAATATTAAAGGAATCACCAACGGAATTGATTTTGAACGTTATAATCCTGCCGATAAAAATGAATCTCTTTTGCCTTACGAATTTAATCCAGAAACCGGTGATCTGGATGGAAAATATAAGTGCCGCGATTATTGTGTAAACGAAGTTCAGTACATGAAGATCCCCGGAGTAAAAACCTACGGTTGTATAAATGTTCGTCCTCAGGAAAAGGATAAGCAGATATTTATTTCTTATCATGGACGAATTACAAATCAGAAAGGAATTTCGGTGCTTATAAATGCAATTCCTGCAATTCTAAATAATTTTGAAACTGTAAAATTTATTGTTGCAGGGCAGGGCGAAATTGCACTCGAACAGCAGCTTATTGAGCTTTCACAGCGCTTTAACGGAAAAGTAATTTTCTTAAACGGCTACAACCGCGAAAGTGCACGTCTTGTAAATGCAATAGGAGATTTTATTGTTCTTCCAAGTAATTTTGAACCCTGTGGTCTTGAAGATTTTATTTCACAGATTTACGGAACCTTACCGGTAGCAAATGCAACCGGCGGTCTCAACAAAATTCTTGATTACGAAACCGGCTTTTTATACCACAACAACAGCCCCGAAAATCTCATAGCCAAACTAAGCGAGGTAATTTCCATAAAGCTCTACAAACCCGACCTTATAGAAAAAATGATTAAAACCGCCGCCACCCACGTCCATACAAAATACCTTTGGCGTAATGTTATCAACAATGAATATATCCCATTTTTCCAAAGTATCCTGAAGAAGTAAAAATATATAAAAAAATATAAAAACCAACTGAAAAATCATAGACGGTGGGACGCCGGAGTAAATTAAGGGGGACCCGCGCTCCTTTTGCGCGGGGGATTCCTTGATTTACTCCGAAGCGAGGGACCCGCCGTATATGATTATTCCTGTAGATTCAATTTATTATAAGATTTTTTATAGATTTTAATTTTCACATACTTGACTAAACCCCATATATTCATTATTGTATAACAACATTTGCTGCTTTAGCTCAGCTGGTAGAGCACGTGATTTGTAATCTCGGGGTCGTGGGTCCAAATCCTACAAGCAGCTTTCTGGGGAGTTCGCATAGCGGCAATTGCAAGGGACTGT
>JAILBH010000230.1 GCA_024681195.1 Treponema sp.
TCCATTCCTACATAAATTATACTTTCCATGTTGTGTCTCCTTTTGCATTTTGGTAATGCTTCATTTTGGGTTATTGTTGTCTCCATTTTGAAGCTAAATCCACGTTTTTGCAAATCAGGAGACACAACATATTGTCTAGCCCGCTACACGCTGAAGTGCCTTGTAATTATATACATGGCCGCTACAGCGGCCGCACTTCAGAGTGTTTTTGAAACCAGTTCTCTCCTTCGCGCCAGTTTCAATTCAATCAATAATAAAATTATTAATATTTTTTTCTATATATTTTTCACTTGCCGTTTTTGATTTTTTTTATTAAATTTAAAATATAGATTGTTGGGTCAAGCCCAACAATGAAAATGTTAAATATTTAAGAGGTAAAATATATGAAAATTAAACCATTAGCAGATCGCGTACTGGTAAAGAATGACAAGGCAGAAACAAAAACTGCAAGTGGACTTATTATTCCGGAAGCTGCTCAGGAAAAAACACAGACTGCTGTTGTTGTAGCTGTTGGACCAGGAACTGATGAAGTAAAAATTACACTCAAGAAGGGTGACCGCATTATGTATGATAAGTATGCAGGTACTCCTATAAAGATTGACGGTGAAGATCACCTTATCTTAAAGATGAATGATATTATTGCTGTAGTTGAGTAATTACTGCTGTAGTTTTTCTTTTAAGAGAGATGCCCTTGCGTTATCAGGATACAAAAGTGTTGCGTATTCTGTGGAACGGAGGGCATTTTTTTTGTCTCCGGTAGAAGCATAAACACAGGCTATTCGGTAGAAAATTTCGGAGCGGATGTAGTTGCTACTTTCGCGGCCGGCTGCTTTTCCGTAGAGCTCTAAAGCTTTATCCTTTTTTCCTGTAGAAAAATAAATATCTGCAAGATTCATACAGGAAATAGTAGAAACTGCAGGAGAAACTATTCCCTGATACAAAACTCCGCCGCTTTCGTAAACACAATATTCATAAAGGCGGATTGCCTCGTCATAAAGCTTTAAGTCGGTTGCAAACCAGGCGGCAAATTCTGCAATACGAAGATCCATTGTTCGCAGGCTGCGTTCGGTCTGCTCCCAAAAATCCTGCTTTTGATCAAACTTGTAAACAGTAGAAATATATTTTTGGAAAAGCTCCTTTGCATCTTCCTTTTGGTTTGTTTTTAAAAGAAAGCTGAGCATGTACTGAACCAGCAGAGACTGATACTTTTGTTCTTCAGTATAATTCTTTTCCATTTCGAGCCACAAATCGGCAGTTTTATTCTTTACTGTAAATGAAGCATCCATCTTGTACTTTAAGTCCAGACGGGCAATAGAAAGGCTTGGATCTTTTGTACGTTCCAACGCCTTATCAAGTCTATAGAGTGCATCGCTCATAGGAATCTTGCGGCGATTATCATAGGCTTCCATTGAAAGGGAACTGATTCCATTTTCGCGAAGGTTCTTAATTTCTATAGATTCTGGTCGTTCAAGATTTGAATTGTAGGCAAAATCAGAATAAAGAATTAACGAATCTACGTTGTCGGGCCAGCGGTTTACAGCATAAAAAAGCAGGTCGGCACAAGAATCATCTTCATACTGATTACGTGCAAAAACTGCACTGTTTATAACAATCATAGAAAGAAGAGCTTCATCTTCCTGACTGAGTTTTTCAAAACTATCAAGTTTTGTAATAATTTCCTGTCGGCGGGACTCTGCCTTTTCCATTTCGGAAACAGCAACATAAGCATCGGATTCAAGCGCAATCTGTTTTACAGCGCTTACATTATAAAGCTTTCTGTTTGCCGAATCCGGATAATCGTTCAGAAAGGAACGGCTTGCTTCTATGGCATCAATTGCTTCATAGTATTTTCCCGCATCATATAATACAAGACCCCAAAAATATGCATCATCGGCATCTGCATAAGAAAGAGGTAGCAGGGCAGCAGCGTTTTCAAAAAGCCCGTCCTTTAAATTGAAGAGTGCACAGTTACGAACCCAGATTGGATTCTTGCTTCCACGATAGGCATCAAGATAAATTGAATAATATTTTGAATCTTTAAAATATGCCCCGCTATCATCTGTAGAATCGCGCTTCGCAGTTTTAAGCACTGCTTCTGAATAAATTGAACCATACTTAGTTCCACGAAGCTCTTCCGAAAGCTTTTTTGCTTCATCAAGCTTGTTGTGCCGCATAAGATGTGTTGAATAAACTGCCAAAAGCTCCGGATTATGAGAATTCTTTTTGATTGCTTTTTTGATTATTTTTTCGGCTTTAGCGTCTTCTCCAATCTGAGCATAACGCTTATAAACACCGATGTATGACCAGGCATCATAAACCTGCTTTTCGATCTTTTTAAGTTCCTTTACCGCATCTGTGAACTGATTATCGGCAATAAGAATATCGATCATTTCAAAATGGCTTGTTAACGATTTTTGCTCGGCCCTAAGACTACACGAAACCGTGAGCCCCAGAAACAGAGCAAAACCTGTAAGAAAAACTAAAGCTTTTGAAAGGGTTTTATTCTTCTTTTCCAATCTTATCCAGCACTGCGTTTATAAACTTATAGGAATCTTCGGGTCCGTACTCGCGTGCGATATTTACAGCCTCGTCGATTACTATTTTTGGTTCAACCCCAGCCTGAAACTTCATCTGATAAACACTTGTTCTCAGAATGGCCAGAGAGACCTTATTTATACGTTCGAAGGTCCAGTTAGAAGAAATATGCTTTGTTATTAAAGCGTCTATTTCTTTGATATGCTCCACAGTTCCAGAAATAATCATTGCTGCAAAAATCTGTTCTTCATCCTCTTTATCTGACTGAAGCCATGAGAATTTAAGAACTTCTTCCAGTGGGGACTGACTTACATCCCAGGAATAAAGCCCCTGGAATGCAAGGATTCTTCCTTTTCTTCGTGACACTATTAGTCTCCCCAGTTAAGCAGCTTGTCCAATGCAGCACCGGTTTTCTTTTCTTCAATATATTCCGGTTTGCGAAGTTCATCGGCTACAGTTTGAGCAGCCTGCTGAATATAAGCCTGAGCTTTTGTCTGAGCAAGATTTTGTTTGATATATTCATAAACAGTAACTGTAGAATCAGGAGTTACAATATCACTCAAGCCAAGAAGCTTTGCAGCATATTTATCTGTAAGTGCAATGAAGAGGAAAGCTTCATCTGTTTCAGAAACATCAGAAACATAACCAACATTCATTTCGTAAATATAAAGAAGACTTGCATAAGTAAGCCCAATCGAAGCAGCTCCAGCCTCTGTTTTTGGAAGAATTCCTTCATTTGCATAAAATTCAGAACTATTGAGCTGAGACTGCGTAATCAACTGTTCTTTGGTCATTTTTTTGTCTACATATTTATTGCGCAAGTCGTTAATCTTGTTCTTTGCAGCATCTGCATTTGTACCCTTTGGAACACCAACAACAAAAAGCTTAACCATGTCGCTCCATACAAAAGAAGCCTTGTTTCCTTCATAAAAACCACGGATTTCGGCATCAGTAGGTGATACAGCCTGAATTTCGTTCTGCTTCATCTGAATAACATATTGCTGGGCAATAAGCTGATTCTTAAGGTAAGCCTTGTAATCAGCAACATTCATACCTGTCTGAGCAAGAAGCTCTGCATCCAAAGTTGTATTTTTTTCCTTCTTCAAAAGGTCATTGAGCTCTTTTTCTGTAACAACAGCACCAATAGACTGACTCATAGCCTGCATAAAATACTGATCCACAGTACTATCAGGAATAGTAATTCCAGCCTTTGCTGCAGCCTGAAGAACAAGCTTTTCATCTACAAGGGCACTTAATACCTGTTTTTTCTGTTCGAGAGTAAGCTTCTGTCCGAGCTGTTTTTCGTAAGTATCACAGCGGGTTTTAACCTGTTTTACAGTAATTGATTCCGGCTTGTTGTACTTAACAACTGTCAGAACCTGAAGATCCGACTGCGCAAACATCATTCCTGTTGAAACAAAAAGCATTGATAATACAAGAATAATCTTTTTCATAAAAAACCTCTTAATAAACATTTCTTTTATAAAAACCAAAGCCCTTGGCTCGGGTTACAATTTTTAATTGTTCTCCAATGGTAAACCACCAGAAATAACTGCACGGATTCGACGAACCCCGGCTGATGAACTCTGTTCCTTCTGAATCTTAAAGTCACCAATCTGTGCGGTATGCTGAACATGAGGGCCACCACAAACTTCCTTGCTGAACCAGTCATTCTTTGCATCACGACCAATTGTATAAACTTTAACATCTTCGCCATACTTGTTGGTAAACAAAGCTCGAGCGCCTTCTGCCTGAGCCTGTGCAAGCGGCATAACTTCCATTGTAACAGGAAGATCTTCCTTAATCTTTTCGTTTACAATGTCCTCTACCTTTTTGATTTCTTCCGGAGTCATAGGACGTTCGAATGTAAAGTCAAAGCGCATACGCTCATTGTTGATATTACTTCCTTTTTGAGCAACCTGGTCTCCAAGAACGTTAACCAGAGCCTGCTGTAAAAGGTGAGTTGCTGTATGATATTTTGTTGTAATTTCTGACTGCTCTGCAAGACCACCCTTAGCGGCACCTGCATCTACAGTTTTACTTGCTTCCTGGTGCTTGCGTTCTGCTTCTTTAAAGCCTTCTACGTCTACAGTAAATCCGTTTTCGGCACCAAGCTCTTGAGTAAGTTCAAGAGGATATCCGTAAGTCTCGTAAAGATTGTAAGCAACCTTTCCGCTGATAATTTTCTTAGGATTTTTCATAAGGTTTGGAAGAAGCTTCTGGAATTCTGCTTCGCCCTTCTTAAGAGTCTGGCGGAACTTTGCTTCTTCGGCTGTAAGCTCTTTACAAACCTTTTCGTGATTCTGTTCAAGCTCCGGATAAGGACCTTTGAAGTTTTCAATTACAGTTTCGGCAATCTGAGCGAGGAAATCTTTTTCGATACCAAGCTTCATTCCGTGGCGAACTGCACGACGAATCAAGCGGCGGAGAACGTAACCAGCCCCAACGCGGTCCGGAGTAACTCCTCTCTGGTCTCCAAGAATGAATACAGAAGAACGTGTGTGGTCAGCAATAATACGAACTGACTTATCTTTTTCTTCATCTGTGCCGTATGTATAACCCGAAAGCTGTTCGATTGTCTTAATGATTGGCTGGAAAACTTCGGTAAGATAAACGCTTGTTTTTCCCTGAAGAATACAGTTTGTGCGTTCAAGTCCCATACCTGTATCTACGTTTTTGTTGTCGAGCGGAACAAGAGTCTTTTCGTCAATGCGGTTGTACTGCATGAATACGTTGTTCCAGATTTCCATCCAGTTGTCGCTGTCGGTGCCCTTGTTAGAACCTACAGGAGGAAGGCCCTCTCCTACCCAGTAGAAGATTTCTGTATCCGGACCACATGGACCTGTTGGACCTGCTGCCCACCAGTTATCGCTGGCTGGAAGATAAGCAATCTTGTCTTCAGGCATTCCATTGTCTTTCCAGATTTGAGCAGCCTCTTCGTCACGAGGAGCATTTTCGTCTCCGGCAAAAACAGTTACAGAGATTTTTTTAGGGTCAAGAGCAAGCCACTTTGGACTTGTTAAAAATTCATAAGAATAAGCAATGGATTCTTTTTTAAAGTAGTCTCCAAGCGACCAGTTGCCCAGCATTTCAAAACAGGTAAGATGAGACGGATCTCCTACTTCTTCAATATCACCAGTACGAATACATTTCTGATAGTCAGTAAGACGGGTTCCGGCCGGATGTTTTTCTCCCAGCAAATATGGAACTAACGGATGCATACCCGCCATTGTAAACAAAACAGAAGGATCATTTTCGGGAATCAAAGACTGTCCCGAAATCTCGGCATGATTTTTACTTTTAAAGAACTCAATATATTTTGAGCGTAACTCATTAGCATTCATAAAGTATAATTATATAGAAAAAAATGGATAGTGTAAATTAGAGTATCTATCTTTGTGTTTTGAAAAAGGGGCACTCCCGTGGGAAGAGTGTGTCGGGTGCAGGCTGAGCTGGGTTGTGTAAAAAATCCTGCGGTTTGCTTCGCAAATCCTCGGATTTTTCTCTATGACCGGTCCCCACTCAGAAGCACCCGCCCCACTCTTCCCACTCCGTACCCCTTTTTCAAAACAAGGCATATATACATAAAATATACCCTGTTACAGTTTTTTCTATATGATTTAGTTTATTTTTCCGGGGTTTAGGCATGTGGATAATTTTACATGGGACAAGAAGGAATCTTTAAATATGTATTCATCTGAAAAAGTTCAGGCACTCCACTTTAGTTGACACTTGTGAAAAAATGCGGAGCGGGGGTTCTGGTTTTGCGGAACTTAGAACGCTGGAAGTGCAAGGCTGCCGCAGGCAGGTTTGCACGGTAGAATAATTTCTATTCAGCGTTCTCGGTGGAGCAAAACCAGGTTCCCCGCGGGAGCATTTTTACACATTTACAAATGTTTACTACGGGAGTGCCTGAACTTTTTCCTTATGATTGCCTATTGGTTTTCTTCTTTGTTTCGTGTAAAAGTATACACTTTGCCGTCGGTGGCGAAACAATCGGTTGGGGTTATTCGGACCGGAGTAAAAATTATTGTTTCGTAGTCGGTTACGGTTTTTTCTACGGTTTGTTTTTTTACGGTTTCGGTTACGACCTTGGTGCCGAATTCGAGGGCGTAAGTCTGATTGAGGGCGGTTTCAAAAGAAGTTGCGCGGAACTGCAGCACGTTGTAATTACCAATTCTTAGCATTGAATAAAGGCCTTTTTCGTGCTTGTTGTCAAAACCAAAATCATAATGCAAATCAGAAAGATTGAGTGTGTAGTTACCGTCATCAGAAGTCCACACTTCATCACCTTCAAGTTCTACAAGAAAACGGCTCTTTTCTTCTTCGGTAGTTTCTTCAATTGAGCTTTGAAGATTCATCTTTTTATACTGACCATCCCAGACAGAGCTTTCCTTAATTACAAGACCAATTGAGTCGTATAGTGTAATTTTGATTTCATCAATAGAAGTAAGAAGAATATCAAATCGGCGCTGCAGGTTTGTTATGTCGGAATTTACAGTGTAAAGGTAGATTCCGTTGTGACGAAGCTTGCTGTCATCCCATTCATAAACTTCCTGGGTATCTGACTCCAGAAGAATAATTTCTTTGCTTGAATAATCAAAGAACAGATATCTGATTGTATTGTCTTCGTTAGAAGTTTTATACCACAAGCCGTCAAGGAAGGCTGCAAAAGTTTCTACAGTTCCATCCTGAATGCGCGAAAGCTCGTTTGCCGCAAGACGACCTGCAGTTACTTTAATTTCGTTAGCAAGTTCATACTTAAGCGTAGAAGGATTCCATTTATATTCCTTCTGCACCTGATTAGGACCAACGGTTACATTACCTTCTTCATCAACAAGCTTTTCTGATTCATAAACCCAAACCGAAAAACTTTCACCCTTAGAAAGAGAAAGCTGGTAAGAATCTGAACGTTCTGTCTGCTGAATAAAGATTGTTCCGTCCGAAACAAAATCACCAATATTTATGAGCTTTCCATCATAAAAATTTGTTTCTTCCCACAAAAAGAGCTGCATAACATAATTGTCATCATCAGCAACTCCCTGATAGATAAGCGCATTACGATGATCTCCAGTCAGATCCATTCCCGAAAGAGAGAAGGTTCTGATGTGAGAAATTGGAGTCGGAATACTTTCAAGACGATCGTAATCTGCAGTGTCCGGATTAAAAAGCCCCGGAATGATTGCAAAGTTTTCTGAAGAAGCTTTTCTTACTGTAATTACTTCATCATCATAACCGTCATTGTTAAAGTCTATTGTAATTGAATTGATGAGAGTCTCGGATGGAAGAAGGTTGATAAAGGTATCAAAATTTTCTGTGCCAAAGCTTGATGAGATTTTTTCTTCTTCTGTATCTGATTCAGAGCTCTGGGCACCTTTTGGAGTAACAACCTTTGCACGCGAAACAGAGGTTTCTTTTTTTGGAAAGAATTTCTTTGAAGCCCAAAATCCTGCTCCCAGAAAAAGCGCAACTATAACAAACAAAAATAAAATGGACTTTGTCTTCATAAACCGAATTTTAGCGTATTTTTAAACAAAAGAAAAGATAGAGAGTATGAATGACATAAATGCTTCATATTGTTATAATCAACGCACTATGTTTAAACCAGAGTTAATTAATTCGCTCAAAAAATATAATTCAAAAACCTTTATGAGAGACCTTATTGCCGGAATTATTGTCGGCATTGTTGCACTCCCGCTTGCCATTGCTTTTGCCATTGCATCCGGAGTTAATCCTGCAGCCGGTCTTTTTACCGCTATTATTGCCGGCTTTTGTATTTCTGTTTTTGGTGGAAGCCGCGTTCAGATTGGCGGACCTACTGGAGCCTTTGCAGTTATTGTTTACGGTGTTGTTGCCCAGTACGGACTTTCGGGCCTTGCAACCGCAACAGTTATGGCAGGAATCATTCTGATTTTGCTTGGTGTCTTTAAGATGGGCGGTCTTGTAAAATTTATTCCTTACACTATTGTTACAGGTTTTACAGCGGGTATTGCCGTTACAATTGCAGCCGGACAGCTTGGAGACTTTTTTGGACTCCGACCGGACTTTACCAACCCAATGATGATTCTTGGCGAAGAATATTCCAAAATGCCAGGAGACTTTCTTCCAAAAATAATTGTATACTTCCGCTCTGCCGGCACTATTAATGTTTATTCAACAATCATGGGTGCAGTTTGTCTTGCATTCATTTTTATCTGGTCTAAGTTTATTAAAAAAATTCCGGGTAGCTTTGTCGTAATTATTCTTGCAACTGTTGTTAGCATTATCCTGGAAAAAACCGCCGGCCTTCATACAGATACAATCGGAAAATTTGCAGATGGAAGTCTGCACTTTGTAATTCCAAATACTCTTCCAAAACCTCAGCTGCCGGCCTTAAGCATAAAGACAATCACAACTTTGTTCCCAACTGCAATCTCTATTGCTGTTCTTGCTGCAATTGAATCTTTACTTAGTGCTGTTGTTGCAGATGGTATGATTGGAAGCAAGCATGATTCAAATACTGAGCTTATTGCCCAGGGTATTGCAAATATTGCAAGTCCTTTGTTTGGAGGAATTCCTGCTACGGGTGCAATTGCCAGAACCGCTACTAACATTAAAAACGGCGGACGTACTCCTGTTGCAGGAATTATTCATGCGCTCACTCTGCTTATAATTTTGTTGTTTGCAGGTAAGTATGCGGCTTATATACCGATGGCGGCGCTGGCTGCAGTGCTTATAAACGTTGCCTGGAACATGGCCGGCTTCCCTGCAATCCGGTCGCTTATGCACGGACAAAAATCTGATATCTGTGTTTTCCTGGTAACCTTCCTCATTACAGTTTTTGTTGATCTTACAGTTGCAATTGAAGTTGGTCTTGGTTTTGCAGCCTTCTTCTTTATCAAAAAGATGATAGATCTTTCTGAAGTTCAAAACAAACGTGAAGTTCTGACCGGTGGTATCAAAAAAGATCAACCGGAAGAAAATCTGGATATTCCTGCAGACACCTTTGTTTACGAAATTGAAGGACCTTTGTTCTTTGGTACAGTCCGCAAATTTGAGCTTGCTACAGAACGCGCACAATCAAATTGCAAATATCTTATCTTAAGAATGCGAAACACAATCTATCTTGATGCCGGTGGAATCCGTGCCCTTGAACAGTGCAAGGCCGCCTGTGACAGAAAAGGTATTACCATTGTAATCAGCGGAATTCATACTCAGCCTTATATGCTGCTTGAAAAAAGTGGAATGGCAGACAAGCTTGGCCGCGAAAATATTTTTGATAACATTCAGGACGCCCTCAAACGCTGCAGGGGGTGATTTAAAATGTCATTTTTATTATAATTTTGCTACTACATATAGTAGTAGTAAATTGTAATAAAAGGAAAATGACATGCCAATTACCCAATATCTTGAACGAAACGCAGAAATTTATGCTACTGACTGCGCGCTTGTAGAATTAAACCCGGAAGTAAAAGAAAACCGCCGCATCACCTGGAAGGATTATGACCTTACCCAGCCGGAACCTAACCTGCCTTACCGCCGCGAAATTAACTGGCGCATTTTTAAC
>JAILBH010000020.1 GCA_024681195.1 Treponema sp.
GGCAAAAAGAATTATCTTGTCTGCACCTTCCTCAAAGAAGACAACGGCAAGACACTTTGCATAACAAGTGGTCTGAATAAAATTGCGGTTATTACTCTGGACTATAAAGGTACAGAAGAAAAATATACTCTTGATTTTGAACTGCCGGACAGTCTTACAAAAAAAGGAGAAGTTCGCATAGAGTTTATGGGAATTAAAAACGCTGAATCTGCAAGACTTGTTTCGCCGGTGAATACCGCATATATGCAATAATAAAACTTGTTAATTATTATTGTAATAATCTTCCTGCTGGTGATAATATGCATCTTCGCGATAAAATTCTTCTTCGCGTTTAAGATATTCGGCTTCCTGTTTTGCTTTTTCTGCTTCTTTCTGTGCCTGTGCAGCTGCCATTTGTGCAGAATATATCTGTTGCTGCATTGCTCGCTGCTTATTTACCAGTTCTCTATGCTGTAAATCCTGTTCGTAAATGATTAATGCTTCTTTAAAAGTATCTGCGCGTTTTGAAGCAAATACATCAAGAATTTCTTTTATAGAAGTCTGGTTCAGTTTATCATCAGGAATTGGAGGCTTTGGTGTTTTTCGTACATACTCTTTGTATTCTGTAAGGCAATTGAAATAATCGTCATAAACTTTGCTACTTTTTTCGGAAATTTGCTTATATTCACTTTTTTGATAAATAAGAAGAAATAGACTTGCAGGAATAAGTGCAGCTATAGGCAATATTGCATATCTCATAATAAGAAAAATGGAAACATATATGGAGGCAACAAATAACATACAGAAAAAAACATACATTTTGTGATTAGACAAGGATTCTTTTGAAATTCGAGAGTATATTTCTTCTTTTTCATTTACTTGTTTAAGAAGTTCGCATTCATAAATTTTATTATAATAATCTCTTAAAATCTGCTCATCAGAAAGGTTCTGTTCCATTATGGTTTCCTCCTATTTTTTCTCTTTTTTGTTACTTTTATGCTGATCTTCGTCCATCAGGTATTGTTTATCCCATTTAGCTTTATAGATATGATTATCAGTTGAAAAATAAAGAGTTTTTACACTTTCTTCATCTTCTTGATCAGGATTAACCATGAATAAATTGGCTCCATCAAAACATAAATATACATTCTTTGCTTTTGCGGCATCCATATAGGCAAAATTTGTTTCTACTGTGTATTCTTTTTTCTGTTCTTTCAGATATGTATCAATCTTTACTGTGTATTTACCAGGACGAATTTTAAATCTTTGAAGTTCATTTTGCTTAAGAGTATTATTTCTAAATGTGAAAGATACAGGAGAATATAATGAGTTGTAACCCTGTGCTTTGTCAAAATATGTATCGATAAAAGTTTCATCATAAGAAACTGGTTTAAAATTAATTGAAGTTATAACTTCTTCTGAATCTTCATTATACAGATAAACCTGGGCATTTGATTTAATTTTTTTATATCCAATATCATACCATTCTGTAGTAAGAGCCGAAACCATAAACAGCGATACCAGCGGAAAAATTAAAAACAGGAAAAAA
This sequence comes from Treponema sp., assembly GCA_024681195.1. Taxonomy (GTDB): domain Bacteria; phylum Spirochaetota; class Spirochaetia; order Treponematales; family Treponemataceae; genus Treponema_D. The sequence goes on from JAILBH010000020.1 coordinate 1,529, forward strand.
CAAAGAACTTTTTTCTTAAAAAGGTCAGCAACATTTCTTACAATTATAACAGATGCGATATAAAGTCCAAACGGAATAAGAAGAAGAGGGGTTTCACTATAGTATCCATAGTCACGTATACAGTGAATTATATAAATTCCTTCGCAAATTATTGGAGCAACAATAAATAAAAATGTAGTCATAAAAAATCCTTATATATCTAAATGAAAATTTTATGTTAAAAGATTAGTAAACATAATATATTATGTTTACTAATAATATTAGCACCATATTATATGTCTGTCAAACTTAACGACGCCATTTTTTACTATAATAAAAACATGGGATTTGGCGAGAACCTACATAACGAACTTGTTTATCAGGATATTCAAATAAAGGAATTAGCTGCTCGAACAGGTATTAAAAAAAGTACACTTGATAAATATCTTTCTGGTAAAAAATCACAACCTAATGTCGAAAATGCTGTAAAAATTGCAGATACGCTGGGTGTTACTGTAGAATATTTAGTTAAGGGAGAAGAAACCTCTTCTGACAATAAAACAATTCTAACAACTGAAAGCAGAGTGTTTATAAATCAATATAATCAGCTCTCAAATTATGATAAGCAGACAATAAAAGAATTAACACAATCTTTTTTAAAAAGAAGTAATCAATAAATAAGTTTTCTGATATAATCTCTTTTGAGGTGTTATATGTCTCAAAATAATGAAATAGGCGAAATTCGCGTTGGCTTTCCCGACTGCTGTTTTTCGGTTGATAAAAACTGGTTCAGGTACAGGGCGGGTGCAATCATTGTAGAGGACAACAGCTTTCTTGCAATAACTTCTTCTACTTCCAGCTTTTATTACACGGTTGGCGGCGGAGTTCACATGAACGAAAAGGCCGAAGAATGCATAGTGCGCGAGGTAAAGGAAGAAACTGGCGTGGACTATGAGGTAGATCATCTTGCTGTAGTGTGCGAAAACTTTTTTGTGGGAAACGACACCGGCATAGATGATTTAAAATGCCATGTAATAGAGTTTTATTATCTGATGAAGCCGCGCGGCAACAAAGATGCTCACTGCGAAAGCTATGGCTGGAACAATGCCAAGGAAGAAATCAAATGGATCCCGTTGGACGAGCTGGAAAAGTTTGACCTTAAACCTGCCTTTTTGAAAACCCGGATGAAAGAGATTCTGGAAACAAAAGGCGTTATTCATATTGTAAATGACGAGAGATCCCGAAACTAGTTCGGGATGACAAGGAGATAACATGTCTGAAAAACCAACACCACCTTGGGCTAATGAAATCCCGGAGGGAGGCTTTATTTCTTATGCACCAACCTATAAGGTAGGCGAGTACTTTGACCGTTTTCACAAGGATTTTTTTGAACCACAGGATTTTGACAAAATGGGTTATTACTTTTATGACCCTACAGAACACGGTGCACCAAAGGGCCAGCCGTATCCTCTTCTTGTTTTTATGCACGGAACAACCAACGCACTCGAAGGAGATGTATGCATTAACTATGCGG
>JAILBH010000039.1 GCA_024681195.1 Treponema sp.
AAACTGGCAGCTTGCATGTACCGCCCTTGGTGCAGTCCGCAAGCAGCTTGGAAAAGACTTAAATCTCTATAATCCAAATGACGAATTCCACTTTGCATGGATTATAGACTTCCCGTATTTTGCCTGGAACGAAGAAGAAAATCACTGGGAAACAGAACACCACATGTTCACACTTCCTCAAAAGCAGTACTGGGACACACTGGAAAGCGACCCGGGTGCTGTAAAGGGCGATCTTTATGACCTGGTACTCAACGGCTACGAGCTTGCTTCGGGATCTATGCGTATTAACGACCCTGTCCTGCAGGAACGCATTTTTGAAATTGTCGGTTACAGCCGCGAACGTGCAGAAAAAGCTTTCGGCTTCTTAGTTCAGGCCTTTAAGTTTGGTGCTCCACCACACGGAGGAATTGCCCCTGGCCTCGACCGTCTTGTAATGCTTATGTGCCATGAGGAATCTATCCACGAGGTAATTGCATTCCCTAAGAACAACCTGGCCGCAAGCCCAATGGATGAATGTCCTAGTCCTGTAGATGAGGCTCAATTGAAAGATTTACACATCAATTGTTATGATGTAGAAGAATAATCTATGAAGGCCCTTCGACAAGCTCAGGGACCACAGTGCTCCCTGAGCCTGTCGAAGGGTCATCTTATACAATCTATTATGAAAAAAATACTTATAAAAATACCAATTATTATATTATCCTGCCTTGTGGCAATCTTTTTATTTGCGGTTCTTGTATTTAACATTTTTACCAAAGCTCCGGCAGCAAAAAACCTGCGCCACAGTAAAAAAGGCTTTGTTATCCCTTATTCAAATAAGGGCTACATTGCGCAGGGTATTTCTTACGACGAAGGCTCGGGTAATTTTTATCTTACCGGCTATATGAAGGACGGCTCTGCCTCCCCTATTTTTGTTGTAAACAAAGAAACCCGAAAATTTGTTAATGCAGTACGCATGACAAATCCTGATGGTTCAGCTTTTACAGGCCACGCCGGTGGACTTTCTGTAGCAGATGGCAAAATCTATATTGCAGGTTCCGGAGACTGCTGCTTTTATGTTTTTGATAAGGCAGCTGTAGATAATGCAAAGCGTGATTCAAACCTTTCTTATACAGATGTAATTGATGTTCAGGGTGCCGGCGATAAGATTAAAGTTTCTTTTTCTACTTATCACAACGGACTACTTTATGCAGGTGAATTTCATAGAGAACCAAATTACAAGCTTTTGGACAACCATCAGGTTATGACAGAAGATGGTTTACAATATGCCATAACTGCAGGTTTTTCTATCAGCGATGGAAAGGCAATACCACAAGTAGCCTTCTCTCTTCCGGATTTTGTTCAGGGAATGTGTTTTTCAGATGATTCAATTTATCTGACTACTTCCTGGGGACTTGGAAAATCTTATGTGTATAAATACAGCTACGGAAAACTGGAACAATCTGGCACAAAAGAAATTTGCGGCAAAGAAGTTCCTCTTTACATCCTGACTCTTTCGAACACTACAGCAAGCTTTGTTCTTCCTCCAATGGCCGAAGAAATCGAATTTGTAGACGGACGCTTTTACATCACAAATGAGTCTGCATCAAATAAATATGTGTTTGGAAAGTTTACAGGTGGCCGCTGGTGCCGCGCATACGATTTACAGTAGGTTCAAATATCCTTCTACCAGTTTTACCGCACGATTTATAATGTTATTATCTGACGGCAGTTCAAAAAGGCTGCCGGCACCGGTTTCCGGATTCTGGCGAACGGTTTCTTTACGAACAGCAATATAGGAATCAAGCTGCTGTAAAATAAGGCTGGTGCAATCCAAAGATAAATCCTTAAGCTCTTTTTCTGTTTTTGGCTTAAAAGTTTTTACTGTTATAGCACAATCAAACAAGCTTCTTACATCATTTGCAATTTTTTCGGTCTGAGCCTGAACAATTCTAAGACATTCAACGTTAAAATATTGTTCGGTATGCACAAAAACATACATTTTAAATAGTGGTTCTGAATCGAACAACGCAAAATAACGCGAAATGAGCTTTTTAAATGCCCCCTGAATCGTAGTTTTTTGATCAAGAATTGAATCTGTGATTTTTGGAACTAGAAATTCCACCGCCCCAATCTGATTTTTACAATATTCAACAGAAGCAGCATACATAGCCTCGCGACTTTCAAAATGATTGTAAAGAGAAGCTTTTTTTATTTCCAGGCTGTCGGCAACATCTGCAAGAGAGGTTCCTCCTGCACTCTTATCAAAAGCCGAACTCAAAAAAGCCTGAATGATTTTTTCCTGCGAAATATTCTTTTTACTCATATCTTAATTATCGGAAACTAATGACTGTTAGTTTAGTGAAAATACGGCCCCAAAATCCCTGTTTACAGTTTGTATGACAAATTTACTAGTTTTTGTCATTCTACTTGTCGTATTTGAATATTCATAATATAATTTAGATATGGAATTTGAAAAAACGTACACAGTACCAAAAATGATCAGGGACTCTGCAGAACGCTTTGCAGAGATTAATGCTCAGTACAAAAGACAGAAAAACGGTGAATTTGTTCCTGTAACTTACCGTGAAATGTATCAGCTTGGACTAGACTTTGGTGCAGCTCTTTTACAGCTGGGTATTAAAAGAGAGGAACCTATCGGCTTGATTTCGGACAACCGTGCTGAATGGATGCAAGCCGATTTAGGTATTATGAGCATTGGAGCCATTGACGTTCCTCGTGGATGTGATGCAACTCCTCTTGATTTGGAAAAAATTCTTTCTATCACAGAATGCCGTTTTGTTATTGCAGAAAACAATTCACAGATAAATAAGATTCTTTCACTTCATGATAAGCTTCCATGTCTTCAGAACATCATTACCTTTGACAAGGAAGAAGATATTAAAGATGAGGTTAGAAAGCTTGCTGCAAGCTGCAAGGTTGAGCTTTACTATTTTGACAAACTCATAAAAGAAGGTCAGAAGTGGAGAATTGAACATGCCGGCGAAGTTGAAGCTGAGCTCGAAAAAGGAACTATGGAAGACACTGCTACCATCATCTTTACTTCGGGAACAACTGGAACTCCAAAGGGTGTAATGCTTTCTCACAAAAACTTTCTTACCCAGCTTGATGAAATTGTAGAACGAATTTTCTTAAACCCTGGTGAATGTGCTCTCAACGTTCTTCCTGTATGGCATGTATTCGAACGCGAAGTTGAATACGTTATTCTTATTCAGGGTTGTGCAATCACATATTCTAAGCCGGTTGGTTCAATCCTGCTTGCCGATCTTAAAAAGATGAATCCTTCGGTTCTTCCTGCTGTTCCACGCGTATTCGAAGCTGTATACGATGGTATTACAAAAAAGATGCGCAAAGCTGGTGGAATCGTAAACTTTATGTTCAACTTCTTTGTTAAGCTTGCCATTCTTCATAAGAGGATGCAACGCAAAATGTTTGGACAAAACCCTTGCTTTACAACTCCTTTACAGGGCTTGTGGTGGGTTTTATTCTTTATTCCATGGGTACTCCTCTGGCCGCTTTATGGACTTGGAGACCTTATTGTATTCCGCAAAATCAAGGTTATGCTTGGAACAAACTTCCGCTGCGGTGTTAGTGGTGGTGGAGCGTTCCCTCCGCAGATTGATGAATTCTTCTGGGCAATCGGTGTAAAGGTAGTAGAAGGTTACGGCCTTACAGAAACAGCTCCTATCGTTTCTGTTAGACCAATTGCTGCTCCTGTTTTCCGTACAATCGGTTCTCCAATCCGCGGTGTAAAAGCCAGAATTGTTGATCCTCAGGACGGATACATTCTTGGACGTTGTAAAGAAGGTGTTCTTCAGATTAAGGGTAATACTGTAATGAAGGGTTATTACAAAAATCCTGAGCTTACAGATAAAGCCTTTACTCCAGACGGCTGGCTCGATACCGGTGACCTTGCAATCTTTACAATTCACGATGAGCTTATTATTAAAGGTCGTATTAAGGACACAATCGTTCTTCGCGGTGGTGAAAACCTTGAACCACTCCCAATCGAAATGAAGCTTGCTGAATCCAAGTTTATTAAGGCTGCTGTTGTAGTTGGACAGGATAAGCGTTATCTTAGCGCACTCATTCTTGTTGATGAAGAAGAAGTTAAGAACTTTGCTGCCGAAAACGGTATGCAGTATGATACTTACGAAAATCTTCTTGCGTCGGACGAAATCCATAAGCTTTACGAAACAGAAATCAGCAATCTTATTAATGCAAGAACAGGCTTTAAGATGTTTGAACGTATCAACAAGTTTACACTTATCACAAAGCCTTTTGAAGTTGGTGTTGAACTTTCTGCAAAACAGGAAATCATGCGCTTCCGCATTAATGATATTTATAAAAACGAAATTGACGCTATGTTCAAAGAGGACGACGACTAATGAACATTCATCTTTTGGAAATGCCGCTTGATTTTGGAGCGAGCAGACACGGTTCCGATATGGGACCTTCTGCAATCCGACTTGCAGGAATAAAAGAACGTCTGGAAGGCCTGGGTCACACAATATCCAACCATTCAGACATCTTTACAGTTTCTCCCCAGGAATATGAACAGGCCGGCAATCCAAAAGCTAAATACCTTAAACCAATCAAAAATGCCTGCGAAAAGCTTGCGGCAGAAGTAGAAAAAATCTGCACAGAACAGGAGTTTCCGCTCATTCTTGGCGGAGATCATTCTATTGCACTTGGCTCAATCGCAGGTGTTTCGGCTTATGCAAAAAATCAGAAAAAAAAGCTTGGCGTTCTTTATGTAGATGCTCATGGAGATTTTAATACTCCAGAATCAAGTCCTACAGGAAATATCCACGGAGAATGTCTTGCAGCCAGCGCCGGAATTGGCCTTCCGGATCTTACAAATCTTTATTTTGAAGGACGTAAGGTAGATCCTCAGAATATTTGTTTTGTAGGGGTACGCGACTTAGATCCGGGCGAAAAACTGATTATGAAAGAAGCCGGTGTAAAAGTATTTACCATGAGTGATATTGAACGCCAGGGTTTTCCTGCAATCGTAAAGCAGATTACACTTTTCTTTAAAACTCATGCAGATATAATCCATGTTAGCTTTGATATGGACGTTCTGGATCCTATGTTTGCTCCAGGTACCGGTATTCCTCTTCCTGGTGGTCTTACAAACAGAGAAGCTCTTTTGCTCATGGAAGAAATGGGTGCAACCGGCAAAGTAAAGTCTGCCGAAATTGTCGAAGTTAATCCTATTCTTGATGTAAGAAATCAGACGGCGGCTCTGGCTGTAAGCCTTGCAGCAAGATTATTAGGCGAAACTCTTTACTAAAGATGACCCTTCGACAGGCTCAGGGACCACAATGATGACGGGGTCCCTGAGCCTGTCGAAGGGCCCTATAAACTATCTGTTATACTTTTCCAAAAATCTTAAATATTCTTCAGATTCTATTGGTTTGCTAAAATAATAGCCTTGAATATATGTAACTCCAAGACTTTCCAGATAATCAAACTGTTCTTTAGTTTCTACGCCTTCTACTACAATCTTTAATCCCATCTGTAAAATCATAGAAACCATGTTTTCGAGCAGAATTTTTGAGTTTTCGCGGTTCGGATTTTTCTTTTCAAAAATTGGCCACAAAAGGCTCTTGTCTATTTTGATTATGGAAAAATCAGCGCGGGTAATCTGTGAGAGATTTGAATACCCGGTTCCAAAATCGTCCATAGAGAAGGTACAGCCATAATTGATAAGGTCATCCATATTGCGCTTGAGCTTACGGCCAGAAGAAACAGCTATGGATTCTGTAATTTCCAGATTGATTATTGATGGTTCAAGTCCATGCTTTTCCAAAAGGTCTTTCATAAGATTTGGGAATCCCAGATCTACAGACTCTATAGCCGAAAGGTTTACTTCTACATGCTTTAATCCTTTTTTGGAAAGATTTTTTCTGGAAACAAATTCAAATACTTTTTCGAAAATACAATTACTCAGCGGCATGATGAGGAAGTTTCGTTCGGCAACCGGAATAAATTCTTCTGGTGATACAAATCCAAGAGTTGTTGAATCTTTAAGACGAACAAGAGCTTCACAATTTGTAAACCGTTTTTCGGCAATACAATAAATCGGCTGATAATACATTTCGATACCATCGCTTTTGATGGCATTTTGCAGCAGTTTTAAAATAAGATCCTGACGATCTCGCTTTTGCAGGAGCTTTGTGTCTACGCGGTGAACAAATTCTGCATCATCAGAAAAGGTATGACAAAGTTCAACAAATTCAAGAAGCTGACTTGTAGAAGTTTGAGCTCCTTTTTTAAGGAACGGAGTATCCTGTGGAAAGCGTACATAATCAACATGGGCATTTATATGGATTTTTGTTGTTTCATTTAAATTCCATTTTTCATGAAATCTGTCTTCCAGAATCCTCAAACAGGTATCCATTTTTTCCTGATTACGCTCATCAAAAATAACCGTAAAAGAATGATTGTTAAGTTTGTAAATATTTTGATTAAACTGTTTTGCTATAAAAGAGCGGATTTCGTTTAACACAAATATTACAGCCTGGTCTCCAAACTGTCGGCGCAGCTTTGAAATTTCTTCCATATCAATATTTACGATATAGAAGGGCTTTGCCTTGTTAAGCCTATCCGAAATTACAAGACGGAGTGCTTCATAATTAAATGCTCCAGATTCTTTATCAACGTGTTCAGACGGATTTCCAAGAGAAATGACAAGTACAAGCAGCATTGTAGAAATGCTTACGCTTGAAAAAAGTATCTGCGGTAAAAAGAGCTGGAGAATTCCAAAGATTATCCAAAGTCCCATTGAGAATAGAACATACGAAGTAACATGTCTTGATTCTACATTGCGGGATGCGATAATAGCTTTGATGATTGTACTGCACGTAAGAATGGTGATAAGGATATAAACCCTGTTTACCATTTCGCCATACGAATATACTGCAGTGTCACTTATGTGGTATTTGATGTTACTAAAAAGAATTGCAATCGCGCTAAGAAATATAATCATCAACACAAAGATCTTTTCAAAAAGAAAAAGTCTTTGCTGGTTATGGGTCGTTACATCCAGAAAAATATATATAAACAGGAAAGTCCCTTCAAAACCAAGAATAAAACCCTGGTGTAAAAATCTTACAAGCCAGTGTGGAAATTTATCATAATAAACAAGCGAAAAAACTGTGGCATAATCAAAAAGAAGATAAATGGCAGCACTGATTAAAATATAATTGAAAATTCGAGTAGAAAGGATTTTGATTTGTGGACGTGAAAAATAAAGAATTTCAACGACTACTAAAACTACTGTAGCCGCAATTTGAAAACGCAGATGGTTAAAAATAAAAGAATCTAAAAACTGCAAGCTTGAGACTCCTTTCTCTCCATACCCACCAAGAATTATTTTATCACAAGAATGCAGTTTTTACCATAAAATTTATCGAAGTGCTTTTGCTTCAGCTTCTGTTGCTGTTTTCCAGAACTGGCTGCGGCCAAAAGGTCCTACTTCTCCGCGCATTTCAAGAGTATCTGTCTTGTATTTTTTTCCGTCTGCTTTATGGAAGGTAATCTTTCACTTGTAGCGCTTGCCGTCATTTGGATCAATGATATAACCACCTGACCATTTTCCTTCGCCGTCTTTTGATAAATCCCAGATCCAGCTGGTGCCTACAGAAGTAAGAGTTCCAACATCTGCGCCATTCATAAAATTATCGTAGCTTTTTCCCTTTCCGCCAGTTGCTTTAACATCCTGTGGTTTTCCTGCGACAGAAACAATTTTACCGCTAAGCTTGTTGCCACTAACCTGAATCTGCCAGCCGGCTGTAGGCTGATTTGATTTTTCATCTATACTGATCCAAAAGCCTTCTGCCGGGTCTGCAGCAAACGCCAGTCCTGCTGTAAGAAGCGCTGCCGCTAAAAATGCAATTAGTTTTTTCATCGTAATTTCCTCCAAAGATGTAAAAAAATAATTTCTGACAGTATACCATGATGGGGTTGGGATGGCAAATTCCATCCAGTTTTCTTGAAACTCGTTCAATATGGCTGGTTCCTGCAGTAACTTTTTATTTTCTATGCTATTATTATAACGTATGGAGAAGAGAAAATTTTCTTTTATATTAATTATTCTCATCGGGCTTTGTTCATCTAATCTGTTTGCAGAAGACCAGTCCAAAGCTGAAAAATCGACATTTGAGAAATCCTTTAATAGGGCTATGGAGATAATTTTTCCGTGGCCAATTCTGTCGCTCGAAACAGGGCGTCCTGAAGTTTTTTCTTTTGATATAGGTCTTGAAACTCTTTTTATTCCTGTTACATATGAAGCCCGCGCCGGAACCTATTTTGCTTACGGTTATGCAAGGTCAAAGAAAGACAATTTTAATAGATTTTCTGCCGGCTTCGCATTAGGAATGATGGGACTGTTCGATGCCCATGCCGGTGTAGGCCTTGGCTTAATGCCCAAAAATCATGAGACCCTCCACTCCTGGTTTGTAGAAGTGAGCTACCGAATGTTCCTTCTTGAAATCAAAATTATTACAGAACACCCCATAAAACCTTCCGGACTTGTTGAATATTACAAAGCCAACTATAAAGATGGGTATAAGTTTAAGATTGGGATTTCTATATAGGATTGCAAACCTACTCGTCGTCCCAGTCCAACTTGCCAATAATTAAATCCCAATAATGCGTGATTTCACCTGTTTTGGGATCTTTGCTTATGGAACTTGCAGAGGAATAGTTAAAACTACACATCTTCTGTGTTAATCAGGTTGACGTCCCTCCAAAAATTGACCATCGTCAAACCAGTTTCAGAATGCAATTTTCCTTTAAATTACATAGAAAATTGTGTTTGTATGGCAAATTCTATGTAATTGTTAAAGAAATTCATTGATTATCAGGTCAAAATCATACAAATAATGGGTAGAAACCTCTTTTTTTGGGCTGAAACAAGCAGTTTTTGCTTTTTATGAAGGTCTTTTTCACAAAAATTACATAGAAATTAACACTTTGGGGTTGTTTTCTATGTAATTCGGGAGGAATTTGGGCAACTTAATTATATTTCTTGCGGTAGCGCTGGGAAGGGGAACATAGTTATAAAAAGGAATTATCCTTGCGGTAGGCTATGGAGCACCTGCGAAGCAGTCCACCGCAGGGGACGTCGCGAAGCGGCGGCATCGAGGAGGATGAGCGCTTAGCGAAGTGCGGAACAGCCGACCTCCGGGGTGGTTATTAAATTATTTTTTTGCGACCCTTCGATTTGCGGTTCCTGAGCTTGTCGAAACCACCCCGGAGGGACCGCCCGATTTATGAAACAATTATACTTCCTCTAAATAACCATTTTTCAAAACGAGGATTCTGGTGCAAAGTTTTTTTAATGTGGAAATATTGTGATCCGAAATTAAATATAATCTGGTCTTTGAATTTTCT
>JAILBH010000049.1 GCA_024681195.1 Treponema sp.
AGAATATGTTAGCCGTGCCCAGCAAGGTGTAACTCTCCCTGCCGAAAAAAAGGCTCCCGCCCAAAAAAGCGCCGGTGCCCAACTGGAATTTTTATCTCCAACCCTCTGCCAAATCACCCTAACCGAAGGCAAGTTCCACGAGGTGCGCCGCCTTGTCCGCGCTCTTGGAAATGAGGTCCTTGAATTAAAACGCATTTCTTTTGGAAACTACAAACTCCCCAAAGATTTAAAGCCCGGGGAGTTTAGGGAGATTGAAGGCTGTAGCAATCTATGAATCAAAAAAATTTACAACTATAATAATCTTTATTATAATATCAGTAATAATTTTAAAGTATGTTCAATCTTAAGGGATAGTTATGAAAACAAAAAAACTTATAATTCAAACAACAATTTTAATAATGCTTACAACTTTTGTGTCCTGCGGTAATATTTTTATTAAAGCTGAAAAATCAAAGAAAAATGAAATAAGTTATGCGGTAAAACACTTTCAGCAAAACATCACAGATGATGATTATACAGAGGTAATTGGCGATTCTCAGAATCTTAAAGGTTTAAAAGGTTCTGATACAGAGGCAGTTGCAAAAACTTATACAGGCTTTACAGCAAAACCTGTTACACAGGCAAAAATTGCTGCCGACGGAAGTACTGTAGTAAATATTTATTATGATCGTAACTTATATACAGTATCTTTTGAAACGAATGGTGGAAGTGATATAAACAGTGCAACTGTGCGTTACGGAGCAACTGTTGCAAAACCAAATAATCCGACAAAAGAAAAATATAGTTTTTATAACTGGTATAAAGATAATGGGCTTTCTATTGCATATGATTTTGATGCACCGGTAACAGATAATATTATACTGTACGTAAAATGGCGTGAAGCAGCCGGAGCAACCGCAAGTACTGCAATAGTAATAAACGGAATTGCATATGAAAAGACCGAAGAAGTTTATGTTATTCCACCACATAGCTTTGCAGTAATCGAAGAAGAACAAGATTCAGAGATGGTTGCTTCTGCTGATAAGGAATTTTATAAAGGTGTATTCCGTGCAGGTCGAAAAGTAAAATTAAGTCCTTTTATCATGAGTAAGTATCAGGTAACACAGGAATTATACGAACTTGTAATGACGAATAGAATTGAAGGAGAACAAAATCTTTCTGTAAATCCTTCTAAATGTCAGGAAACTGGAGGCTATCCACTCGTAACTGGAGAAACACAAAAATATAGACCTGTTGATGGTGTAACATGGTATGATGCTGTATATTTTTGTAATGCACTTACTGAAATGTCAGGTAAAGGTCTTACAAATGCATATGATATAACTGCGATTGTAGTGAATGATAAAGGCCATATAACTGATGCTAATGTTACTCTTATTCCTGATGCTACTGGATACAGACTACCCACAGAAGCAGAATGGGAATTTGCCGCAAGGGGAGGAGATCCGACTGCGCAAGAGTGGAATTATTATTTTAGTGGACATGCATCTGAAGATGGAGTTGATTATAACGCAGCAAGGAATAGTGGAATAGACAGTGTGGGCTGGTATATGTATAACACCAGTAATGGAGGAGTCACAGGGACTTATGCTCCAAATTCTGGTAAGCCTGGGAATGGTTCACATCAGGTAGGTCTTAAGGCTCCAAATACGCTTGGTTTTTATGATATGAGTGGTAATGTATGGGAATGGTGTTATGACTGGTATAATAGAAATGAATCTTGTAATGATTCTGCCTATACAGTGTCAGGAGTTGTTGTCAATCCAAAAGGTCCTGCAAATGGTTATGGAGGTTCTACTAATGATCCTATTCATGTACTGCGTGGAGGTAGTTGGGTGAATGTAGCTAGCGCGTGTTCAGTTTTCTACAGACGATGTATAAATGAAAAGAATTCCGACTACTACCCCGGTATCCGTCTTGTCCGCTCCTGTCCTGAATAATGGATTGCCACAAAAAACGGCCTCGCAATTGACGAGGCCGTTTTTCAAAATAAAATCGTGGATTTAAAGTCTCAAGATTTAAACACCATTAATTTCTTTTCTGAACATTTCTTGTCCCGAAGGATCTATAACAATAGCAAAATCTTTGTTTTCCTGGTCATCATAAAATCTTCTTACAGTATAGTCTTCGCTATTAAGAGGCGGCATGCGGAAATGTAAATTATCGAAACCGTCAAGGATTAAATTGAGTGCTACTTCTGCGTGGAAGGATGCGAGCTCCTGGCCTTCTATTATACTATCTATACAATTAGATGGGACACTTTGAGCAATACTTAAATTACTACCTATGCTTATATTTGTTTCCATAAATACATCTGGATAATATATTTCAGGTGCTATAAGTTTAGCATCAAAGAATTTGCTTGCAATTCCGCCTTTTAATGAATAATAAGAAGGGTAGTCTTGTGTAGATTTGATTATAAGGTAAGGGGTCTCTGGATCAGAATTATCTGCATCTATAGTAATATGAGTTTTATAATCTTCATTGATGCTTATATATTGACTACCACCTCCTGCTTTTATGATGAAAGGAATCGTTACATACTCATCACGCTCATCAGTACCAGCAGGTGCTAAAGCTTTATAATTCAAATCAAAGCAGTAATATTCATCTTTTTGAATATTAACAGGATAGATACAAGTAATGGTATGCGTAGTTCCAGTTGTTAATACTGTAAAGAATTGTTCATTCTCCGAGAGTAGGTCTTCAAGGAACATTGCAATTCCATCCTCTGTGTTACGGATATAATAAGATGAGTAAGAGCCAAAAAAGTTTGCCGCATAATAATATGTTTTTTCGGCTGTATCATTTTTTGCAAAAGTCAAAGTAAACTTAATTCCGTCATCGCAAGGCTCTGCTTTTAAAGAATACAGATTTGAATCAGGCAAAGTACCTTCTCCATATGACAATACAACTGGTTCATCATGAATATCATCCCCTCTAAATCCCATCTGTCTGTATGCCTGAAGTTCAAACCTCATCAAGGTCCCTTCCCGTGGAAGGCCAAAGTTTTTGTGGTCGCGGATTTCGCGCATGAACATATCGTCGAGGGTGGAGTCGTATGGGGTTTTGTATTCGGCATTAACAGACTGGGCGGCTGCATGGTAGATTGTAAAGATGTCGGCTCCACCAAGAGTGGCGCTGGTGCCTTTGCCTTCATCAATTATTTTTTCCATAACAACCTGCGAAGTTACGGTGTCTTTTTCTTCGGAGGCAACCTTGTACATAAGGCCGTCGTTGCTGGTGTCAAGCATTAACCATTCAATGATTCTTTTTGCAATGCCTTTTTTTACTTCCGGAAGATTTTTGTTTGCCATAAGGAAAGAGCCGCCCCAGGTAAATGGAACAGGCGACGGAATAATGCCCCACTGATTATTGCCTGCATTTGCACTATCTTTAAGACAATAATTTATAAACCAGGCCGGAGCAAAGAATGCAAAAACCTTGTCATTGGTCATGTCTGTAAACCAGTTATCGCTCCATGGGTCTGTGTTGTGACATGGTAT
>JAILBH010000145.1 GCA_024681195.1 Treponema sp.
TATCAAGGCTCTTGGCGACGTAAAACCTGAACAGGAAGAACGCTCGCGCCGCCGAATTGAATGTGCATGGTTCAGGGTAAAGCATTCGGCTCCAGACTGTGCACCGGATTTCTGTTTTGAACTTCGCAATGATGATAAACCTGTTTATGTTACAAAAGAAATTGCTGCTGCCGTTCAAAAAATCAGCGAACAGGTGCTTCCAAAACTCGATAGCTTTGAAACAGACAAGGACTGTCAGCAGGCTATTTATGAAGTCGCTGAACAGCTTGGACTTGATACAAAGGTTTTATTCCTTGGCCTTTACAATGTACTTGTAAACAAAGAGCAGGGACCTCGTCTTGGAAGCTTCTTCCGTGTTATTGGAAAGAATCGTCTTGAAACAATTTTCTCTCATGTTGTAGCCGATGACGATGCCGCAGCTAAAAAAGCCGCCGCAAATCAGAAAAAACTTACTCCTGCCGAAATTGATCAGTTACCACCTGCAGAACGCTTCAGCAAGCGCGTAATCCTTAAGGTTAGCCGCATCGAAAAGGTAGAGCAGCATCCTGGAGGAAGCTTCCTTTATATCCTTACATTAAATACAGGAGATGAAGAACCTCGTCAGATTGTAAGTTCAATCGTGCCATTCTATAAGCCGGAAGAGCTTTTGGGAAAGAATATTGTTCTTGTATATAATCTTAAACCTGCAAATTTCCGCGGTGTTAGAAGTAACGGCATGCTGCTTGCTGCAAGCGATCCGACTGTAACAGACAAAGATACCTGCGAAGTTATTTTTGCTCCACAGTTTGAAGTTGGAACTGTTCTTGAGCCGGAAGGCTTTTTGCCACCAGATGAAGAGCTTTGTTTTGTTAAGCCGGAAAAATTTGCCGAAATGTCTTTGCAGACAAAAGACGGTTTTGTAGAAATTGACGGAAAGAAAATCGGTCGTGATGGAAAGTTCCTTACAGTAGAAGTCTACAAAAACGCAAAAGTAAAATAAATAAATAAGGGAGCCCCTATGGCAGATGCAAAGGATACCTGCCGCACAATAATTGCTGCGGCTTTAAATGATTTTATTAAGGAAAAAGATCCGTCGGCAGCCGCTGTTGACGCAGCCTCAATTGTTGTACAAAACGCACCAAATCCCGAAATGGGAGATCTTGGTTCGCCAATGTTTGCTTATGTAAAAGCTTTGCACATGGCACCACCACAGATTGCAGCCGGTGTCGCCGCCAAAATCACAGATAAATCTCTTGGTGAATTTGTTGCCGTAGGTCCTTATGTAAATGTAAAGCTCAATAAATCGGGAGCCGCAGCTCCAATTCTTAAGGCAATTAAAGCCCAGGGCGAAAGCTACGGTTCAATAAATTCCGACGGCAAAAAGCCGCTGGAAGGTCGCCGTGTAATGATTGAGTTTTCTTCTCCTAATACAAACAAACCTCTTCACCTTGGACATGTCAGAAACGACGCTCTTGGTGAATCAGTAAGCCGCATCCTCAAAGCCGCAGGTGCCGAAGTCTACAAGGTAGATCTTATCAATAACCGCGGTGTACATATCTGTAAATCTATGCTTGCTTACAAAATGTTTCATGAAGCTAACAATGACACTCCAGAAACCCTGGGTATGAAGGGCGACCACTTTGTAGGCCAGTGTTATGTAGAGTTTGATAAATACCTCAAAGGTGAAAAAGACAAGCCCGAAACAGCTCACCCCGAAGCAGCTCAGGCTGCAGAAGATATGCTCATTAAGTGGGAAGCCGGAGATAAAGAAGTTCACGCTCTTTGGGAAAAGATGAACAAGTGGACCTTTGATGGAATGATGGCAACCTACAACCGCACCGGAATAAGCTTTGATAAATATTATTTTGAAAGCGAAACTTATCTTAAAGGAAAAGACGAAATTCTTAAAGGTCTGGATAAGGGGGTATTCTTCCGCGCAGAGGACGGCTCAGTCAGAATTGACGTTACCGACGTTGTAGGAAAAGGCAAGGACGAAGATAATCACGAAAAAGTATTGCTCCGAAAGGATGGTACTTCTGTATATATCACTCAGGATATTGGAACTGCAATCAGCCGCCACAATGACTGGGCCTTCAATCAGCTTGTATACGTTGTTGCAAGCGAGCAGAACTATCACTTTAAGATTCTTTTCCATATCTTAAAAAAGCTTGGCTTTGACTGGGCCGATAAGCTTTATCATCTTAGCTACGGTCTTGTAAATCTTCCAAGCGGACGCATGAAGAGCCGCGAAGGAACTGTAGTAGATGCAGATGACCTCATAGATTCTCTCCATGCCGATGCTCTTGCTGCAATAAAAGAACGTGGACGCGACAGCGAAGTAGGGGATGCAGACGAGGTTGCAGAAAAGGTTGCTCTTGGTGCACTTCATTACTACATGCTGCAGGCAACACCAATTAAGGATATGTTGTTTAATCCTCAGGAATCTTTGAACTTTAACGGAAATACAGGTCCATATCTTCAGTATATGGGCGCCAGAATAAATTCAATTCTTGCAAAAGCACAGGAAGCCGGTCTTTCACAAGATTCATCTGATGACGCTGTTGCATTACTTAATGGCGAAGACGAATGGGCGCTTATAAAACAGCTTGGTGATTACCCTGCAGTTATAGCAAGAGCCGCAGAGGCCTTAAATCCAAGCGATGTAGCAGCCTATGTATACGACACAGCCAAGCTTTTCAGCAAATTCTACCAGAACTGTCCGATTGTAGCCGCCGCAGAAGAAAACAAACAGCTTGCCGGTGCCCGTTTATACTTAGCCGACTGTACTCTTCAGGTAATCAAAAACGCAATGAAGCTTGTGCTCGTGCCATATCTCGAGAAAATGTAGTTAAAAGTAAAGAACTTGCCGATAATATGGTAAGGAAGAATTTATTTTTATGCGTTTACGTAACAAATTCTTAGTAATTACTCTTGTCACAGTTATACAGGTTGGAATCCTTTCGACCTTATCTCTTTTTGGCTTTAAATATATTCAGGGAGTAAAAGACTACCAGCTTGTACAATCGCAGACACAAAATCAGTTAAGTGAAATTATAAATATCTTAAATGATATGGAAAACTGGGGTTTTGACCAGAAGACAATTTATGATGACTGGTCTTCTGTTGTACATGGCCTGGATGATAATATAGAAATTTATTTTAATAATTCATCGATAAAATCTTTTCCAAAAGAACATACAGAAATTTTAAAGAAGGCAAGGGAACTTTTTTATCTGTTTACAAATGGCCTTAAGAGGCTGGATGCAAAAATCAAGGAACTTTCAGAAGTAAATCTTAATGAAAATGCCTATGTTCAGATTCAAAAGTATGGAATTAAAGAAGCCTATAAATTTCTTGATAATGATGAAGGGGTAATTACTCTTATGAATATTGCCCAAACCTGCAGCTATGATATTACAGAAATCCGTAGAAACTATTCACAGCTCACAAAGCTTACAAGTGAATCACAAATAATGATTGATAAATCAATTACAACTCAGGAAGGAATTATTTCTATTATTATTCTTGCAGTTGCAATAATTTCGTGCATTATTATTACCTCCCTCATCCTTTCTGTTACTACAAATGTTGCAAACAAAATTGTAAAAGTCCGCGATATGACTTCTACACTTGCCGAAAAAGATTTTACAGTAAGCCTTGAACCAAAGGGAAGTCTGGAAATCAAATCACTCATGCAGAATATTAATGAAATGGTTTACCAGATTAACAACTTCTTTAATGTTGTTAAAAATACTGCAACCAAAGCCATTTCATCAGGCTCTACTATTAACGATGCTGCCAACAGCACAGCAGAAGCTACAACAGAAATTGATTCAAATATTCAGAGTATTTCAAATCAGTTTGATTACCTTATTGGAATTGTAAAAAAAGTTATTCTTTCAATTTCCGAAATGAACGTGATGGTAAATACTCTTGTAGAAAATAATGAAACTCAATCTCAGGCAATAGAACATAATTCAAGAAGTGTAAAGGAAGTTGTTCAGACTCTTGATTATATTAAAAACATGGCTGTTGAACGCTCTGCAATGGCTCAGGAAATGAATGAGCTTGTTAATGACGGAGATGAAAAGATTACAAATACAAATGATTTGTTAAAGCTTATTTCCGGTCGCCTGGATGAAATTAAAGATGTTGTAACAATTATTGATACCGTTGCAGAACAAACCAATCTTCTTTCTATGAATGCTGCAATTGAATCGGCACATGCTGGCGAAGCCGGAAAAGGTTTTGCTGTAGTTGCAGAAGAAATTCGCTCTCTTGCCGAAAGTACTTCCGAAAATGCCGGAACTATTTCTAAAGTAATTACAGGAATTGTTGATGCAGTTAATAATGCAAATAATTCAAGTACAGAAGCTTCGGCTGCATATGAAAAAATAAGTCATCACTCTAATGAAGTAATCAACGCTTTTGAAGAAATTACTTCTGGAATTGAAC
Source organism: Treponema sp. (assembly GCA_024681195.1). Lineage (GTDB taxonomy): Bacteria > Spirochaetota > Spirochaetia > Treponematales > Treponemataceae > Treponema_D. The sequence goes on from JAILBH010000145.1 coordinate 4,435, forward strand.
GTATTGATGAACAGATGCAGACTGTTAATTCAAAGACCGAAGAAGAATTCAATTCTGCAGATCAGATTAATACTTATTGTAAAAAGCTTGCTGATCATCAAAAAGTTATTTCGCAGGATGTTGATGCAATGAATGATAAGTTCTTTGAAGCAACTCTTGCAATCAAGCGTATAGAAAAGGGTACTGCAGATATTGTAAGCAGAATGAGTGGAGTAAGTGCCGCAAGTAAAGACAGCTATAAGAATATGACAGAGCTGGAAAATATTCTTGAACAGTTTAAAACTAAAGAAGACGTTAATCAGATTAAAGAAGAACCTGGCGATGAATCAATAATTAAAAACGAAGCGCTTTCAGAAATGAATCAAACAACGGAAGACTCAATACAAACTCTTGTCCCAGAAACAGAAGAAATTGACACTATAGAAGAAATCACAACTGACTAATTCCTTTTAAGCATGACAAGTAAAAGCAAAATCAGATAAGGCAGGGCCAGTATTACAGAAGATGGAATTGCCGGAATAAGATTTTGAATCATTACAGCTGAATATTCAATCAAACAAAAGAAAAAAACGTAAACTGCAATCTGCCAGAGTTTTTTGCGCCCCATAAATACTGCAGCAAGGGCGAGCCAGCCTTTTCCGCTGGCTAGGTTTGGAACAAAAGAAGAAATTTTCATTGAAAGAATGCTTCCTGCAAGAGCGGCAAAAAGTGCTGCAATTCCCCAGGAAAGGATTCGGTATAATGAAGGCGAGACTCCACGGACTAAAAGCTCATCGGGATTGGAACCGGTGATTCTAAAGTAGATGCCGCCCTGAGTTTTTTTAAGATAAAGGATTGCTCCCGCTGTAAAAACAGCAGTAAGAATAATCGCAAAAATACTTACATGCTGCGGAATAAAATGAAAGCTTTGCGAAACCAGAACTCCTCTCGTTTTAAAAATCAGTGAAGAAAGTAAGGATGTCAGAGCTCCTGCAAAAAGGTTCAAGGCTATGGCTGCAATAAATCTGTTGGCTCTGGCTTTTTCTATAATAAATGCAAAAAGCAGTCCTGTTATAATTGCTGTAATAGCAGAAAGAATAATTCCGGCACTTACAGAACCTGTTCCAACTGTAAAGGCAAAAGTCAAAAATCCACAGAAAGTTATGAGACCATCCATAAATAGCGCAAGGCAGCCTGTGTATTCGCTGAATAACGCTCCAATGGAAGCCAGAATAAGCGGGCAGGAAAATGCAATCATATTAAGCATGCTTTTTTCCTCCCTGAACATTTTTAAGGAATGGAATTGAAATCATAAAGAGTATGATTGCCTGAATAAGAGAATTTACATCAAAATCAAGATTTGAATAAAGAGCAAAGCGGCTTGAATAAGTCATAAGTGCTGCCATAAAAATTGCAAAAGGAATAAGCCGGATAGATTTTGTTTTGGCAAGCATTGCAACCGAAAGCGCGTTCCAGCCCATTCCCGAATAAAAGCCTGAATGACAGGTGTAGTAGGTTCCGCAGATTGCAATTGCTCCGGCAAGTGAGTGAAGGGCACCGGAAGCTCCAGCTGCAGTAAAAGTTATTTTCCCGCAAGGAAAACCCGAATAAAGTGAAAACTCAGGACTTATTCCGTAAACTTGAGTCATCTTTCCAAAATGTGTACGTTTAAAGAAAAGTCCTGCAAGCACGCATAAAATAATTGCCGCAAAAATGGCTCCGTTTAATGGAGAAGGCTTTAGTATGCTTGCAAAACGGTATTGAGAAACAATATATGGTGTAGCAAGAAGATTCCCTGATTTAGTTCTAAAAGGTCCCTGGATAAGTCCATCAATTAATGGAATAACAGCCGAAGAAGTAATAAAGCTTGTAAGCAGAAAATCTGCATTTTTATATTTACGCAAAAATTCGCAAAAGAGCATTAAAAGGCAGCCGGCCAGCGCACTAAAAACAAGTGCAAGGCTAACTGCAAAAAAAGCAGGTACATTATAGCGTGCAAAAAAATCAAGACTGATTGCGCATAAAAAACCGCCTGTATAAATAAGGCCTTCGCCTGCAAGGTTTATGTGTCCGGTTTTGAGAGTAAGAGAGGCTCCAAGCCCTGCAATCATATAAATAGCGGCAACGCTTAGTGAAAGTCCTACGTAATACATTACACAGCCTCCAGACTGCCGTTTAAAAGCTTATATTGATTATCGCAGAAGCCCGAAGGAAAAGCCCCATAAGAAAGAATGAGAACGTATGCACCGTTTTGTGCTGCATCTTTGATTCTTGTACAGGTTCTTGTGCAGGTTTCAGTATCAAGTCCCTGAAGCGGATTACACAAAATCAAAAACTCTGGATTTGTATAAAACTCACGTTCAAACATAAGCTTTTGAAGCATGCCCCCCGAAAGGCAGTAACACTTTTCTTGTGGCAAAATGTTTACACCGCTGTTTTCTATCATTTCCAGGGCAGCAAGAGGCTTCTCCTTTTCCGGAATAGAAAGTCCGGCAGTAAGCATCTGGCTTACAGTAAGATTTGGATTTGAGCCTGTGAATTTTCTGTCGGTAGGAATTATACCAACTGAAAGCGGAAAGTTATGACGTAAAAAATAAGGATTAATTTTTGTAAGCGCCAGATCTGACTGTGACGAAAGTCCGCGGATTATTCCTGTTGTATGCTTTACGTTCATCCCGGTTAAAATTTCTTCCAGAGTATCAAGCCCATCCTCCGCAAGCCCTTTAATCAGCGTAATAGCCCCTTTTACTACCTGAAAACTTGCAGCCTTAACAGGAATCCTGTTTTTCTGTCTGTCGTAGCCTGTGGAAATATCTTTAAACCAGAGCGTTTCCCTGTTTTTAGAATTGTCGGATTTATAAGTAACGTTCAAAGCTTCAAGCTGCTTTTTTTGAACAAGCCTTCCATCTTCCAGCAAATCAATTGTATTACAGTATTTTTCTGCTTCGTCATGATTATGCGTAATAATGATGATATTCATTCCATGCTCTGCCAGCTGACGAAGATTCTTATACAAAAAATCACGCTGGGTGTTATCAAGCAGGGCAGTCGGTTCATCTAACAGCAGAATGGATGGACGTTTTATAAGGGCGATGCAAAGCGCAATAAAAAAGCGTGTGTCGGCACCAAGCTCTTTTACAAAGCTGTTAAGGTTTACACCCGGAATCCATTTTTGTGT
>JAILBH010000079.1 GCA_024681195.1 Treponema sp.
CAAGATTGCCGAAGAGCTCTACAAACAGCAGGGAGCCGCAGGAGCCCAGCCAGGCGCAGACGGTGCAGCAGCAGGTGCTGACACTGGAGCAGCCGGTGACGCTGGTGCCGACGCCGAAAAGAAGTCCGGCTTTGACAAAGGTTCAGCTGACGACGTTGAATACGAAGTAAAAGATGACGAAAAATAAGCAGGAAAATATTTTTGCATAATAATTGCATCAGGTTGTGACCGTAGTGAAAAATGACCGAGGACAACATCATCTTCGTTGGTCGAGGGCATTTTTCACGAGAGGGAACAACCTTATGTGTTTATATTCTTCAAAATATTTTCATGATTTTTTTAGGAAATAATTATGGCAAAACGCGACTATTATGAAGTATTAGGCATAGACAAATCTGCGGATCAGGATACAATAAAAAAAGCTTACCGTAAGCTTGCCGTAAAGTATCACCCTGACCGCAATCCTGGAGACAAGGAGGCCGAGGAAAAGTTCAAGGAAGCTACCGAAGCTTACGAAATCCTGTCCGACGAGGAAAAACGCCCTATTTATGATCAGTACGGTTTTGCCGGCCTTGAAGGAATGGGAGGCGGTGGTGCCGGCGGTGCCCAGTATTCACATGCTTTCCATGACTTTTCTGATTTGTTTGGTGGAGCCGGTGGTGGCTTCTCCGACATTTTTGACAGTATCTTTGGCGGAGGTTTTGGAGGCGGTTCCCGTGGAGGAAGTAGACGCAGTGGTCCTGCAGCCGGTTCTTCACTCAGATACGACCTCCACATTCAGTTTAAGGATGCTGTTTACGGAACTTCCGCAGATATTCATTTTAAACATAACGAAGCTTGTTCTGCCTGTCACGGAACGGGTGGGGCAGCCGGTTCTTCTAAAAAGACCTGTCCAACCTGTAACGGAATGGGCCAGGTTCGCCAGGGAAACGGCTTTTTTACAATTCAGCAGACATGTCCTACCTGCCGTGGTAAGGGCGTAACAATTGACAAACCATGTCCAAACTGCCGGGGAACTGGTATTACCGAAAAGAGCAAGATGATGTCTCTTAAGATTCCTGCAGGCTCTGATAATGGAAAACGTATTGTTATTCCGGGGCAGGGTGATGCAGGCGAAAACGGTGGACCATCAGGAGACCTTGTAGTTGTTCTGCACGTAGATTCACATCCATTATTCGAACGCGATGGCCAGGATTTGTACTGTGCCGTTCCAATTTCTATGGCTCAGGCCGCTCTTGGAGCAGATATTACAATTAATTCCCTTGACGGAAAGAAAGTTACAATCAAAATTCCTTCTGGAACAACAAACGGAAAGCTTTTGCGCATAAAAGGTGAAGGTGTTCCTGTACCTGGAAGCAGCCGCAAGGGTGATCTATACGTTAAACTTATGGTTCAGATTCCTCAAAGGCTTTCCGGCAAACAAAAAGAGCTTTTGCAGGCCTATATGGAGCTGGAAAACCCGCCAAGCAATCCGGATTTAATGCCGTTGTCTAAATTAGAACAATAAGCCTTCCTTACTTTTTTATACGAATTTCCCCCAAATTTGCCGATAATGTGATAGAATAGTAGTATCATAAATTTGAGGTGAATATGTATAAAACACGAAAACAGATAGTAACTATTAGTGTTTATTCTCTGGCCGTTATATTGTTTACGGTAGTAAGTTTATTCCTTATTCCAGAAAAAACCGAAGCAACTCCTTCCATTCATTCCTTTCTCATTGTAGGAGTATTCTTTTGGGCTATAACCTTCCTTTGCGTAAGATTAAAGGCCGCTCTTGTTGCCAAGGTTCATCATGACACTCTGGAAAAGGGTGAAACAATGATTATCAAAAAGTTTATGGACAGACTCCGTTTCTGCTATACGCTCGAAGATTTTTATGCAGCAATTGCAGATCTTCTGGAAAGAAGGGGAGATTGTTCTGTACTTTTGATTGACCGCATTAAAAACTACACTCTTTATAACAGCCCTAACCGAATCACCGCCTCAGATTCAACACGCGAAAAGATGTGTCAGAACTTTGAAGTGGATTGGAAAGATGGTTTTTACTACTTTGACCGTCATCTTGGTGTTACTTCAAAAATCAAAAAATCAAGAGGCTTCTTCCTCTGTTCACAAAAGCAGCACATGTTTGTCTTCTGTAATTACACAAGGCTTTTTGATCAGAGCATTTATGAGCAGCTCTTTGATGAATATCAACGCTTTATTACACGTACCGGTACAATTTCTCAGCTTTCAGAAATTGCGGCTACAACAAAGGAATGGCAGCAGCTTGCAGAAACACAGCAGTCATTCCTTCCACAAAAGATTCCAAATATTGCAAATCTTAAGATTGCAACTTACTTCCGCCCTCTTGTAAACGTATCGGGAGACTACTTTTCAATTCTTCCTATTGATAAAACAAAAACCCTGCTCATGCTTGGTGACGTTTCGGGTAAAGGACTTCCTGCCGCCCTTATCATGGGTTTGGTAATGAACACTGTAAAGATTATTGAAGATAAAGAAGACCTTGTTGGTGTAATTAAGGCAATCGATAAGGCTATTAAGGGAATGCACCTTCAGGATAAATATACTGTATTGTTCCTGAGTATTGTTGATACCGAAAAGATGAAAATCCGTTATATCAACGCTTCTATGTCAGACCCTATTATTCTTTCTCCTTCTCCGGACGGCTACAGAATTAAGCCTCTTACTTCAAATGCTTCGCTGGTTGGTATTCTTGATATGGGTGATGTAACGGTTGCAGAAAAACGTCTGTTCCGTGGAGACACCATTCTTATGGCAACTGACGGTGTTTCTGAAGTTATGGATGACAGTGGTGTTGAGCTTGGTGATACAGATCTTTATAAAAAGACACTTATTGCGGGAGCTTCAAAATCTCCTCAGGAATTTGTTGATGATATTGTGGATCTTATCTGGAAATATAATGGCGACAAAAAGCTTCATGATGACGTTACAATGATGGTTGCTAAGGTGGGTTACTAATATGATATTTATTATTCTGAATTGTATTTTATTACTTTGTTTCGTATTTGTCACAGTTTACATAGATAAGAAGAATGCTTTTCTTTCTTCAAATGGTAACACTCTTTTAGTTCCTCTTCTTTTTGAATGTCTGGAAGTTTTTATATACATCCTGGTAATGCTCTTTAAGAACAAATGGCTGGAATCGCTGGTAGTTAATCTTATAAAGATTGTATTTGTTTTGGACGGTATATTCCTTGTTTCATTCAGCTATGGTCTGGTTGGAATTTCTACAAAAGTTAATAAAGTGTTTGCCCGCCTTGTACAGTGGCTTTTATATGCTTTTGTAATTTATATCGTATTCTTCCAGTTTATGGATATTTCTATAGATTCTGCATTGAGCATGAATGTAGGTTCTAAGAGACTTTTCTCTGGTGAAGTTCAAAAGTATTTCCCTTGGGACTGGGTATTCCTTTACAGAGTTCTTTATAAGGGGATTATTCCTGGAACGGCTTTTCTTTTCCTTATGGTATTTGAAGAAAGAAAGGGCAATCAGCTTCAGAAATATCAGAGCCTGGTAATTTTTGAAGGTATTGTACTTATGTGGGGTCTTACATACTTCTTCCAGTACCTTGGTAATGTTAATCCTTCATTCTCTTCTTTGTTCATGTATTCATATCTTGCAATGTATGTTCTGATTATAATGGCATTACAGAAAACTTCTGTACCTTCGGGCAGAGCTTTTGTTGTAACTTTGTTTAAGAATATTGTTTCATACATTATTCCTGGTATTGCAATTGGTTTAACAGTATTCTTCCTGCAGCCAACAGGTTCAATCTTTGTTCGTGAATTCATACCAATTTTTGTAGTTGCATCTATTTTTATCATGCTGTTTGCGCTCATTATTTCGGATCACATGACTTACAACTCAAGACTTTATTCAGCAGATTATGGACCTGCTCTTGAGCGTCAGCTTGGTAAAATTGACTATAGCGGCGAAATGGATGAAATTACAAGCAGAATGTATGATATTTTCAGAAAGAACGTAGAATCTTCTTCTGTAAATGTTTACATTTTGAACAATAAGAACATGCTCGAAACTGCTTATACTTCAAACGGCTTTACAACTACAATTCCAATCAACAATGTAATGTTCGAAACTCTTTTGAATGTAGGCCGTTCTGTTGTTTGTTACTCTCAGATTGGAAACGTTCATGAGATTTCTGAAATTGAAGAACAGCTTACAACCTTCTTTGAAGAAACTAAATCTGATGCAATGTTCATCTTAAACGAAGGTCACAATATTCTTGGTCTTATTACTCTTGGTAAAAAGGTCAGCGGTGACCACTATAAGGAATATGACTACAACATCTTTATTAAGCTTTACTCATACTTCTTTGTATTCGGATATTACATGCGTAACATCTCTAACAAGGAAATTATTTCTGTAGTAAACCGCGAAATTAAGATGTCTTCTCAGATTATTACATCTATTCAGGAAAATATTGACCAGGTTCATAATCCAAAAATCGATACCGGTTACCTCATGGTTCCTGCCCGCAACATTGGTGGTGAATTTATTGATATGATCCGTCTTACCGATACCCGTCACCTGTTTGTAGTAGGTGATATGTCTGGTAAAGGTATTGCGGCTTCCATGAACATGGTAATCTTAAAGTCTATTATCAGAACTTATCTTGCCGAAACTCACGACTTTAAGGAACTGGTAATTAAGATTAACAGCTTTATCCGCGACTCTTTGAATAAGGGTACAATCTTTGCAGGGCTTTTTGCTTTAATTGATTTTGAAACAGATACAATGTACTACATCAACTGTGGTATTCCGGCTTTGATGATGTATACTCAGGTTTATAACAACGTTATTGAGATTCAGGGTAGTGGACACATTCTTGGATTCGTAAAAGATATTTCTCCGTTTATTTCGGTTAAGACTACAAAGCTTAGTCGTGGTGATATTATTCTTGCCTGTACCGACGGTCTTGTTCAGTCACACTCACTCCGCGGTGAACAGTTTGGTAAGGAACGTATTCAGCAGTGTCTGCTTGATAACTCAACTTATCCGGCACAGCGTATGGCTCAGTTTACTTTTGATAACCTTATGAAGTTTATGTCAAAAGAAATGGAAGATGACGTTTCTATTCTGGTTCTTAAGTACGAGACTTCCCGTGAATTTAATGAGGATGTTGAAGAGGAAGTTCCGGCAGAAGCAGCAGAAGCTCCAGCAGAGGAAGCTGCAGTTGAAGCAGTTGAACCTGTGGACGCAGTACCTGTTGAAGAAGCTGTTGAAGAAGCTGTTGAAGAAGCTGTTGAAGAAGCCGCCGCACCTGAAACTGTGGACGCCGCACCTGAAGCTCCTGTAGATACCGTGGTTGCTGAGCCTGTCGAAGCACCTGCAGAAGCCCCAGCCGAAAATGGCGACGACTTTTTTATAAACGACAACGTAATGCCGGATGATCCGGATATTCCAGATTTGAGTAATCTTGATGAAATGATTAAAAACGCCGGATTGTAAGGAGAATAAAGACATGGAACAAATAACTATTACTGAAAAAGACGGTGCTAACTATCACTTATATGAACTTGACGGCGCTTTAAATGCTTATACCCTTGGTGAATTCCAGGATACTCTTTATGATGCTGTTCAAAAGAATAATATTGTACTTGATATGTCGCGTCTTATAGAACTTGATGCTTCAGGTGTGGGGCTATTAATGGCAGCCTTTAATGACAGTGAAGAAACAGGGCACAAGCTTTATTTTATGACAATGTCCAACGAGGCCGAAAAGGCTATAGCCGCGACCGGGTTTAAATATTTGTTTAATCTCATAAATTCAGTTACGGAAGTAAAATAAATTTTAGACTGACAAAGCTGTCAAGCAGCTTTGCAGTCTAAAATGCTATGGCACGACGCTGCGCGCGTGCCAAACTAATTTCACACCGACGCGGAGCGCGGTGTAAATCATAGAATATGTGGTTTCTGAGCTTGTCGAAGGGCTTTATAATTGACTTAGCTCCCTGGCCTTTGCTTCTACAGCTGCCGCAAGTTTTTCCTTATCATCCTGATATTCTGTTATTATTTTTACAAAAACGGAGCCTGCAACAATTGCTTCTACTGTAGAGGCAATTGCCTTGGCTTGTTCTCCGTTTGAGATTCCAAATCCGCCGTAAACCTTTGAACCACCTTCTTTAACCTTGTCCAGAAAATCAAGAGTGCTTTTATCTATTGTAGTATTTGTTCCTGTAATACCGGTACGTAAGGCTGCATAAATATATGGAAAACCGGCGTGTGCAAGTTTTGAAAGGCGTGCTTGAGACATGCTTGGGGCTGCAACAGGAATATTTTCCATACCGTTGGCACGGCAGGCTGCGGTAAGGCCTTCGTCATTATCAAAAGGAAGGTCTGGAATTATCATGCCGCTAACGCCAGCGAGGGACGCGCGTTTACAAAAGTTTTCTACTCCTGGAGTGTATACAAGTGAACCGTAGCTCATAAGATAAATTTTTATCTCGGGAAATTCCTGATGGAGTTTTGCTATAAAAGAAAGGCCATCAGCTGTGCGGTAATTGCGATGTAAAACCTTTGTACATGCTCCCTGAATTGCAGGACCATCTGCACTAGGGTCACTGAAAGGTAGTTGAATTTCCAGGATATCTGCGCCACCTTTAACAAGGGCACGGGCTGCTGTAAATGCAATTTCGTCTGTTGGATAGCCTGCAACAAGATGGCTCATAAGTTTAGATTTAGACATATAATTAATTCTCCTGTTCGTGGATTTCTTTGTTGTTTTCAAGACGTTCAATTTCTGCATGAAGGAAGCTCAGCCATTCTTCTCGGCGGAATACAGGGCAAGTGATGAATACATCCTTGTCGCCTCGGCCACTCATATTAATGATAATCGCTTTGTCTTTTGGAAGAGTTGGCGCAAGCTTTATTGCCTCGGCTCCTGCGTGAGCGCTTTCCATTGCAAATAAAACTCCTTCATTGCGTGCAAAAAACTTTACTGCGTTTAAAGCTTCTTCATCTCGCGCGTATGTAAACTCTATTCGCCCCTGTTTTCCAAGAGTTGCAAGCTGAGGTCCAATTCCACAATAGTCCAGTCCTGCAGAAATTGAACGGGTAGGAAGTGCCTGTCCGTCTTCATCTAAAAGGAATCGGGATTTATAGCCATGCATAATTCCGTCACGGCTTGCTTTACCACTCATGCGAACTGCGTTTTGTCCGATACCGTCTCCAATTCCACCGGCTTCTACACCAATTAGTCGTGGGTTTGGTTTATCTATAAAAGGTGCAAAAAAACCAATTGAGTTTGAACCGCCTCCAACACAGGCAATTAGGGCTGCTACATCAAGGTTACGCTCTGCAATCTGTTCTTCTACTTCGCGGCCTATTACACTTTGAAATTCCCGTACCATATCAGGAAAAGGGGAAGGACCAAGAGCGCTTCCTAAAACATAATGTGTAGTATCTGGATTTGCAGCCCAGTCTCTCATTGCTTCGTTTACTGCATCTTTGAGTGTGCGGCTTCCGGAAGTTACAGCATGAACCTTAGCACCATAAAGCTCCATTGAAGCAACGTTTGGCTGCTGGCGGCGAACATCAACTTCTCCCATGTAAACAGTACAGTCGAGCCCAAGCTTGGCACAGGCAGCCGCTGTTGCAACTCCATGCTGGCCTGCACCTGTTTCTGCAATTATGCGTTTTTTACCCATGCGTTTTGCGAGCAGACATTGACCTATTGCATTATTAATTTTATGAGCACCTGTGTTTGCAAGGCCTTCGAGTTTTATGTAAATCTGAGCACCACCCAAAAGTTTGGTTGCAGTTTCTGCATAAAGGAGAGGTGTCTCGCGTCCTATGTAATCTCGCTGGATTGTTTTGAGCTCCTGAATGAATGCCGGGTCTTTAATTGCTTCGTTATAAGCAACTTCAAGTTCATCAAGCGGACGGCGTAAAACTTCTGCTACGTATTTTCCGCCAAAGGTATCAAAAAATCCGTTGTCTGAATGTATCATAATTCCTCCATAAGTTTTTGTAATTTATTGTGATTTTTAATTCCCGGGGTTTCAGAATCTTCGATGCCTCCTGAAATATCTATTAATTCGGGATGATTTTGTTCAATCAAAGCTTGTGCATTCTCAGGGGTAATTCCTCCTGCAAGCCATTTTATTTCGTAAGTTGTTTTGAAAGACTGTGGCTGGCTGCCGGCTTTTGTAATATTTTTTGAATCTAAAAGGACTCGAAGCTCTCCGTTAGAAACAAGCTTTTCATATTCTTCAAGACTGTCGGTTGCAAAAAAATGCGGTAGTTCAAGCAGTTCTTGTGGTACTTGTTCATAAGGAATTTTATGAAATTGCACTGCATCAAAAATACCAAGTTTTACATATTTAATTGCTGTCTTTGCTTCTTCGCTTTCAAGATCTACAATTACGGCTACCTTTCTGGTGTTAAGAGTGTCTAACTGAGAAAGAAGTTTGTCCAAACGGTCTTCGCGGGTAAGACTTCGTGGAAAAGCATCTGCTAAAATAAATCCAAGAAAGGCGCCACCGAGCTTTTCTGCAAGCATGGCGTCTTCGATTTTTGTAAGCCCGCAGATTTTTGCCAGAGTCTTTTTTGCCTGTGAAACACTAATAGCATAATCTTTCCAGAATTCAGAATTGGTTGTTGCAGTAGAAGTTGTGAATGCGTTTACAAGTCCCTGTCTGAGTTCAGGATTTTTAGCTGCTGCTTCTCCAAGTAAGAGTCCGGTAAAACCAAGCGCGCCTACAGCTCTTGCGCATTCATAATTTGTAACTCCGCTTTCAAAAACAACCTGTGCATTGTCACCCATAATATTTTTGATTTTCTGAAGCATCAAAACCGGACGGAGTAAATCAATTTTGAATGTAGATAGGTCGCGGCTGTTTACTCCACAAACTATATAATTGTTATCTACAACTAACGAAACGGCGCGAAGTTTTTCCAGGTCTTGTTCTGTTCGTACTTCTACAAGACTTGTCATGCCGTGTGCGGCTGCGGCTTTTGCCATTTGTACAATACTGTTTGTATCAAGGATTCTTGCAATTAATAAAACTGCATCTGCACCTGCACGATAAGAAATTTCAATTTCTTCTGTCGATAAAAGAAAATCCTTGCGCAATACAGCGGGGAGGGGATTCTCATTCTGGCATTCAAGCTTGTCTATGCTGCTGCATACATTCATAAGGTCGCCAAGAGTTCCCTTAAAATAATTTGTTTCTGTAAGGCAGCTGATTGCAGCGGCTCCAACTTTTGCATAAGAACAGGCAGTTTGTCCAGCAT
>JAILBH010000089.1 GCA_024681195.1 Treponema sp.
GAAATATAAAGGGTACATTCTTTGGCGTTGCAGTAGGCAATGTAATCAATCAAATCCTGCTTAACCTGTTCGCCATGTAAGAAATTTTCGCAGGAAGTAAGTGTTGTAAAAGCAAGAAGGGCAGCCAATAAAGGGATAAAAAACTTTTTCATTGGTAAACTCCTCGGAATATTATAACACAAAGAAGTTATATTTTCTATTAAAAGTTGTAGATTGGTCGTACGCTGTCGCGTACGACCAATCTACAATGTTACCTCTCGAATACCTTCCTACCCGCAAGGAACAAACCTTTCACCTTCCCTGTAAGCTCCTTTCCTTCAAACGGAGTTGCTTTTCCTTTAGAACAGAACATTCTGGAGTCCACTACCCATTCTTCTTCGGGGTCAACAAGTGTAAGGTCTGCTGTATAACCGGATTTTAAAAGTCCCTTGGTAAGGCCTAGAATGCGGGCCGGATTTGCAGACATAAGCTGGCTCAGTTTTTGAGGAGCAAAATTATTCTGCTTAACAAGAACGGTATTACAGATAGCATAGGCTGTTTCTAAACCTGTAAAACCGGGGCTTCCTTCGGCCTTATCTTCCATTGTATGAGGAGCGTGGTCGGTAGAAATTACATCAATAGTTCCATCCCGCAAAGCTTCTATGAGCATTTCGCGATCTTCTTCATCACGCAGAGGTGGATTTACCAGAGCACGGATAAGCGGTTCTTCGGTTCCGGCAAGCGCAATATGATGTGGAGTTGCTTCTGCAGTAATTACAAAACCTTCGCCAGTAAGCTCTTCATTTTGCATATCTAATTTTGCATTATAAATCTGATCTATAACATTGCAGGTACTTGCGTGGCAGATATGGATATGACAGCCGGCCTGTTTTGCAAGAAGAATGTTTCTGGCAGTTGCAGTGTCTTCGGCAAGGCGGAGCAGATCGTTGGCTTTTGTAAGATTCAAATCAATCTGTTCAATGGCTGCTGTTTCCACTTCATCGGGATTATAATTTTCGTCAGAAGTTCCCCAGGCGCTAAGTCCTATTGCTTTCATTATGTTCAACGCATTCTGACGGAACGGTTTGGCTTGAGCACCAAGAGCAAGGTCTTCGCAGTGACAGCTTACAATAAGTCCCTTTGCTGCAGCTTTTTTCATTCCTTCAAGCATTACGGCAGAAGAAATAACATCCTTTCCGTCTTCAGAAATAACCGGAATATAGTGGCGGTCAATCTCATCAAGCTGGGAAGTATCGCTGCCCGCAAAATCTTTAGTAATGCTCACTGTCTGAAAAAGATTTGTAAGACCTATGGCTGCAGCCTCCGATTCAATCTGGAGCGCCATTTCCATAGAAGAAACTACAGGATTTGTGTTAGGCATGGCTACCACAGTTCCAAAGCCTCCGGCTGCAGCTGCATGAAGTCCGCTTTGCAAATCTTCTTTTTGGGTCTGGCCCGGGTAGCGCATATGAACATGCATATCAATAAAAGAAGGAGTTACTGTAAGGCCCTTTGCATCGTATAGCTCAAGCTTACAGTCATTATCGCGGCCATCTTCCGAAAGGACGCTGTGTGCAAGAGTGCTGGCCGTTTCCTGCGAAGTAAAATATCCCTGAAACACTGCACGAATAGAATCTTCTACAATCAGAATTGCCCCCGGAGTATCCATTGTTTCGTCAAGAAGTCGTGCATTAAAAATCAAGGTTGCTTTTGTCATTACAGATTTCCACCTGCCTGGTACAGCGTATCACAATATTCGCACTTGTAAAGCCCTTTGGTTTTATCTGCCAGAATAAAGGTTGGTGTTACATAATGCTCTGTCTGAGTGATGCAGCGCGGATTTTTGCAATTGAAAACTCCGCTAACCTTTGCCGGCAGCTCCATAGTAATCTTACGTACAATCTTTTCGTTTTCGATTACATTTACACAGATATCAGGATCAATAAAACCGAGCACGGAGTAATCAATATTGATGATGTTATCTACTTTAATAATATCTTTTTTACCCGATTTTTCTGAGTGCACGTTCTGAATAAGGCAGGAAGTAAAAGGTGCCTTATCAAGTCCAAGCCACTGGTAAATCTTCCAGCCGGCTCCAGCACGAATATGGTCAATTACAAGTCCGTTTTTTATTGTGTTTACGTTTAACATTTAGATTACCCCCGTCAACTTTGCAATAAGCGCCATTCTGGCATACATACCATATTTTACCTGCTTAAAGTATGCGGCGCGCGGGTCATCATCAACCTCAGGTGTAATTTCGTTTACACGAGGAAGCGGATGAAGAACAATCATATTTTTGCGGGCAAGCTTCATTTTTTCTGTATCAAGGATGTAGCTGTCTTTAAGGCGGATGTAATCCTGCTCGTTAAAGAAGCGCTCCTTTTGAACGCGTGTCATATAAAGCACATCAAGCTCGCTGATTACTTCATCAAGACTTTCTACAATCTGATACTTTACACCGGCTGGCTCAAGCACATTTGTAATAAGATAGTCTGGAACACTAAGCTCCTTTGGACTTATAAAGATAAACTTATTGCCTTTGAAATTGCGCAGAGCTTCGGCCAGAGAGTGAACTGTGCGTCCAAACTTAAGGTCGCCACAAAAGCCTACAACGTGATTATCAAGACCGCCAAGCAGCTGACGAATTGTTACAAGATCTGTTAGGGTTTGTGTTGGATGATAGTGTCCACCATCTCCTGCATTGATTATAGGACAGGCAGAATACTTACTTGCAAGCAGGGCTGCACCTTCTTTTGGAGTTCGCATTGCAATTACATCTGCATAAGAAGAAACTACGCGGATTGTATCTGCAAGAGTTTCCCCTTTTACTGTAGAAGTATTGTCTGCATCCGAAAATCCTTCTACAGAACCACCAAGCCTGAGCATTGCAGCCTCAAAACTCAAGCGCGTTCTGGTGCTCGGCTCAAAAAAAAGTGTCGCAAGAATTTTCCCGCGACACACTTCGTTAAAAGATTCTGGATCTACTATCATCTGTTCTGCCAAAGAGCAAATTTCTTCAATCTCTGACACAGTCAAATCATCCGGCTGAATTAAATGTCTTCCCCTAAGCATTTTACACCTCAATTTTTATAAGATAATAGCATAAAATAAATCCTTAGGGAATAGGATAAAAAGGGGCGTCTGCCCCGGTGCCATCACGACCCAGTACCATCATACTTCCTTGCACCAAGTACCCAAAACTTATAACTCAAATAAAAGAACAAAAGTCCAATCAGCGGAGAAAGCCACGAAAGCAGCGGAACATTATCTGGTCTAAGCACAACAAGCGATGGATAATATGCAATAAAGGCAATAGGAATTACAAAGGTAAAAATCACGCGGAAAACTGTATTAAAAATGCTTGCCGGATATTTGGCAAAATCCTTAAAACGGAACATAATTACCATTACATAGCCCGAGTTCTGAATCCAAAAGCAGGTTGCGGCTGCAAAGTTCATGATTGCAATCATAAAAAGCGATGCTGCAATCAAATAAAGCACAGTCTGCATAATTGTAACAAAAGTCACAGGAATTGCAAGATGATGCCATGCATAAACCAGTGTCCCTATCCCAAAGAAAAGCTGACCAAGTCCCTTAACATCAAAAACTTCAGAAATATAATAGAAGAAAATGTTTATAGGGCGGAAGCAATACTTAATAAAGTCGCCGGTTTTTACCATAAAGCGCAGATTCCAGTTGTTATCAAAAAGGCACTGAAGCGGTGTAAGCGCAACCAGCGAAAATCCGTACATAAAAAGCATTTCGTACATGGTCCAGCCATTTATAGAAGGAAAGTTACTGAACAAAATATAAAAGGTCACAAAGCCGGCAAGATTCGAAACAATCATACCAATTGTCGAAATTATAAAGTCGGCACGGTAGCTCATCTTGCTTTTCAAATCCTGAACAAGAATCTTTCCATATATTTTTGCGTAAAACTTTAAACCGCGTCTTTGAATAATCTGTGCTTCCATTTACTAGCCTCCATTTACAGTAATTTTTTTAAGAGAAATATTCCAGAAAACTACCCCCGCCACACCAAGAGCCACACACCATGCAAGCTGCAGCAGCAGCGAAAATCCAAGTCCTGTTCCAGGTGTAAAACCCTCTTTGCAAAGCAGCACACTCAAGGGCGTATCATAAATACAGCGGAAAGGAAGATACTGCACCACCCTTCTCAAGCCCTCCGGAAAAAATGCCAGCGGAATTGACGCCCCCGAAAGCAAAAGCACAATACATTCCTTTACCATATTTATTCCCCAGGTAGATTCTGTGTATAGGCAGATAGTTGCAACTAACATGTCAACACTAAAGTTGAGCACCAGTGCCATCAAAACAGAAACTGCAAAAAAAGCGAGGTTCACTCCAAGAGCAATACGCCCATGGGTAAGAATGTTTATAATCACAAAGGTCGGCACAAAGGTCAAAAAGAAGGATATAACATTTTCGCCAAAACAGGACCAGAAGCTGTAGCCGCGAAAGCTCATTGGTTTAAGCAGCTTCAAAACAATCGCCCCCGACTGAATCTCCCGGCTCATATCCCAGATAAGGAATACTTCCAGAAAATTAAAGAGCGCAGTTGCAAGCACAAGATAAACAAGGGTATCGTTCAGCGTCATTCCGTTTACAACATCCGTCCCGCTCGAGGCATAAATAGCCTTCCACAAAAAATATACCAAAACAAGATAAACAAGATTTCCAAACAGCGTTACAAAGGTTCCAAGCCTGTAGTGGAGTTTTTCCATCATGCCAAGCTTTGTAAGCGCAAGGTATTTCCTAAAATTCATAAGTTCCTCCTGTAGCAATCCACGTACTAACTATGCACTTCTTTCTTCTGCCTGAGCGTAAATCTTCTTAATAACTTCTTCTGTAGAAATATCCTCCAGACGAATATCCTTAATTCCACCTTTTTTCTGATAGTCAGCAATAACAGACATAACATCAGTCTTAGATTCATCAACAATGATATCCTGCCAGCCGCCGTCAACCATATTCAAATGCAGCGTTCGGTATGAACCAAAATAATGCTTAAGGTGCTCAATATCGTTGTCATAAATCATGCTGCCGTGATCAATAATAATTATTCTCTTGCAAAGGGCATCAACATCTCCCATATCATGAGTTGTCAAAATTACAGTCGTATTTTTTTCTTTGTTCAGGCCCTTTATAAGCTCTCGGATTTTTGCCTTCATGGCAACATCAAGACCAATAGTTGGTTCATCAAGAAAAACAATTTTTGGATTGTGCAAAAAGGCCGCAAGAATATCGCTCAAGGTTCTTTGGCCCAAAGACATCTGACGCACAGGCTTATGCAAAAGATTTTCAATATCTGCAAGTTCGCGGTAAAGCTCAAGCATCCTGTCGTAATCAGCCGTCGGAATCATGTAGATTTCTTTAAGCAGCTTAAACGACTCAATAAGAGGCAGCGACCACCACAGCTGACTGCGTTGACCAAATACAACACCAATATTTTCTGCATTACGGGTACGGTTTTTATACGGCACAACCCCATTAACAAGAATCTCACCACGGGTTGGTTCAAGAACACCAGACATCATTTTTATAGTAGTAGATTTTCCGGCCCCGTTTGGTCCAAGGTATCCTACAATTTCGCCGGGCTTTATATTAACAGAAATATTATCAACTGCAGTTACAGTTTTATAATCACGGCTGAATAAATCACGCAGACTTCCCTTCAAGCCTTCGTGTCTGTTCAACACCTTAAATTCTTTTACTACATTCTTCATTACAATCGCATTTTCCATAACCTTCCTCCAGAAGCAGTGTAATTATCAGGCTTGACCCGATAATCTATTGCGATTATACTCAATCTAGTGGTGTAATAAAATTATTATTTTTACTTTTTTTAATAACAATTTTATAGTTATAATGTAATTTTGTTATTATATATCCACATTTTTGAGGTTATATTACATGATAATTGCAAAACGCGGCATAATAATGAAGCGCAGCGACGGTTCAGAAATTGTTAATTACAATAATGAATCATTTCCTTCATATATACATGACGGATATGTATATCCTGGCTGCACCTGGGAACGGGTTCCTCACTATCACGAGGACATAGAAATGATTTCCGTATATTCAGGCTCAATGGGTTATTCTGTTGGCGGCGTTAATATCACCCTGAATAAAGGCGACACCATTTTTGTAAATTCCGAAAAAATCCATTACTCCTATTCTACCCTCGACAGAGTTGTAAGCTATTATATAGCAGTAATGCATCCAAGTATCATCTGCTCTTCTTATGCAGTAGAAGAAAAAGCAATCAAGCCCATTATTACAGACAAAAGCATTCCTTTTATTCATTTTAAGGCCGACGATTTTGATGGTCCCGCAGTTCAGAATATATTAAAAGACATGTGCAAGAATGCAATAGAAGATGAGTTTTTAATTACAAAAGGATTTTTTGAACTTTGGGATATTATTATGCACCGCTGCACCGACGCTTTTAAAGTTCATGTTAGTCATATGGTAGACGGCGACCTTCATCATGCAAAGCTCAAGCAGATGATGATTTATATTGATGAACATTACAATGAGCCTATCACCCTTCAGGATATTTCAAAAGCAGGAGGAGTAAGCCCGAGTCTTTGCAACCAGATTTTCAACAAGTTTACAGAAAAATCTCCGGTCGAATACCTGCTCCATTACCGAAGCCGCAAGGTTGCCGATTTACTCCAGGCCACTAAAATGACCATGTCAGAAATTGCCCAGATCACAGGTTTTTCTGGCGCAAGCTACATGGCCGAAGTCTTCAAAAAGTTTTATAAAACCTCTCCACGCGATTTTAGAAAAGCTTCTCCTTCCGATTCTATCAAAGCAGACCGCAATCTGATATACTGATTTTATGAAAAGTCTTTTTACAGTAGATTTAAAAAACTACAGTGACAATTGGACCCGCTCAAGACGAGACTCGGCCCGTGCAATCATCCGTCTGGAAGATAATAAGCTCGCACTTGTTTACGCCAGAAACCTTGGATACTACAAATTTCCTGGTGGCGGTATTCACCAGGATGAAGAAATAAGTTCAGCCCTTATCCGGGAAGTTCAGGAAGAAGCAGGCCTTGTTGTAATTCCAGATAGTTTAAAAGAATTTGGCGTGGTTCACCGTTTTCAAAAATCTGGCAAAACACCAGATACAATTTTTGTTCAGGATAATTTTTATTACGAATGCCAGGTTGCCGGAATAGACGGCACACCCGCCCACAACGAAAAATCTCTCAAAATCATAAATCAAACCCTTGATGATTACGAAGACAAAGCCGGTTTTGAACTGCGCATTGTTTCCATAAAGGAGGCACTGGAAGCAAATTTAAAATATCGGGACAGTGATGATTTTAATATTGTAATGATTAGCCGCGATACCCGTATTTTTGCAATGCTCCTTGGAATTCCCGTAGAACCTTCACGCTGTATGGCAGAATATCTACTAAGCGAAGGAGTTGCTAAAAATCCAGGTCCCTGGAAGGAGCACAGTCTTGCAGTGGCTCGAGCTGCAGAAAAAATTGCTTTAGCTGTAAACAAAAATCTCGGTACAGAAAAACTCAATCCCGAGCAAGCCTATATCTACGGACTCCTCCACGACATTGGCCGCCAGCAGGGTTACACCTACATTGCTCATGTTTACGACGGCTATCATTTTTTAATGTCGCTTGGATATGAAAATGCCGCCAGAATCTGCCTGACACATTCTTTTAATCTTCAGACAACCGATGATTACATTGGAAAAATTGATATCACATCCCAACAAATGGATGAAATAAAAACTCTTCTTGCAGCAATAGTCTACAATGATTATGATCGTCTGATTCAGCTTCTTGATTCTACCTGTGGTGCCGACGGAACTCAAAATCTTGAACAGCGCATGGGCGATGTAAAAGCCCGCTACGGTTATTACCCGCAAGCAAAATGGGATAAAAATTTTGAACTTAAAGCCTATTTTGAACAGTTAGCCGGTCGCGATCTTTATGACATAATTCATGAATAAGGAGGGGAAAGCTACGCTTCGCTACCGAGTTTTGTTTCCTATTCATAAGAATTAGAAAACAAAACATCGCTTCCCATCAAAGATTGCTTTTAATTGGAAAAAAAACGGTTCTACCGCGCGTAAGCGTCGGTTAGCAACATCATTTATCGGGCACGCAGTGTCCCGATATGATCAAGTTATGCGGCAGCGTGCCTGACACGCTGTCCGTATGAACAAAAAAAAAGCCGGCAGCTTCCTACTTTCCCGCGAGTGCAGTATCATCGGCGTAAGAGAGCTTGACTTCCGTGTTCGGAATGGGAACGGGTATTACCTCTCCACTATGGCCACCGGCATTTATTAACTATGCCAAAACGAAGGAATCCGTAAGCCGTACTTAAACGGGCACGAAACCT
>JAILBH010000104.1 GCA_024681195.1 Treponema sp.
AAGATGTATTCTGAGCTTCTTTGAATACCTGAATGCCTCAAATAACCCGTTTTTTACAGAATTCATGCTTTTGCACGGACGAAATATAGTTGAACACGCCGTTTCGTCCGTGCTTTTAATGATTTTGCTTTTTTTTTCAAAGATAATCACTCATTGTAAAAAAATGTTTTATCTATTATATTGTAGGAACTTAATCTTAAAAAACGCGTTAGGGATTGTAGGGGCGCGCAGCGTTCCGTAGTGATGGGATTGTCGGGTCAAGCCCGACAATGACAGAACGGAGGAATGGAGCGAAAGCGGAACCCCGAAAAGCCCGACCTGAAGCGACCGAAGGGAGCGGAAGGGAACGCCCGAATGGAGATAAAATATGTCAGACACAATGCACGCATTGGAAAAGAACCCTAAATGGCAGGGTAGACGTGGTCCTGTTGTCCTTGTAATTATGGACGGCGTAGGATATGGAAAATACGAAGAAGGTGATGCTGTTAAAGCCAGCCGCATGAAGTACCTGGACTGGTTTACTGCTAACTGCCCGCACACAAAGCTCAAGGCTCACGGAACTGCAGTAGGTCTTCCAAGCGATGATGATATGGGTAACTCTGAGGTTGGACACAATGCTATGGGTTGCGGCCGCGTTTTTGCTCAGGGTGCTAAGCTTGTAGGTGAATCAATTGCCAACGGTTCTATGTTTGCTGCAGACACCTGGAAAAAGCTTGTAAAAAATGTAAACGATAAGGGCTCTACCCTTCACTTTATTGGTCTTGTTTCTGACGGAAACGTTCACTCACATATTGATCACCTTAAAGCAATGATTACTCAGGCAAGTAAGGATGGAGTTAAAAAGCTCCGCGTACACGCACTGCTGGACGGACGTGACGTAGATCCAACAAGCGCTTTGAACTACATCACTCCGCTGGAGGAATTTTTGGCAGGTTTTGCCGGCTTTGATTATAAGATTGCTTCAGGTGGTGGACGTATGTACATGACTATGGACCGCTACAATGCAGACTGGAGCATGGTTGAACGCGGTTGGAAAGCTCACGTTCTTGGAGAAGGCCGCATGTTTGAATCTGCAACTAAGGCTATTGAAACATACCGCCAGGAAGTTCCGGGCGTGCTCGACCAGGATATGCATGAGTTTGTAATTGCAGACGGTAGCGGAAAGCCTGTTGGTACAATCGAAGACGGCGACTCAGTAATTTACTTTAACTTCCGCGGTGACCGTGCTTTGGAAATGACACGCGCATTTGAAACACCAAAGGGCGGAGAGCTTCCATTTGATCGTGTTCGTGTTCCAGCTGTTGAATATGCCGGAATGATGGAATACGACGGAGACGCTCATGTTCCAGCCCAGTACCTTGTAAACCCACCAAGCATTGACCGCACAATGGGTGAATATCTTACAAAGACAGGTGTAAAGCTCTTGGCAATTTCTGAAACACAGAAGTACGGACATGTAACTTACTTCTTCAACGGAAACAAGCAGGGTAAGTTTGACGAAAAGCTTGAAGATTATATTGAAGTTCCATCTGACGTAGTTCCATTCGAACAGCGCCCATGGATGAAGTGTGCAGAAATTACAGATAAGGTAATCGAAGCAATCAAGAGCGGTAAATACGACCACATCCGTTTGAACTATCCAAACGGCGATATGGTTGGACATACAGGTGTATTCAACGCAGTAGTTTGTTCTATGGAAGGAATGGATCTGCAGCTTGGACGCCTTAAGGCAGCTATTGAAGAAGCTGGTGGTATCCTCTGTCTTACAGCTGACCACGGAAACAGTGACGACATGTACGAGCACGGAAAAGACGGCAGCGTAAAGAAGGATGCAGACGGCGAGCCAAAGGCAAAGACTTCTCACTCGCTCAACCCTGTTCCTGGAATTATCTACGACCCTGAATACAAGGGTGAATACGATAATACAAAATTGAACGACGGACTTGGAATTAGTTCTTGGCCTGCAACATTGATGAACCTTATGGGTTATGTTGCTCCAAGTGATTATGATAAGTCTATGATTAATTTGAAGTAATTGTAGATTGCGACGCAAAGCTTACCGACATTTTGCTACGCAAAAGTCGCTGCGCTCCTGTTGCAACAAGGGGTGCAGCGGCAAATCCATCTTACAATTCCTGCAATGAAGAATTGTAATAAGACTCCAGCTTTGGACGGCAGTCTATAAAAATCTGACCAATTACCGGGTCAAAATGCTTTCCTAAATCATTCTTAATAATTTCAAAAGCTTCATCAAAACTCTTTGCTTCTTTGTAGCAGCGTTTACTTACAAGTGCATCAAAAACATCTGCAAGTGCCATTATGCGGGCTTCGAGAGGAATCTCTTCGCCTTTAAGATGTTCCGGATAACCTTCGCCATTCCATTTTTCATGATGATAATGTGCTACATTTACTGCAATGCGTTCAAACTCTTTATCCGAAGTCTCGTTCAAAATTTTACGAACAATTATTGCACCCTTTGCAGCATGTTTTTTCATCTTGTCATATTCATCATCAGTAAAGATTCCAGGCTTGCGAAGAATTGAATCATCAACCGCAATTTTTCCAAGGTCATGCATAGGAGCCGCTTTGATAAGCAGATTACAGAACTGAGAATTTATCTGTGTAAGTTCCTTGTGCTTTAAGAGCTCCTCTGCAAAAATCTGAATACAATCACTGGTGCGCAGAATATGACCACCGGTAGAATTATCGCGGCTTTCGACCATAATGGCCATTCCCTTGATAATGGAATCCTGCATATCTGTAACCTGACGGGTTTTTTCTCCAACCAGACGCGAAAGCTCTTTGTTATAAGAATTAATTCCCTTTATATAATTCTGCTGCTCGGTATCATCACGCAATTCAAAAAGATAACCGGAACGTCTTCTTACAGCTTTGATGCTGTGAATTGTACAGATTGCAGAACGTTCTTCATCCGAGATTTTAAAATCCTGTTCACATTTATCATCCCAGTTCCATGAATCATCTTTGTAATGAAGCTTTTCGATTATGTCTGTGCAGTTATCCGGAATGATTGAATCAATAGAAATTTTTGAAAGCGATGGAAACAATTCAACGGCAAACTCATCATAGCCCAAAAGCCGCTTTTTATAATCAAATGCAATGTAACCATAGGAACCGCGCGATTTGTAAACCTTCATAAGATTGTATGGAAGATCGTAAGCGCTTGCCTTAGCCGAAACATAAATAAAGAAGGATTCCATGATTACATAAGTAAACGGCATAAAATTTATCTTTGAGCCAAGGAACAGCGGAACAACATACATAAGAGTGCCAAAAATCAACATGAAAAGCAGACTCTGCAAGGTTGATTTTGAAACTTTTTTATTTGAGAGGATTGACCAGGTTACCATTATGATTGCCGAAAGATTTATTACTGCCAGATAGAATATGTAGAAGTACAGAATCGGACCTTTTTCATAGGCAATCGTTGTCATTCCATAGCGTGAAATGATATGTGGATTCTTAAAGAACAGATTTGTATGTTCCGAAGTTGCCATAAGAATACTGATGGTTAATGCGCTAATAAAAACAATAGCCCTTACAGGCAGGAAGAATTTTTTATTGCACATTTCTACAACCACATTCAGCATGAACATGATTGTAAAAATACTTCCAATATAGGAAATAAAATCCCCGATTAACGCGGTCTGTAATTTATCTGAATAAATCATTACCGAATAACCGAAGTTTGAGGCAATTACCATCATATATAAAAACAAATGGTTTTTATTGATTTTACTTGGGGTTAACTCATTAAAAACCACCAGTTCGAGAATTGAGACAAAAAACAATATTAAGTAAACTAATTTTAAATTCATATATATATCTATTATAACTTATAGTTCTCAATAAAACCAATAATATTTTAATTATCGGCAAGTTTGTAGATTTCCTCGGTTGCAATTCTGGCTTTTGCAACTATATCGCCGGCTTGTTTTGGAAAACAGTAGTACAGGGTCTTCATATCTCCAATACATATCATATCTCCAATTTCGTACCAGAAGTAGTCGGAATAAAGGCTGTAGCTGGCGCGCGGGCCCTGCTCGTAGTGAAGTTTTCCGTTGCAGCCGTCAAGAACAAAGCCGTTTGCAGAATGCTGTAACGTGCCCTCGCCTACGTGATAGATTGCTTTTGTATTTACCATCATGTAAATTTCTACTTCGGTGTTGATTTTGTATGCGCCGGAAGAAATTTCTTTTCGAACCTGTTCACGCTCCCAGGCAAACCAGACTGGAACTTGAGAAAGCTCTCCTTTTTTTGAAACGTCATCGGATCTTTCGAGCTGCCCGTCTTCCCGGAGCGTCCACTGTGCCCC
>JAILBH010000113.1 GCA_024681195.1 Treponema sp.
CGAAAACGGAAAAACTGTTTATGACGTTGGGGCCCAGGAATTTTCTGATATTGTAAGCGGTTTTTGTAAAGAAGGTGCTATGATTGCCGGAGGCTGCTGTGGAACAACTCCAGTCTTTATAAAGCAGCTTGTAGAAAAAACCAGAAAGCTTATTCAGCAGACCGGGGGCGGAATTCTTTGTGAGCGGGAACAGGTAAAAAAATCTGTAATCACCTCGGGAACAAAAATTGTTGAATTTGGAAAAGCTCCTGTTCTTATTGGAGAGCGCATAAATCCAACCGGGAAAAAGAAGCTCAAGCAGGCGCTCAAAGATAATGACATTGCCTATATTTTGAATGAAGGCCTTACTCAGGAAGAAAAGGGTGCGCAGGTACTGGACGTAAATGTTGGACTTCCCGAAATTGATGAATGCAGCATGATGCAGACTGTCATTAAGGAACTCCAGGCGGTAACTGATTTACCGCTCCAGATTGATACTTCGGATCCGGTTACAATGGAAAAAGCCCTTCGCCTTTATAACGGAAAGCCGCTCATTAATTCTGTAAACGGAAAGCAGGAAGTAATGAAACAGGTATTCCCTCTTGTAAAAAAATATGGCGGTATGGTTGTTGCTCTTGCTCTTGATGAAGATGGAATTCCGGAAACTGCAGAAGAAAGAATTAAGGTTGTAGAAAAACTTTATAACACAGCTGCCGAGTATGGAATTGATCAGAAGGATGTAATTATAGATCCGCTTGCAATGACGGTTAGTGCAAATGATCAGGCTGCGGTTGCAACGCTTGCAACTGTAAAATATGTAAAAGAAGTTCGCCACGGATTAACTTTGTTAGGAGTGTCTAACGTTTCGTTTGGGCTTCCACTTCGTGAACATATAACATCAATTTTCTTTACAATGGCAATGCAGAATGGTTTGAGCGCTGCAATTATGAATCCAAATGCAATTGAGATGATGAAAGCCTGGACTTGTTTTAAAACTCTTTCAGGGCTTGATGCTCAGTGTCTTGGCTATATTGATTTTGCCGGAAAGTATGAGCAGATTGCTGCTGCAAGTACGGTTGCAGCTACAGGTGGCCCTTCGACCCCTTCGACAGGCTCAGGGACCGCAGGGACCGCTTCACAGTCTGCGGTTTCTGCCCTTCGACAAGCTCAGGAACCGCAAATCAAAGGGACGTTAACTAAATCAATCTACAAGGGCCTCAAAGAAAACGCAAAAACCGAAACTCTGCGGCTGCTTACAGGCTCCGACGGCTCTGAACCAATGAGTGCAATGGACGTAATAAACTCAAAAATCATTCCGGCTCTTGATTTAATTGGAAAGGATTTTGAACAGAAAAAAGCATACCTCCCGCAGCTTTTGATGGCAGCAGATGCCGCAAAAGAAGCCTTTGCTGTAATAAAAGCCGAGCTCGAAAAAAACGGAGTAACCGGCGAAAAGAAGGGCCCGATTGTAATTGCGACAGTCAAGGGCGATATCCACGATATTGGAAAAAATATCGTAAAGGTTTTGTTGGAAAATTATTCGTTCCGCGTAATAGATTTAGGAAAGGATGTTCCGCCCGAAGTTATTCTGGATTCTGTAATAAAGGAGCACGCTCCGCTTGCAGGACTTTCGGCACTTATGACAACAACAGTTGGTGCAATGGAGGAAACAATAAAGCTTATTCATAAAGACGCGCCATGGTGCAAGGTTTTTGTTGGTGGAGCAGTTTTGAATCAAGATTATGCAGACAAGATTCATGCAGACGCATATACAAAAGATGCAATGGAAAGCGTAAAGTATGCGCAATCCATCTGTCCGTAATGCAATCTACAACGCGTACCCAAAAGCCAGAATCGTAAAAGCCTTAGCTTCGTCTCCTTCTGCCATCTTTATTTCAACAGTGTGTTGTGCGGCCTTACTTTCATCAATGAGCATAACAATCATACAGTTGTTCCAGCCGCCGTCCTCGTGACCTGCGTAAGTCTTCTGGAGCTTGCCGTCTACAAAAACATCTGCCTTGCCAAAGCTATCGTTATTTGCATTTTTGTAAACCATAATCAAACTCTTACAATTGAGAGACATCTTGAATGCTTCCACAATCCCTGAGCTTGTCGAAGGGGTCGAAGGGTCATCAGAAACTTTAGCCCAATTTTCTGGAAAGCATTTTCCACCGTGTGCATATGGCTGGATTGCGTCATCCAGTTTATTAAATGCTCCGCTCTCAATAGAAACAGCAGGATCTTTTGTGTCCGAATAAATTGCAGCAAACTTTTTAAATGCATTTTCATTTTTATAACCGGCAGGCAGCACATACTTTGAATCCTGTTCCTGGGCGTCAATTTGAGCAATCAGGTTCATAAGACATTTTGCCATATAGGTATGTCCGTTTTTTGTAGGATGAACATAATCAGAATAATAAACCTTAGCATCCTTTTCCTGATTTATACCGGAGCCTGCAAGTCCGTCGCTAATG
Organism: Treponema sp.; assembly: GCA_024681195.1. Classification (GTDB taxonomy): domain Bacteria; phylum Spirochaetota; class Spirochaetia; order Treponematales; family Treponemataceae; genus Treponema_D. The sequence continues at coordinate 2,454 of JAILBH010000113.1, forward strand.
CTCACCTGCGGCAGGTTATAAAAATCGGCAACAGGAGAAATCTGCCCCTGCTGGTTGGTGTAGGTTGCCGCAGCATAAATCATAACCACCGCTGTACCATGCTCCAGTGCATTGCGAACAATGTATTCCATGCCGCGGGTGTTAGTACACTCTAACCAATCGTTTACCGCAAATTCTACAATCAAAAGGTCAGGATCTCGACCACCGGCGGCAACAACATCCTTCTGGTAACGGATAACTCCCATAGCCGAAGGAGTGCCTCCTATTCCAGCTGGAACAAACTTTACCTTAGTGGCATCCGCAGCGTATTTTTGAATGAACAAATCTTTAAACTGGTAGGCATAACCCTGGTGAAAATCGGATGGTCCGGCTCCTTCGGTAACAGAGCCGCCTATTGCCGCAATAATTACATCTTCACCGGCACGTATTTTTGCAAGCACTTTTTTTACGAGCGAATTATTTCCTGTTGTAACAAGACTTTTGTGAATTATTTCTTCAAATTTTTCGTCTGAGATTCCAAGCCCGTTGGCAGATTGTACGGCAGGTTCTTTGGCTTTTGGTACAGGGATTTGTGGAGTTTCATTTAGAATTGAGTTACTCATTTTTTTATTCTCCTTTTTATTACAGCCGGTTATGAGCAGTGATGCTGCCACTAAAAAGATGATCTTCTTGTTCATGATTGAAAGTATACAAGTTTGCCAAAGAAAAAAAAAGGCCGGGTGTTACCCGGCTCATAACGTGCGTTCAGTAGACTCAGTACTGGCACTATATTGTTTTTCAGTTTTTAAGCAACTGACAGCTTGTTTAGTCGTACGTATTATAAACCTCGACCAGGTTTGTTATTTTTGTCGGAATCTGCATATTGCCTCCTCCCAAGTAACCGGTGTTCGTCCTCATCTCGTTCCTGATTACAATTTTATAATAGCATGAAAAAAATAGTTTTCAAGAAAAAATTGTCTGTATCTTTTTTAACAAAGGTGTGGTATAATAAAAATTCATTAATCTACCAGCTAATTCCATAATGCCATTCCACAGAAGTAATTATAGGATCCTCTTTATTTACGTTTGCTGCAGTTGTACCGGCAAAATAAACGTGTCTTAGTTCATGGCACTGCTGGAATGAATAAATATGAATTTTAGTAATAGAAGATGGCAGGTAGATTGATTCAAGACTTGAGCAGCATGAAAATCCAAAGGTAAAAATTTCATGAATTCCATCCGGGAGCTTCATTACTTTGAGGCTTGAACAATTTGAAAAACAACTGTCGTTAATTTCAGACATTGAAGAGTAGTGTGGTAAAGAAACATCTGTAAGCGCAGTACAGTTTGCAAATGCGCTGTTCCCAATCTGACTAAGCGAGGTGGCAGTCGACAAATCTACAGAAGTAAGACCTGAACAATATGCAAACGCGTTTTGTCCTATTGAAGTTATAGAAGAAGGCAGTTTTATTTCTTTGAGCCATTCATCATACGCAAACGCGTTTGCCGGAATGGAAGTCAGACCGGTGCAGTTTTCATAGTTCAGGCTCATTTGTGGTAAGAGGTCGTTCTCATAAGGAAATGAACCTGGATTGGTGTCGGTTATTTCAATATTGTAAACAAAGTCATCACTCTTTGGCAAATAACACAAATTTCCCATAGAAGTACAATTTATATTTGTTTTGTAGTAACGCTTTTCGATTACATTTACATTTTTTACTGTTGTGCCATTAAAATCATAGGTGTCGGCAAGCTTGTAATCATCGTAAAATGAAATATGAGCATAGCCTTCAACTTCTGGAATATAAGATAAAGATTCTTCATAAGTGGAAAAAAAGCTTGTGTACTCAGATTGAACTATAAATCTAAAAGAATCGTCTATGTCAAAAAAAGCAATTGTGACTATGGAAGGGTTTCTGGTAGGAGTCTTCCATTTGGCATAAAGGGAAAGGTCTTGTTTTATGATATAACCTTCCTGTGCAATATTTTCCAGGTTTTTATCAAGATACCAGCCTGTAAATTCATTAGAATCAACTGAGATAGGGGTCAGGTCTTCTGCAGTTAATGCAGTGCCCGGCGCAATTTTCTTTTTTTTGGGAACAGAGCCCAGATCTGAATAATAAGAAAGAGTAACAGCCTGAGCAAGATCAAATTCTTTGTTCAGCATGTCTGCAAGACATGACGTTATTAGTACAGGTAATACAAAAAGAGAAAGAATAATACTAAAACGCCATGTCCTGGTCTTCATGCCCTATTAATAATTATTGGCAGAAATCTCAAAATAGCTTTGTGGATGTGCGCAAACTGGACAAACTTCCGGAGCTTTTGTTCCAACTACAATATGTCCGCAGTTACGGCATTCCCAAACTTTAACTTCGCTCTTTTCGAAAACAGCAGCAGTTTCTACGTTCTTGAGCAGGGCGCGGTAACGCTCTTCGTGGCGCTTTTCGATTGCAGCTACAGCACGGAATTTTGCAGCAAGACCGGCAAAGCCTTCTTTTTCGGCAGTTGCAGCAAAGCCTTCGTACATATCTGTCCATTCGTAGTTTTCACCGTCGGCAGCAGCTCCAAGGTTTTCGGCAGTGTTGCCAATTCCACCAAGCTCCTTGAACCACATTTTTGCGTGCTCTTTTTCGTTGTTTGCAGTTGCTTCAAAAATAGCAGCAATCTGCTCATAGCCTTCCTTGCGTGCAGTAGAAGCAAAGTAAGTATACTTGTTTCTTGCCTGGCTTTCTCCTGCAAAAGCAGCCTGTAAATTCTTTTCTGTTTCTGTTCCAGCGTATTTGTTCATCTTTTCCTCCTGTGAACTTTTAGGTGCTGTTTCTGTTTTTATTTCTTTGGCCATTGGTTCTTCGCCGTAAATCGGTTCAAAATCTTCGGCCGGATGTCCGCAAAGCGGGCAGGTAAAGTCTAATGGTAATTCTGATCCTTTGTATTCGTAGCCGCAAATCTTACAGCGCCAGCCTATGATTGTTCCTGTTGCTGGAGCTGCCGGTTTTGGTTTTATGTAGCTTTGATAATATGCATAAGTGATTGGTTCTTCGCGGCTGATTATTTTTGCATCCAGAATTTCGGCTGTAAAAAGAGTGTGGGTTCCCAGATCCTGACTTGCTATAACCTTTGCGCTAAAAAGCGCGCAGATCTGGCTGTCCGGATAAGGACATCCGTTTTGATCTGTAGAGTAAGAAAAACCTTCAAACTTATTTACAGTTTTTCCGCTTTGATATCCGAATCTTTTTATGGTGTCGAACGTTGTTTTTTTATCTAAAACAGAAAGTGTAAAAACCCCGGATTCTTTTATCATCTGGCAGGTGAGGTTTGTGTTTATGACAGAAATTGCAATGCGAGCCGGATCTGAAGCAACCTGCATACAGGTGTTCGTAACGCAGGCATTAATTTTGCCGTTGCTCCGTGTGCCTAAGATGAAGACGCCATATTGTAAACTGAATAATGCTTTGGTATCCATTCTTTATCCTTTAGATTATCTTCCCCAGGTAAGAATCATATCGTAATTATCTTCATTAACCTCAAAATACTGATTGTATTCGCCACAGGTAGGGCAGTACTCTGGTGCAGATGGTCCTGTTACAATGTGTCCGCATTTAAGGCATTCCCAAACCTTGATAGTGCTGTTTTCCAGCTGAGCTTTAGATTCTTCGTCTTTAAGAAGAGAACGGTAGCGTTCTTCGTGACGTTTTTCGATTTCGGCAACAGCGCGGAATTTTTTTGCAAGCTCAGCAAAGCCTTCTTCTTCTGCATCCTTTGCAAACTGAACATACATGTCTGTCCATTCATAGTTTTCGCCATCGGCAGCAGCAGTAAGATTTTCGTTTGTTTTGTTCAAGCCGCCAAGTTCACGAAACCACATCTTTGCATGGTTTTCTTCGTTGTTGGCTGTTTTTGCAAAAATTTCTGATATTTTGTCCAGGCCTTCATCCTTTGCAATCTGAGCAAAGTAAGTGTACTTGTTGCGCGCCTGACTTTCTCCTGCAAAAGCTGCCTGTAAATTTTTTTCTGTTTTTGTTCCTGTGTATTTACTCATTTTGTTCTCCCTTAGTTGCTCTTCCAGAGGCTGTGCAGGTTACAGTAAGCGTAGGCCTCTACAACTTCGTCGCCATCTACAATGGCAAAGGTTGCTTTTGGTGCATCTCCCGGCTTAAGTGCCTTGCGCTGATTTCCCTGTTTTGTGCGCAGTGCAATCCACTCAATATAGTGTTCTGGCGCCATAGGGTGGTCAACTGAACCAACCTTCACCTCTACAGTATTTCCATTTACAGTGATAACAGGAACATGCTTTTCAACAGCAGCATCTGTAGTTCCCGGAATAATCTGTTCCATAGCTTCGCCACAGCATATTGTGGGTACAGCTGTTTCATTTACAATTGCAATAATTTTTCCGCAATGTTTACAGCGATAGAATTTTAATTCCATAATGATACTCCTTAGTGTTCATCCATTATACACCAAATTGTGCGGGTTGTGGAAAAATTCGTGTTATTTGATCAAGTTCTCAATACTCTCTTTAGGAGCAAAGCCTGTGAATGATTTTTCGATTTTGCCGTTTTTCATGAGGACGAGAGTTGGAATGCTCATAATGCCAAACTGAGTGGCTAAAGCTTCTTCATCGTCAACATTGACTTTGCCTACTTTGATTTCGGAGTGTTCTTCTGCAATTTCTGAAATAACAGGACCAAGCATCTTGCAGGGACCACACCAGGGAGCCCAAAAATCAAGTAAAACCGGTTTGTCGCTTTTTACTACTTCTTCTTCGTAGTTTTGTGAAGTGATGGTGATTTCCATAATGTTTCTCCTTGTGGGTTCGCCCACTAGTTTTAATTCTCATCTATAAATATAATATAGATAAATTAATTCGTAAACCAAAAAATGAAAAAAATACAAAATTGTAAAGAGTTCAAACTTCTCGCATCGGCAGGTTTGATTGCGCTGCTCCTGCTGTCATTTTTTTTCATTTCCTGTAAATCCAAAGATAAGTTTGACTGCGATCAGATTATCAGTCCGGACTATCCTTCAGATGTTGAACATATTGAATCATATCTAAACGAAACCAAATTCGAAGGTGCCGTCCTTGTTTCGCGAAAAAATAAAATCATTCTTGCAAAGGGGTTTGGTCCCTGCGACAGAAAAAATCCTGATGCAGGGGAAATTAAAATAAACACTGTTTTTGAAATTGGCTCTGTAACAAAGCAGATGACGGCGGCGGCAATAATGCAGCTGGCCGAAAAGAAGAAGCTCCGCCTTGATGACAAAATTTCCCGCTGGTTCCCGGATTATAAATATGGCAATGACATTACAATAGAAATGCTTTTAAATATGCATTCAGGCCTTACCGACTGTCTTAATGCGCCTTATGAATTTTTCCCTACAAGAGTTGCAACAAAAATTGAAAATGCAACTGTGCACAATGAACCGGTTGAAGAAGAAATCATTCTAAAATATCTGAACGATGCTCCGCTTTTTATTGATCCTGGAACTGAATATTTTTACTGCAACACCAACTATTATCTGCTGGCAAAAATAATAGAGCAGGTTAGTGGACTTTCCTTCCACGATTATATGTACAAAAATATTTTTGTTCCGTGTGATATGCGTAACACAAATATGGATTTTCAAAAAACGGATGCCCGCGGTTATGACTGGAAGAATCGTTATTACAGCATTCCGGACGGATTTTCTACAGGGTACGGAAATGTGAATTCCAGTGTTGTAGATTTGTACAAATGGACTCAGGCCTTTGTGAACGGTAAGGTTGTAAAAAAGAAGACCTTCAAAAAAATGATAGATACCGATTCGTATGGCTACGGTGTAAATGTCCAGAACGGTGAGATTTTCCACGGTGGAGCGACAAATGTTTTTAATTCGTTTACCACTTATCATCCGGATACAAAAACCGCAATTATCATTTTAATAAATCGTCCTCAGAACGAAAAATATGCAGCTACTTTTGCACGCGGAATTTATAAAGCGATGTACCCGGAACGTGTAATTACAATGTCAAAGAATTAATGAAGAATGACAAAACATAGTTTTGGATATATAATTATTTTACGGAAAAACTATGAGCAAGAGACGAGAGAAAAAAATCAAACGAATGCGCAGGCTGTCTATATGGCCTCAGATTATCGAAACCTTTGTTGTTGAATTAGTAATTATCATTATTGGTGTTACCGTATTTATGGTTGATACCTTAATGGATTTGCATAATGTTATTTTATCTGAACCGGAACTTTGCAATAACATTGTTAAGAAAGTCGAAAAAAACTGGGATTTTTCGGAAGGAAAACTTGAAGCTTCGACCCAGGATTTTATTAATAACATTCTTGCTTACAATAAAGAAAATCTTGGTGGTGTTGCAATTATTGATGATGAAAAAAATATTCTTGCAAGTTATGGCGACAAGCTTACCAAAGATGAACCAATTTTAAGAACTTTTGATAAAGAAAAGCTTTATAAAAGCGGATTGATTTTTAAAGATACCTACATACAATCAGAAGACATAGAAGGCAACGAATATAAACAAAATTATACTCATGATGAAGAAACCGGGGAAGATATTGGTCTCTACATTTCATTTGATTATGATGTCAGCAAAGAAGATATGAAATCTTTTATTAAGATATTGTTTACCTTGGGCGATTTTGATTCAAAGGAACTTCTGGATTGGGCAATTAGACCTGTAGGTGCAAATACAGTCTGGGTAATTGTTAAGACAGATATTGATGGTCTGAATGTTTGTATAAAAAAACGAAATATAAAGACCGTGCTTGATCTTAGCCGAGAGATGTTTGTTATACTTGTAATGGTTTTGTGTTTTGTCTTTATTGCAATTTATGAACATTACAAGCTCATTATGGCCATTATAAACAAACATAAATTCCTGAAGATAATTTATACTGATCCAATAACGGGCGGTTACAACAGGGATTACTTCCTGTTCAAGGGAAAGAAAATGATAAAACGAAGACGCAATTACGTCCTTGTTTATCTGCGTATGGAAAAATACCGCAATTATGTAATTGCTTATGGTATTAAAGAAACCGAAAATCTGATGGAAGATTTTTACAAAAAGCTTTGTGCACTAACAAGAAAGAAAAAGGAGCTTATTGCTCATCTTGAAAAATCTGATTTTGTACTCTTGTTAAATTTTGATAATCGTGAACTTCTTGATATAAGAATGCAGGCAATTACAAATGCGTTGAATGAATGCCGGCCTAATCAGCATCTGGGATTTTCTAAAGGTGCGTGCCGTATTCTTTCTAAAAATGATGATGTTCAGGAAAAAATTTCTAATGCAGCGGCTTCAATTTCTAAGCTGGGTACAAAGGCTTCTGGTGTTGCCTGGTTTGATGAGGCAATGCGTGAAGAGCAGATCTGGGAGCGTCGTGTAGAAGATGATATGGAACGCGCTCTTGCTGCTAACGAGTTTAAGGTTTATCTGCAGCCAAAGTATTCTACTAAAAAAGAACAGCTTTCGGCAGCAGAGGCTCTTGTTCGCTGGATTCATCCGGAATATGGATTTGTTTCTCCGGGCAAATTTATTCCTATTTTTGAAAAGAACGGCTTTATCATAAAACTCGATGATTTTATGCTTACAGAGGTTGCAAAGCTTCAGGCACAGTGGCTTTCTGAAGGAAAAAAACTTGTTCCAATCTCGGTAAACGTTTCGCGGGCACATTTTAGCCGTTATGATCTGGCAGAGCACATCTGCGGAATTGTAGATGATTTTAAAGTTCCTCATGAATTTATTGAGCTTGAGCTTACAGAAAGTGCCTTCTTTGATGACAAGCAGGTTCTTCTTGGAACCGTAAAAAAACTTAAGGATTTTGGCTTTAAGGTTAGTATGGATGACTTTGGAGCGGGCTATTCTTCTCTTAATTCGCTCAAGGAACTTCCGCTTGATATTATTAAGCTCGATGCACAATTCTTCCGCGAAATTGATGACCAGAAACGTGCAGAACTTATTGTAAGTGATACAATCAAACTTGCCAAAAAACTTGGAATGCAGATTGTTGCCGAAGGTATCGAAACCCGCGAACAGGTTGACTTCCTTGCAGATCAGCATTGCGATTTGATTCAGGGCTTCTACTTTGCAAAGCCGCTCCCAATCGAAGAGTTTGTTGAACGCGCTTATGCTGAACCAAAATCAGAGGGAAAAAAGGCTTAGAGTAATTCCGCCAAGAATAATTGCGGCACAGAACAGACGGTAAAGAATCCGGTCTTCCTTAAAGAAAACTTTTCCGCCAATAATTGTTACAAGACAGGCGCTCTGTTTTATGAGCGTCATGATTGTTATGCGGCTTTCGCTCATTCCATTTGCAATAAAAAGTGCTTTGTCGCCGATTACAAACATGATTGCCAGGGCCCAGACCCAGCCGTTTTTAAAAACTGTCGGACTAATTTTTATGCGGCGGATCAACACGTAAAGGCCGTAATAGATTATCAGGAAAAGCATGTACCAGAACTGAAGCTGCGAGCTTGTAACGTCGCGCATCAGGATTTTGTCCATAAAGCCTGATACAGCATTTAAGATGCAGGAAAGAAAAGCAAGAATTATGTAGAGCGGGCGGATTGTAGCGGGAGCTTCGACGGGAGGCTCCTTCTTTCTGGTTGGAACCCTCAAAAGCAAAAGTCCCGCACAAACAATTACAAGGCCTCCCAGCTGGAATGGAGAAAGCGGTTCACTCAAAAAGATTATTCCAGAAAAAGTTGCAAACAAAACTCTCGAAAGACTCAAAACTCCATAAAGGCTTACAGGCATTTTTTTAAGCGAATAAAATCCGAACAGCCAGGCCAGAAACATTACAAAAGATTTAAGCGCAATCAGTGCAAAAAAACGGGGTTCCATTCCGCCTGCCTGCGGAATTTCGGGTAGAACAAATACAAAGGACATGAGGGTATAAACAAAGAGCACCTCCATTACGGTGTTTTTTGTCATCGCCTTTTTCTTTGCAATTTCACGTCCGCCTTTTAAAAGTCCGTAGAGCAGAACAAGCCATATCCACATAATGTTTTGATTATAACGAAAAAAAATACACAGTTGCAAATACTATGTTATACTATTTTTAAGGAGATTTTTATGAGAAATATGTTTAAAAAAATTGCGGCTATATTTATGTGCGCTGCTATGGTTTCGGCTTTATTTGCAGAACCGCCTAGTACTGGAATTTCAGATAGTGACGTTAAAAATTGGGCCAAGAATTTGAATCCTATCGTAAAAGAATTACAGACTCTTGGTGTTTGGGATGGGGATTCTATAAATGCAACTGCTGGTCAAAAATCCAAGGTTGATGCTGTTTTGAATAAATATGGCATTAGTGGTGCTAACTGCATGGACAAGTTTGGAATGATTACCAGTTGTGCTATTGTGGTTATTGCTGCGGATGGACTTGATGCTCAGTCTGCGGCCCTGCTTAAGTCAATGGGAATGGATCCATTGGCAGAGCTTAAGAAAAATGTTAACTCTAAGGATCTTACGATAGTTGAGGCTAACTCTAAGGCTGTAGTAAATGCTTACAATAATCTTGATACAGACGGAATTGATTATACCAGCGCTACCGATGCTGCAGCAGATTTTTCTTACGGAGATCAGGATCTGGCTGACCTTTACAGCAGATTGGGAGCTGCGTTTGCACAGCAGGCAGCCGAAAGTGAAGACAAAGACCCTGAACATGCGGCAGCAATCAAAAAACTTTACGAACAGATCAGCAAGGCAAAAGGAGACACCGGATATATTTATAAGAAAAAGGAGACTGTTTCATCATGTAAGAAGACAAGTTATAAAAAAGGAACTGTTCTTACAAAAGAAAATGGTTATGGTCCAGATGAACTTAACTGGTCTTTTGATTTAGACAAGAAAAAGGCTAAGCTTGATTTTACCTGGGATAAAAATACAAAGACAATTAATTATACAATTTCTTCTGTTGAGTATTTTTATTTCAAGGGGGATTACAAGGGCGGAGAAGCAAAAGAATATGTTGTTGCAACAAAGGAAGGTCCTGTTTTCCATTTCTACCGCGAATTGAGTTCTGATGGAAATGCTATTACATTTGAAATTGGTATAAAAGGCGTTGACTTAAAGAGCATTACTGATTGGAACTATGAATACAACAGTTGGTCTGATTACGACGGGGACTAAATATATAATTCTCCGTCAAAAAACCGTTCCTGAAAGTCAATTTGTTTTAGAATCTCTTTGCGAGTAAAACGCGGATTGTTTGTGGTGTCTGTTTCTTCGGGCACCACAATCCATTTATCTTCAACATCATTAAAGCGGTGGTATACAGCAATGACTTTTCCGCTGAAGGTTTGAAGAGGCTTGTCCACACCAAGAATATAAACATCCTGCTCTGCACCGTCGCCGGCCATTACCCCTTCTACATAGCCGTAGTTTACAGGATAGAACAAATCTTTTACACGCGGGTGATGTGTTCCAAGCGGGCGGTCAATTTTACAGTCTACGTGGCGCCCTATGATGTTACTGTAATCTAACTTTGTTGCCTCTTTGTGGAGTACAGCTTCTATAAAATAATGCTTCTGGTTTCTCCATTTGCCGTCGCCATAGCAGTCATCAATCAGTCGTACTTTTATAAGTTCAAAATCGGTAAACAGTTTTTTAATATCTTCGTGGTCTACAAAAAAATGCGGAACTCCCTGCTCAACACCTTCTGTTTTAATTACTGTGTTGTCATCAATTTTTGGCATGCCAGATTCTGCGTAGGTCCAGGTGTCTTTGGAGCAGAGCGTCATGAAAATTGTTCCGTTTGGTTTGAGCACGCGTTTAATTTCGCAAAGGATTTTATTCATGCCGGCGGTGTCTGCGTGTCCTGCGGAATGCATTGCAAAAATGCAGTCAAAGGCATCGGTGGCAAATGGCATGTTTTCCATGTCGGCGCGTTTGATTGTAAAGTCTACGTTTTGCTCTCGACGATATTTTTTCAAGAAGTCCAGGGCTTCTGCAGAACAGTCCATTGCGGTAACTTTAAATCCGTATTTTGCAAAAAGAATGGAATGGCGCCCAAGTCCGCAGCCAAGGTCAAGCACACTGTGGCGGCCTTCGCGCTTCCATTTTTCTGCGTAGTAGTAGCTTTCTTCGCAAGGGTCCAGCCAGAGAGATTTGTCATCAAGATTTTTCCAGTCAAATGGGATGTATGATTTTTCCATAAATTATTCCTGGTTGATTTTCCTTTCGTACATAATGAGTGTCATTTTATCGTTTACAATTGTTTCTTCTCCGGTGCGCACAAAACCGCATTTTTCGTAGAGGTGGCAGGCCCCGGTTTCC
>JAILBH010000129.1 GCA_024681195.1 Treponema sp.
ACCATTACCGGCAATCCAAGAATTACAAGGAAAACCAGATAAATTAAAACAAAAGCAGCTCCACCATATTTTCCTGTAATGTAAGGGAAGCGCCATACGTTTCCTAAACCGATTGCACAACCGGCAGACAACAGCAAGAATCCAAGTCTGCTGCCCAAAGTTTCTCTTTGTTTCTGTTCAGACATTTTGTATCTCCTGACAGGGTAAATTCAGGTATTATGTAACCACTCTACCCCTTTTTAATATAACTTCTATTTTATATCCAAAAATGCTTTATGGCAAGGAAAATGCTTTTATGCATAGAAACGAATATAGAATTATTCTATAATATTGTCATTTTTTACTTGAAAAAATAGCAAGATGATTTACAATTAAATTTATATATTTAGGAGAAATTTATGGCTAAAAAAGAATTAGATCGTTTTGAGGAAAACCCTCGAAAAAATCTTTCACTTAAATTTAAGGTAACAGCTATGATGATTGGAGCCAGTTTTTTGGGTATTGTGCTTACTGGTTTTATATCACTCAAAATTTCTAATCGAGAAATTGTTTCTACCATGATGGGAGACATTGACAGCACAGCAAAGGGTGCTACCTTTCTTTTAACAGACTGGCTTGATAATCTTGATCGATATTCAGAAATGCTTGCCATGGAACCATCAACAAAAGCTTTTTTTACAGGCTCTGATAAAGACTACGAAGTTAACAATCTTGACAATTTTGTAGAACAAATTGCAGACAGTGCAGGCCTTGACCTTATGGGCTTTATTGACACTAACGGCCGCTGTTTTGCAGGCTATGGAATTAAATCTGGACATCCTTTTACAGATGCTTTTATAAAAGATGCACTCAAGGGAAGACCTAGCTATGCCTATACACAATTTGGAGACCTTGGTTATGCTTTAGTTTCTGCAGCTCCTGTTATGGATGAAGATGGGATTACAGGTTGTATTGTAAGCGGTTATGAGCTTGCAGATATGGGAGAAAATAGCTATACCTCTGTAGTTCGAAAGAACTATGGAGTTGAATGTACTGTATTTAGAGGCATTGAACGAGTTGCAACAACCCTTGGAGAAGACATGGTTGGAACAACCCTCAGCAACGAAGCAATTGTTAAGCAGGTTATTACAGAAGGTACTCCTTATAAAGGACAAAACGTTATCAAAGGCGCTGCCTACTATTCAAACTATGATCCGCTTATGAGTAAGGATGGTACTATAACAGGAATGGTATTTATTGCAAAACCAATGACTGTTATTGAAGCTGTAAAATACAGAACTTTAAATGCAATTATTCCACTTGCTGTAGTTCTTATTGTTGTACTTGCACTTGCATCCTTCTTCTTTGTCCGCTTTATCATGAAGCGCATTCAGGAAGTTTCTGACTTCCTTGAAGACCTTGCAAGCGGAGATGCAGATTTAACAAAACGCTGTGCCCTCTATATCCGTGATGAAATCGGAAGCCTTATCATCAACTTTGATGCCTTCATGGACAAGCTGCAGGAAATTGTTAAGAACCTTAAAGAATCTAAGCAGGAGCTTGGCGTAAGTGGAGACAACCTTTCTGCAAGTACAGAAGATACCTCAAGCTCTATCACTCAGATTATTGCTACAATTGACAGCATGCATAATCAGATTAATAACCAGGGTAAGAGTGTCAGCACAACAAATGATGCAATCAAATACATTTCTAATGCAATCACAGATCTGGATAACCTTATTGAAGATCAGTCTGCCAGCGTAACAGAGGCTTCTGCCGCTGTAGAAGAGATGATTGGAAATATCAACTCTGTAAATCACTCTGTAGAAATGATGTCCGAATCGTTCAGAACTTTGCAGAATAACACAGACACAGGTATTTCTAAACAGAATGAAGTAAATAATCAGATTAAGGAAATCGAAGGTCAGTCAGAAATGCTGCAGGAAGCAAATACTGCAATTTCGGCAATTGCTTCTCAGACAAACCTGCTTGCCATGAACGCTGCTATTGAGGCTGCCCACGCAGGGGACGCCGGTAAGGGATTCGCAGTAGTTGCAGATGAAATCCGTAAGCTTTCTGAAACCTCATCAGAACAGTCAAAGAAGATTGGTGAACAGCTCATGAAGATTAAAAACTCCATTATGGAAGTTGCCGGTTCTTCAAACGAAGCCAGTGCCGCTCTTGCTCAGGTAACAGATCAGCTCAAGAACACAGATGAGCTTGTAATTCATATTCATTCCGCAATGGAAGAGCAGAACGAAGGTTCTAAGCAGATTATGACAGCTCTTACACAGTTGAACAATTCTACTGTAGAAGTTCGCAGCTCTTCAAAAGAAATGGAATCACGCAACCAGCAGGTTGTACAGGATATGAACCAGCTCAAAGAAATTACCGAAATGATGAACACAAACATGGAAGAAATGTCTGTTGGTGCCCGCAAGATTAACGAAACAGGTGCTACACTCAGTGAGATTTCTTCACAGGTTAAATCTTCAATCGGTAAGATTGGAGACCAGGTAGACTTGTTCCAGGTATAAACAGTAACCTTTTAGCTATAAGCAGTAACTTTTAGCCTCCTTTAGTGGTTATCATTAAAGGAGGCTTATTATGAAACAGATTATAAAGACCCTTTTACTTTCAGGAATTCTTCTTTGCCTTTCTTCAGGAGTTTTTGCAGACGGCCTTGATAACAAAAATGCTATAGGTATGTACATTCTTGGAAGCGATAATTCTTTTGGTGGCATCCAGTATGAAAGACGATTTACAGATATTATTGGAGTGCGCTTTGGAACTTATGCTTACTATAGTGATGTAGAATACTCAGGAACTCCTTTTCAGGCAAATTTTATTGTAGAGCCGGACTTTAGTCTTTATGAAACAACCTGGAATAACAAGGTTTCTTCAAGGCTCTTTGCCTTTGGTCTTGCAGGTTATGACTGCCAGCGCCAGGTAAACTATGATTTTGATGCCCAAAAGGTTAAAAGCGACAAGATGGTGCACTCTTTAGTTGGAGGTGCCGGCTTTGGCTTTGACTTTATTTTCTTTGATCATCTTTCTATTCCAATTCAGTTTGGCTTTGTTGGTACCTACAATGACGTAACTCCAAATCTTGGATTCTGCGCCGGTGCTGCACTGCGTTACAGCTGGTAAAAAAATTAGGATTATAAAAAAAGCGATGGTTTTTAGCCATCGCTTTTTTTTGTTCTGATTATTTTTTGTAGATTCGCTTTACTTTTTTAGTAGTTGTCATTTCGAGCGGCTCAGAAAGAATTGTAATTTTAGAAATACGCTGGTAAGTCAAAAGCTTTTTGTTTACCTCATCAATAATTGCGCTTACAGCATCATAAATCTTCTTTTCATCGGCATGATTACAACGATCTGCTCCAACTCTATTAACAAGAGCATCCGAAGGATAAACCAGAGCTTCAATTTCTTCTCCGGCACTTTCTCCATCAGGAATATACCCCTGAACGGTAATCTGCTCAAGCTCATCATAAAGCTGGAAGGCGTTTTCGATTTCTTCCGGATAAACATTTTTACCACCGGCAGTTACAATCATATTCTTGGCACGGCCAGAAAGCATTACATAGCCGTCACTGTCAATCCAGCCAAGATCCCCTGTTCTGAACCAGCCGTCATCAGTAAAGGTTGCAGCTGTCTCTTCGGGCATATTGTAGTAGCCTTTCATAATCATAGGCCCTTTTACACAAAGTTCCCCTACTCCGTTTGAATCCTTATCGATAATCTTAAATTCTACATCACGAAGATTCTTACCAACGCTCTGAATTTTAAATGCATAAACCGGATTAAGAGCAATAATCGGCGAAGTTTCGGTAAGACCATAACCCTGAACAAAGTCAATTCCAAGCTCGTTGTAAGCCTTAAATACACTTGGAGCCAAAGGTCCGCCGCCACAAATTGCAATACGCAGAGAAGAAATATTTGCCTTTTGCAAAACAGATTTGAATAAAACCTTTCCCGGATTACAGTTTGTAAGCTTTTTAATGATATAAGAAAGACCCATAAGGAACTTGATAATTCCGTAAACAAAAGCGCCCTTGTCTTTAATTCCCTTCATAATACCGGCAAGGAGCTTATTGAACAGCAATGGAACGCCAAGAAGCATTGTAATTTTTCCTTCGCGGAGCTCCTTCATCATACGGCTAACAGCCATTGTTTTTCCAAACACAACTTCGGCACCAACGCTTATTGCTTCTATAAATACAGCAGTCATTGTATATGCGTGATGAATTGGAAGAAGTGCATAGAAAACATCTGTTGAATAAACATTCATATTAGTCTGGGCAAGATAACAGTCGCTTACAAGATTTTTGTGAGTAAGCATTACGCCCTTTGGAACACCTGTTGTACCGCTGGTAAAAAGAATTGCCGCAATATCATCTTCCGAAGGATAAGTAATTTCTGGAGTTTTATCTGTAGAAAGATTGTAAACATAAGTATCTGCATCAGAAGCAGCAAGTGAATAAACACCAAATGAAGTTTTCTTTTCTTTAAAGTAAGAATATTTTTCGGTATCAACAAAGAAAACTTTTGGTTTAGCAGTATTCAAAAGATTTTCGGTTTCTTCGTTATGAAGACCATAATCAATAGGACAGATTGTAGCGCCTGCATAAAAAGCAGCAAGATAAACAACAGCCCACTCAGGAGAATTCTTACCTGAGACAGCAACCTTATCTCCATGTTTTACACCATTTGCCGCCATCCAGGCCGCAAGCTTTTCTATTTTTTCTTTTGCCTGTGCATAAGTCAGAGTATTTCTTGATCCGTTTGGTCCATCAAAATCTGTAAAACAATTATTATCCGGATACCGTTTTACATTAAGATCAAAAACCTCCTTCATAGTTGGCCAGCTACCGCTAAATTCTTTCCCGCGATACTCCTCCAGCCACGCCGTAGGATCTGTTTGTTTCATGTTGATTGATGCCATAAATGATTCCTGTAGTTAGTCTCTGTGTATAGTATTTTACATTTCTATTATGACGCCTTTTAAAAATATGTCAAGATAAAAAAGGAGGGGAAAGCCTTCCCCTGTCTCCAGCCCGCGCCGCGGTCTTCCGCCACCCCTTCGAGCGGGGGGCTCTCTTTCTAATCAGCCCCCGCAACGCCCCGGGGGTGGTGATTAGTTTTCTCTTACTGAAGTATTTTTTCTAACTTCAATCATAAAGAAAATGAATAATATAATATTATTTCATCAATTATTTCTTTTTTACAACTTACTGAAATATTCAAAAATGATACTCCATCAAATTCATTTATAAAATCTTCTAATTCCGTAAAATAATACACCCCTTCATTTTTATAGTTTTCGAAACAATCATAATAATTATAGAGGCCTTCTTTTATATTTCTTCCAACTTGAATATTAGTGTTATATAAATGATATTTATTTGTCTTTATTCTTATTTCCACTAATTTTATAACTTCGTTCTTTGTATAAAATAATTCTATATTTTCATCAAATATTTTTACAATATTTTTAAATCCCTCATAATCACCTATCATTTTATAACTATAAGTCGAAATTAATTCATTAAATTCTGATTCTGATTTTATTTGCCCAAGATAGAATGTTTCTTTTTGCCAATCGGATGTATTTTGTTTTACCACAAAATTTTCTAAGTGTAAGTCATTACAGAATAAATTTACAACTTGATACAAAAAAAATAAAAAAAATATTTTTCTTTTCATAATATACTCCTAAAAATGAGGATCAATAGATTTCCCATTTTTTCTGATTTCATAATGTAAATGTGGGCCTGTAGAAAAGCCTGTTGAACCTACCTTTCCTACAGTTTCACCACCAGATACATTATCTCCAACATTCACATTAACAGTATCCATGTGTGCATAAAATGTAGATATACTATCAGAATGTTTTATTTCGACGTAATTTCCGAAAGAGCCTGTTCTGTCGTTCCATTACCAAACTTTCTCAATGCTTCACTTCCGTTTTTGTTATACTCCAATTGTACACGCATTCTCTGCTTGTTGTAAAAAATAGGAGGGGAAAGGCCTATCACAAATAATTAATTATGTTCAATTTATCTGCCATAACATTCTGGCGGATAATCGGGCTCTGGTATTTTCTTGCCATAGAACATTTCTTTGTTTATAGATTTATTAGCTATATTAATTTTCATTACACCAAAATAATTACCACGACCTTCTCCACTTGCATAAACAATAAAATCATAATCCGGTTCATT
>JAILBH010000137.1 GCA_024681195.1 Treponema sp.
TCCAGGCTCACAGTTTCTTTAGTAAGAGCCACCAGAAACTCCATATACAAAAACGGCTCCCCACCGCTGAATCCGACGCGTTCAATTTTGCCGCTGGCCGCACAATCACGCAAAAAAGCCACAGCCTGTTCAATATCCAGCTGCAAAGGGTTTCTGTTTACAAAACAATGTTCACAATGCAGGTTGCACGCCGTGGTTGAGGCAAAAATAATCTCGTCCGGATAAAATCCCCTGGTTTTCATGCTTATATTATAATAAATTTTTCATTTTTTTGTTACCTTTTTTTGTTTTGATGTTTTTTTATATAGATAACATCAAACACAAGGAGATTTGATATGAAAAGAATTATTTTATCTGCATTGACAGCACTTACATTGGTTGGTCTTCTGGCTTCCTGCGGTTCAACCCTCAAGCTCAAGGGCGAAGATCCTGTTATGATGACCGGAACTCCGGAAATTATTGACTACCAGGGACTTGCACTTGGTTCACAGATTCCGGACTGGGTTATTGCAATTGGCGACGGTTCACAAAAACGCGTACGCAAATCGCTTGATATTCCTAACAGCGATCAGATTTTTATTCTTCAGAATAAGGGAACAAACCTTGACTTCCTTAAGACCTGGACAGATCAGGTAGATGCAAGAGCAGAAGTTGCTTCTTCTATTGAACAGACAATTGCTCAGACAGTTCAGTCAGAAATGAGCGTACAGGAAGCCGGTGAACAGGTAGATAAAAAGACTGCACAGATTTATTCTGCAACTATGACCAATGTTACCCTCAATGGTTTGGACAAAGTAAACTACTACTGGATTAAAACCCGCACACCACAGATTGATTCAAGAAATCCAAAGGTTGTAAAGGAATATAAAGAAGAATATACCTACTATGTAGTTTATACTATCGATAAGAAACTGTATGAACGCCAGCTTGCACAGGCTATGGATGACATTCAGGACAATGATGATCAGACACAGTTCCTTAAGGAAGTTCTTTCCGACAAGCTCATGTCTTCTATCATCGTATCAAACCGCGGTGGCGACGATAACCAGGGTTCCTCATACGTATTCACCCTCGACGATGACAGCTGGTACGATTACTACGATGCCAAATAAAATATAATTCTTCTTATCAATCTTAATATATAAAACCGCATGGTAAAAAATATCATGCGGTTTTTTTTATTAAATAGTACAGAATCAAATAGGCTCCCGGTCACAAAACGGGGGCCAAAAGCGTCGGCTAGCCGGCTTGACGCTGACTGTTGCAATGGAACTATTGACTGCCGCTGCGCGGCATCAACAGTCAGAGTCATTTTGTCCCCCGTTTTGTTCCCTTGCGCCGAATTGATTCAAATATATTTTCAAAAATCGCCTTGTTTTTTTTCAATATTGAATTTATGTAAAATAATCATTATATTTTAATAAACAAAATATACAGGAGATATTTTTATGATTAAGACTGTTAAAGACGTTGATTTGAAAGGCAAGCGCATCATCATGCGCGTTGACTTTAACGTACCAATGAAGGACGGAGTAGTTCAGGATGACACTCGTATCATGGCTGCTCTTCCTACAATTAAATACATTCTTGAACAGAGCCCACGCTCACTCGTTCTTATGAGCCACCTTGGTGACCCTAAAAAGGACGTAAAAAAGGCTCAGGAAAAGGCTGAAAAGGCCGGCAAAACATGGACTGATGCAGATGCAGAAAAGTTCATCAACGGTAAGAACCGCATGAAGCCAGTTGTAGAATACTTTGCTTCAAAACTCGGAAAGCCTGTTACCTTCCTTCCAGATGCACTTGGACAGAAGGCTGCTATTGATGCTCTCCCGGAAGGTGCTGTTGCAATGCTCGAAAACGTTCGCTTCCACAAGGAAGAAACATCTAAGGACCCTGCAGAACGCGATGTAATGGCAAAAGAACTTGCTACATACGGAGACATCTTTGTAAACGATGCATTCGGAACTGCTCACCGCGACCAGGCTTCTACAGCTTCTATCGCAAAGTTCATGCCGGTTGAATCTGTTGGCGGCTTCCTCATGGAAAAAGAAGTTAAATACATTCAGCCAATGGTAACAAACCCGGAAAAACCAATGACTGCAATCATCGGTGGTGCAAAGGTTTCTTCAAAGATTGCTGTTTTGGAAAGCCTTATGAAGAACGCTTCTACACTCATTATTGGTGGTGGTATGGCTTATACATTCCTCAAGGCACAGGGCCACTCAATCGGTAAGTCACTTGTAGAAGATGACTTCCTCGATACAGCAAAGGATCTTCTTGCTAAGGCAGAAAAAGCCGGCGTAAAGATTCTTCTCCCGGTTGACCATGTTGGTGGTGCAGAATTTGCAGATAAAGATCCAGTTGCAGTTGATGCAGTTGATCTT
>JAILBH010000153.1 GCA_024681195.1 Treponema sp.
GTCGAGCTCTGCAAAGTTAGTAAAGAGCTGCCAGTCCGGCTTACCAATAAAGCCAAAGAAATAGTTTTCGCTCATCATCAAGCAGAAACCAAGCAACATGAAACATGGGGTTCCGATACAGAAATCCATCAAGTTTTTCATTATGATATTTCCGGCGTTCTTAGCCCTTGTAAATCCTGTTTCAACCATCGCAAAACCGCACTGCATAAAAAATACCAGTGCAGCACCAATCAGGAACCATACGCTCCATACTTCACTCATATAAACCTCCTGAGTAAGCCCGCTGGCGGGCCAAAAAAAAAGCGGCGGAGATATCAGACACTGTGCACCTGTGTCGACATCTTCGCCGCCTTAAATAAAAAGAGGCCGCAGGGATTTCCTGCGACCTCTTTGTCGTTTGATATTTAGTGTTATACAACTTTATAAAAAATGTGTCAATATAAATTCAAAAAAATTATAAATTTATTGCCAGTCATCATGCATTCTTCGAACAAGATTTTTCATTGAATCATCAGCTTCCGGATTATATTCCCAGTTCTGGTCAAAGCAGTCTATGACACTTTCATTCCCGTAGGAGCTTATAACAAGACTAAAAAATTTAGACCCGTTTTTCTGTTCTTCCTGAATACGCTCTTCCAGTTCATAATCTATTGAATCCATACAAAAATCCGAAACCATAAGAACGTCTGCATTCTTCCATTCTTTTTCTTTGATCATCTCAAGAGAATGTTCCAGTGCAGGCCCCGCATCTGTTCCACCGTTAAAGCTCATCCTAAGAAAATGAATGAGTTCTTCAATCGCATTTGATTTAGAAAGCCGCCCCAGGTCAGTAGTTTCAATCCCAGAAGAAAACGAAATCAAATAACAGCCTCGGTCTTCCTCTATTGCTCTTTTTATAATTGCAAATGTAATTGTTTTTGCAACGCGTTCCGGAGACCCATTCATGGAACCGCTTGTATCAATACAAAGAATAATTGGCCCCTTGTTTTCTTCTTCGGCTACAGAAACCTCTTCTTCAATTGTTTTGTCTTTTCCAACAGGCATCATATTCTGATAGGCATAAGACAAAAGCTGCTTTTGCGCATACTTAAGCATAAAAAGTTTTTTTGTTTTGGGATTTTTATAAAGCGCAAGCTCTCCCGGCAAAACAGCAGTCAAATCATTTCCCAATTTAAGGCCAGAAATTTCTCCCTTAAACGCAGGCTTTGGTTTATATTCAAATTCAGTAACCAGTCTCGAAATTATTTCTTTACGGTAACTTTGTTCTTCTTTGTCGTGACGGCCAATTAATTCTGCAAGCTCCTGAAGACCTTTTTCGTTTTCAAGAATATCTGCAAACTCTTTTAAAACCTCAAAGCCATAATCCGAAAAAGGAGCCTGCGAAAGATCCCACAAAACTCCAAACTGGTCAGAAAACAGGGAAACAATACCTTCGAGCTTTCCAAAGTTACGAACTTTTTCATAAAGCTCTTTCATAAATTCCTGACGGTATTCATCGATTTGATTTAATTCCCATTCGGTTTTCTTTACGACTATTGCCTGCCTTAATTCCTTACAAAAGTTTCTTAAGAGAACAGCAGGTTTAAATCGTCCTGAAGCAATCTGTGACTCATAAAATTTAAAATCTATTGAAATGTCTTTGCATAAAGTTTTTACCTTTGTGGTGATTTTTTTAAAATCAGTAACAAATTGTTCGGGTTTTTGCTTTTCCAGTTCCAACAGCAGAGTTTCCTGGTCCTTAAAAGGATTTTCGGTAATCAATTTTGATTTTGTTTCTTCCATCCATTTTAGGATTTCTTCTGTTACCGAAACCTTAAGCTGTTTGTGCGTTTTTACAAACTCAAACTCTTTTTTATATTCTTTGTCTCCGCCAAGAATTTGTGACAACGAATCTTTCCACTGTGAATTGCCCATTGGAACATCCAAGGGCAGCTTTGAATCAAGCCTTTGAGTTATAAAATCCAGAGTTTTTTTGCGGTTGAACTCGGTGTCTTCTGCGGTTCCAAATTTTTCAAACTGCGAAAACTTTTCATTTTCAGAATTGCTTTCCTCAATTTTTTTATAGCTTTCAACAATTGCCCTGTTCAGAATGCTAAAAGCTTTACGATAGTTTCTGTCCAGCTCCGAAAAAGAATAAAAATTTGTAAAACCGGTAAAATCATCCTTGATTGAAAAATATACTTCCGAAAAAGAAAAATTATCTGGATTTGCGCGGTCAATCAACTGACACAAGGTTTTAATATCATTATTGAGCGCAGTTATATTTTTTCTGCCCAGCTTTTTAGAAGCCGGAGGGGTGGGATAACTTTGCTGAATTTTTTTTGCAATCGATATTATCTGATAATATAAATAGCGGTCCATAATTTTTTATTTTTCAAAAATGTCTGAATCCGGATCAAAACTATGATGAATCTTTTCGAGTTCAAGCTTAAGATCTTCCAGCCCTTCACGTTCCTTATCAAGCTTTCCAAGAACAATCTTTTTGAACGACTCATCTACAAAGAGGTTGCCTTCAATATGAGCTGCTTCCTTTGTCTGCATCTGCTCAATCTTTTTTATCTCTTTAATAATTTTTCCTTCCAGAGGACGATACTGCTTATCTGTAATATTTTCGCGCGCATTGCTTATGATAAAATCGCTTACATTTGCAGAATTCAAGCCCTGAACATCCTTCTTAAACTGTTCAATCTGTTTTTTAAGTCCTGCAACCGAAGTAAGCACGTGTATATCATCACCCTTGATTACATCTTCAATAAGTGTGGCACTTTCTTTTCTTTGTGCTTCGGTTCCCCAGATACAGTAACCGATGAGTTTACAGTCCATTAAATCTACCTGATCGCGTCCGTTTAAGAAAGCAGAAGCTTTGAGTACATTTACAATCTTTTTCCATTTGCGGTCAGAGATATAATATTTTTCATCATCCTTTCTGTTCTTTTCCTGATTTTTAGAAACCAGCTCAAGACGAATTGTTTTAATAAGATCTTCGATATATTCCGGCAGTTGTATTTTGGCTATCTTTTTCTGAAAATCCCAGACTTCGTCTTTTGTAAGCAGATAAGATTTATATTTAAAGTTTGGTTTGTGAGTTTCGCCGGTGCGGCTTACCATGTTAAAGAAATCGTCATCATTCTGCAAAGGATTTACCATTACACGAATTGTAAAACGGTCCCAGAGAGCTTCGAGGCCTTTGTTCTTTTCCGGGAACTCGTTTGAAGCTGCAACAAGGGCAATTAATGGAACCTTCTCCGGCTTGTTTCCGTTGTGATAAATTTTTTCATTTATGATTGTTAAGAGCGTATTCAAAATTGCAGGTCCACTCTTCCAGATTTCATCAAGGAAAGCAATATTTGCTTTTGGAAGATAACCATTTGTTAATCGCACATATTTATCGTGTCCAAGCTTTCTAAGCGAAATTGGTCCACAGATTTCATCCGGAGTAGAAAACTGGCTCATCAAATATTCAAACCAGGAAGTATTATCACTAAAGGCAAGCTGCATTCGTCTTGCAATCATTGACTTTGCAGTTCCCGGAGGTCCCATAAAAAATATTGTTTCTCCGGCAATTGCAGAAAGAAGTGTAAGTCTGATTACTTCTTCCTTTCCGTACAAGCCTTCATTCATATATTTTAAGATTGCAGAAATTCTGTCATGAATTTTGAGCTCTTCTTTTTCTTTAAAGAATTTCTGTTTTTCAAATTCGTCATTTTCTTTTTGTCTTGCTTCTATATCCTGAGCGGCTTCTTCGTTTTCTATAGGAGCGGCTTTTTTATGAAAACGCGGAATCAGCTTTTTTCGAAATTTTATTAACAGGAAGACACAGACAAAAACAACTGCAGCAATTAATAAAATCTTGAGCACAAGGTATACAATTTTTATAACAGCCGCTCCCGAAACTCCTTTAACTATACTTGCATCAAAAGCTTCAAGAACAACTTCTTCCGGCGCAAAATAATTTACGGCGGCTCCAAAACGATCTGTTGTATATCCACCAAAAATCCAGCCCTGTTCTCCTTTATAATCAACATATAACCAATGATTTTCTATTGTTTCATCATTATCTACCTGAATGTCTTTTTGTTTTACAATTTTCAAGGGTGTAACATATTCGTCAGATTTTTTCCCCCCAATTAAAACTATTTTATTATCATCTGCTACCCATGGAGTTTTTCTTAACCAAACATTATCAATTACTTTAATTGAAGAGCTTTCATATTTATAAACATAATAATTCTTTCTCCCTTTTTTAAGCGTTTCTAAAAAAGTCCAGTTTCCATTTTCATAGGGATTATCTGAAACGTGTTTTATCAGCACCCATCCGTCTATATCGTTTTTTTGAACGTTGCACCAGATTTGATAACTAATCCAATAAAAGTCTTCAATAACTTTAACGCGAATTTCTTTTGTTTTGAACTTATCGCCCGGATTAATTTCTCCAATTTTTATATTGCCATCAGTATCATAATAAATTGTCCAGTCTGCAGAATCTGATTTTGTTCCTGCAATAATAGATAAATTAACATCTCGTGTTTCAAAAGCAAAAATAGAACCTGCTGTAAAAACAACGAATAAGAAAAAGAATAATACTTTTTTCAAAATAGCCTCCGAATAGTGTCTTATATTGTATCACACCATTTCTATTTTTGGCAAAAAAAAGCCCGAGCTGTCACAACAATTTGCTGTAACAGCTCGGGCTTTTATGATTCTTTACAGTTTATTTTACGCTAAACAGCATTTTTCCGTAGCTTGGAACAGGCCACTGGCTTTCTGGCACAAGACCTTCCATTTCATCAACGTTAGCACGAAGCTCGTTCATTGCAGGAATTACTGTATCTTTGTAGAACATTGCTACTTCAGAAGCACCGTCTACGCTCTTTGAATCAGATACAGCTTTTTCGAGGGCACCAAGCTTTTTGTAAATGCAGCTTGTAAGTGCGCTGACTTTTTTGAGCTGCTCTCCTTCAAAGCCTTCATCAGAAATTCCACAGGCCTTTTTAGCGTTGATTGTATCGGCCAGCTGCTTTGAATATGCACTTGAAACAGGCAGATAAAGCTTTCGGGTCATATCAATCATTGTAAGGGCTTCTATGCTGATAATCTTTGAGTAGTTTTCATTCTGAATCTCAAAGCGGCTTGAAACCTCTGAATCACTGAATACACCGTGTTTTTTGAACAGAGCGCGGTTTTCGGCAGAAGGGAAATACTTCAAAGCTTCCGGTGTTGTCTTGAGGTTCAAAAGACCACGCTTTTCGGCTTCCTTAACCCACGACTCATCATAACCGTTTCCGTTAAAGATGATGCGCTTGTGTTCGCGGATTGTTTTCAAAATCAATTCATGAAGATCCTTCTGGAAATTCTTGCTCTTTTCGAGCTGATCTGCAAACTCACACAAAGAATCTGCAACAACAGTGTTGAGCATAATGTTGGCACAGGCAATTGAATCGCCTGAACCAAGAGAACGGAACTCGAACTTGTTTCCTGTAAATGCAAACGGAGAAGTTCTGTTTCGGTCTGTTGTATCCTTGTTGAAGTCTGGAAGTACAGTAACACCAATCTGCATTTTTTCTTTTGCGTGTGCACCGTATGGTTTTCCCTGCTCAAGACAATCAAGGATAGCGCTAAGCTCATCACCAAGGAACATAGAAATAATTGCCGGAGGTGCCTCGTTTGCTCCAAGACGATGGTCGTTTCCTGCAGTACCTACAGAAATACGCAGCAGATCCTGGTGCTCGTCAACAGCCTTAATTACAGCACAAAGGAAGATAAGGAACTGAGCGTTGCTTTCTGGTGTTGCTCCAGGATCAAGCAGGTTCTTTCCTGTGTTTGTGCTTATAGACCAGTTGTTGTGCTTACCGCTTCCGTTTACACCTGCAAATGGTTTTTCGTGCAACAGACAAACCATTCCATGTTTAGAAGCAGTCTTTCTCATAATTTCCATCATGAGCTGGTTGTGGTCACAGGCAATATTTGTTGTATTAAAAATTGGTGCAAGCTCGTGCTGAGCAGGAGCAACCTCGTTATGTTCTGTCTTGGCAAGAATTCCAAGCTTCCACAATTCCTTGTTCAAATCCTTCATGAAGTCCTGAACACGTGGTTTAATCATACCAAAGTAATGATCCTCGAGCTCCTGTCCTTTTGGAGATTTAGCTCCAAAGAGTGTACGACCTGTATAAATCAAGTCTTCACGCTGATCATAAACAGATTTGTCTACAAGGAAGTATTCCTGCTCAGGTCCTACTGTTGTCTTTACAGAAGTAACAGCTTCGTTTCCTTCAAACATATGAAGCACACGAACAGCCTGTTTACTGATTGCTTCCATTGAGCGGAGGAGCGGAGTCTTTTTGTCCAATGCTTCTCCTGTGTAAGAACAGAAACAGGTTGGAATACAAAGAGTTCCGTCCTTTATAAAAGCAAACGAAGTTGGATCCCAGGCTGTATAACCGCGGGCTTCAAAGGTTGCACGGATTCCACCACTTGGGAAGCTCGAAGCATCAGGTTCACCCTGAACAAGCTCCTTGCCCGAAAATTCCATGATAACTTTTCCACCGTCGATTGGCTGGATAAAGCTGTCGTGTTTTTCGGCAGTAACACCAGTGAGCGGCTGGAACCAGTGTGTAAAGTGGGTTGCACCTTTTTCGATTGCCCAGTCTTTCATTGCGTTAGCAACAATTGTCGCAACAGAAGGTTCAAGCTTTTCTCCACCTTCGATTGTTTTCATCAGCTGCTTGTAAGTTTCCTTTGGCAACCGAGCCTTCATAATCGTTTCGTTAAAAACGTTTTCTCCAAAAATTGATGTTACTTCATCCATAATTTTTCCTCTCAAAATAGAAAAGGCGCTGTGCTTATATTCCCGGGACGTCTCCCAGGAAAAAACACAGCGCCTTTGCCAGAATTCTTATAAAAACAAAAAGGTCGCAGAAATATCCTTCTGCGACCTCATTGCCGTTTGATATTTCCTTTATATAACTTCATAAAAAATATGTCAACATATTTTTTAAAAAATTTTTATTTTTTTCCAAAAGTTTTTTTAATTCGTTCGATTGCTTCTATTGTACGCTCGCGGCTACCAAAGCCTGTTAGTCTAAGGTAACCTTCTCCCATCTTGCCGAATCCGCTTCCTGGAGTTCCAACAACATTACACTTTTCCAATAGCTCGTCAAAGAAGCTCCAGCTTGTAAAGCCTTGTGGAATCTTGAGCCACACATAAGGAGAATGCTCTCCTCCAAATGCTTTAAAGCCTGCAGCAGTTACGCCTTCAAAAATAATCTTTGCGTTTTCGCGGTAAAACATAAGATTTTCCAGAATCTGCTTCTGGCCTTGGTCTGAATATACCGCCTCTGCAGCCTTCTGAGTAATATACGAAACTCCGTTAAATTTGGTTGACTGACGGCGAAACCACAATTTATTAAGCTCTGTTCCTTCAAAAACAAGCTCATGCGGAACAACTGTATAACCGCAGCGGAGCCCCGTAAAGCCTGCAGTTTTAGAAAACGAACGAAGCTCTATTGCGCAAGATTTTGCACCAGGAATTTCATAAATTGATTTTGGAATTGCAGGATCTGTAATAAATGCTTCGTAGGCAGAATCATAAAGAATAAGGCTGTGATTTGCATTTGCGTAATCTACCCATTTTTTAAGATAGTCTTTTGAAGCAACAGTACCAGTAGGATTGTTCGGGAAACACAAATAAATTATGTCTGCTACAGATGCCCCGGCAGCCGGAAGCTCCGGCAAAAATCCGTTATCTGCACTGCAGGGCAAAATCATTATTTTGTTTTTGCGGCCGTTCATTATGTTTGTGTCTATGTAAACCGGGTACACAGGATCGCAGATTGCAACAGTATTGTCGGTTGCAAAAATATCTCCAATGTTTCCGCAGTCGGATTTGGCACCATCAGAAAGAAAAATCTCGTCCAGCTGTAAGCTTATGCCGCGTTCAAGATAATCCTTTTCCAGAATCTTCTGGCGCACAAAATCATAACCCTGCTCCGGAGGATATCCGCGGAAGGTTTTTTCATCTGCCATTTCGTCTACAGCTTTGTGCATTGCATCAATTACTGCAGGGCAGATTGGCCGCGTAACATCACCAATCGAAAGCTTTATTATGTCTGCATCCGGGTGAGCTGCTGCAAATTCCCGAGTTTTTTTATTTACCGTAGAAAAAAGATAAGATTCTTCCAGATCTAAAAAGTTTTTATTAATTTTCATAAGTCAATTTCTCCTGTAAATACTGTCTGAGCAGGACCTGTCATAAAGACGCTGTCTTCCGGCTTTCCGCTCCATTCAATTTCCAAGTCTCCGCCTACAAGATGAACGGTAATTTTTTCTCCGGCATCTACAAGGTTGTTTAAAATTGCAGCTACAACTGTTGCACAGGTTCCGGTTCCACAGGCTAAGGTTTCGCCGGTTCCCCGTTCCCAAACCCGCATCCAGATTGTGCGTCTGTCTTCTACAAAAGCAAATTCTGTGTTTGTTCGTTCCGGGAAAAATTCATGATTTTCAAAAAACGGCCCAAGCGCGCAAACAGGAAAATCTCTTGGTTTGCAGTCAATAAAAACAACTGCATGAGGATTTCCCATAGAAACACAGGTAATTTT
>JAILBH010000191.1 GCA_024681195.1 Treponema sp.
TTTTTGTCGGGATAAGAAATCTGTTCTGGTGGAATGCCCTTTTTTGGACGGCGCTTTTTTTCGGGGCGTTCCGGAGCAGCAGAGCCTGTTGTAGAAGTCTGTTGTGTCTGGGCAGCACTTACACGTTCACTAAAAGTTGGATCATTAGCCATGAGCCAGCTGTGAATCTTTTGGTGAGCCTTTGTTGTTTTTACAATATTAAGCTGTGCCTCTGTTGGGTGAGCCTGTGGGTTTGTAATAATCTCGATAATCTGCGTATTCTGCAGCGGCCGGTTGAGCGGTATGATTTTCCCATTGGCTTTTGCAGCAACAATTTTTTCACCAATTCCAGAGTGAATGGCATAAGCAAAGTCAATGGCTGTAGCTCCGGCGCGCAATCGTTTTACATCGCCCTTTGGAGTAAATACATAAATTTCATCTCCAAGCAGCTCGTCCTTGAGCTCCGAAAAGCTTGTTTCGTCAGAAAGAGAAGCCTGCTTTAATGCCTGCAGCCTGTTCATAATATCAAGCTTGTCTGCTTCTACAAGGTCGCGGTTGGTTCCCTTTTTATAAAGCCAGTGAGAAGCAATTCCGTGTTCGGCCATGTTGTGCATATCAACTGTACGAATCTGAATCTCTAAAGGTTTTCCTTCGCACATAACAGTTGTATGCAGCGACTGATAACCGTTGGACTTTGGCATTGCAATATAATCTTTAAAGCGTCCGTCCATTGGCTTCCACAGGCTGTGAACAATTCCAACAAGCGCATAACATTCGGCTGGGGTGTTACACAAAATTCGAAGTGCAAGCAAATCATAAAGTTCGCCGGCTTCTTTATTGCGCTTTCTCATCTTCTGATAAATTGAATAAAAATGCTTGGCACGACTTTGGATTGTAATGCTCAGGTTCATTTTTTCGGCAGCTTTGTATATTGCCTGGGTTGCTTTTCCAAGATATTCTGCGCGTTCATCTGACTTCTGACTTACGATTGCCTTTATCTGAAGGAAAGCATCCGGGTTTGTATATTTAAGACTCAGATCTTCGAATTCATTTTTTTCGGCCTGCATTCCCATTCTATCTGCAAGAGGAGCCCATACACTTATTGCAGCTTCGGCAATAATAACCTGATACTCACGTCGCAGATTTTTAATGTTTCTCATGCGGTCAAGACGATCGGCCAGTGTAATAAAAAGAACCCTTACATCATCAGACATTGCAAAAAACATTTTGCGGATAGAATCTGACTGATGAATTGTTTTGGGGTTAATCGGAATATTTAAAATTTTATTTGTTGTGTCGGTAATATCTGCAATTACCGGACCAAATTTTTGCCTGACCTGTTCAGAGGTTGCGCCATGCTGATTGATTGAATGCAGCAGGGCAGAAACAATTGTCTGAGAATCAAGCTTATTCTGTGCAAGAATCTGTGCAACTCTGAGTGGATGAACATAATAAGGCTCACCGCTGGAACGGATTTCGCTCGAAGTAGTGCTTACAAGAAATTCCCAGGCTTGGGTAATCTGTGCTTTTTCTTCTTCAGAAAAATAGTCATTAGCCGCAAAAAATTCCTGCAGCAATTGATGAGGATTGTCTATGTCCGAATGAAAAACTTGTTTTAAACTCATTTAGTTAATTCAACATTGCGATATTCACCTTCCAGGTCTGTGTGGACCTGAGCAGAGAACCCCTGGAACTTGGCAAATTCTGCTGTCTGAAGAGCATTGTATTCACCAGTTTCCATTAGAATTGTAGCGTTAAACGCAAGGTGTTCGCAAGACTGAATTATAAGTTTTTTTATAAGAGCTGTTCCGTCGGCATCTCCATCAAGAGCCAGTCGTGGTTCGTTTCTTCCATCAGTCAAAAGTTCATCTACCATGCTGGTTGGAACATAAGGCGGATTAGCAAGAATAAGATCAAAGCGGCCTTCTACTTTTTCAAAAAGGTCTGAGTTTATAAAAGTAAATTTTTCTACAAGGCTCTGTTCCGGTAAAAGGGTTGCAACATTTTTTCTTGCAACTTCAAGAGCAGGCTCACTTATATCTACCATTGTTATTTGAGGAAGCTTTTCTACAGGGATTTTATCTATAGCATAAAGAGTTTTTAAAACGGAAATACCAATACAGCCGCTGCCGGTACACATGTCGCAGATTTGCAAAGGCTCGCTGTTAGAACTGTCTTCCATCTTTTCCAGAATTAGTTCAAGTGCGCGTTCTACCAGGATTTCGGTATCTGGTTTTGGAATAAGCACCTGTGGAGTTACAAAAAAATCAAAGCCGTAAAATTCTTTGTGACCTGTAATATAGGCAACAGGAAGACCAGATTCTCTCTGTTCAAGAGCGTTGTAAAGCCATTCCAGTTTGTCATCTGGAATATGATTATCAGAAAAAAGCAGAACCTGAGTTTTGTCATAGTGCATTGCATGCTGGAGCAAAACCTGAACATCCAGATCTGGAGTAGAAGATACTGCTTCCAGTTGCTTTGTGGCAAAAGTTCTGAAGGTTCTTAGTGTGTACTTTTCCATAATATCTCTCCTTGTTGGGGCCCTTCGACAGGCTCAGGGACCCCTATCTATGCGTTGCTTTCCAGGCTGGTTACATCTGCAGCCAGCTGCTCTTCCTTGGCGTAAACGTTAAGTGCATCTAACATGTCGTCCATTTCTCCCATCATAAATGAAGGAAGGTTGTGGGCGCTGTAGTTAATGCGATGATCGGTTACGCGGTCCTGTGGGAAGTTATAGGTGCGGATTTTTTCGGAACGGGCGCCGGAACCAACCATACTGCTTCGTGCTGCTGCTCGCTCTTCCTGCTTCTTGCTTTCTTCAAGATCGAATAAGCGGGCTCGTAAAACACGGAAGGCCTTCTCTTTGTTTTTAATCTGCGATTTTTCATCCTGCTGAATTACAACAAGGCCAGTTGGAATATGTGTAAGACGAACTGCTGAGTCGGTTGTGTTTACACACTGTCCGCCAGGTCCACCGGCACGCATTACATCAATTCGAACATCACCCGGTTTGATTTCAATTTCTGTTTCTTCTGCTTCTGGAAGAACTGCGACTGTTGCTGTAGAGGTTTGCAAGCGCCCCTGCGATTCTGTCTGAGGAACACGCTGTACACGATGAACTCCAGATTCCCAGCGGAGTGTACCGTAAACAAATTTTCCGCTTATAGAT
This sequence comes from Treponema sp., assembly GCA_024681195.1. GTDB lineage: Bacteria > Spirochaetota > Spirochaetia > Treponematales > Treponemataceae > Treponema_D. The sequence goes on from JAILBH010000191.1 coordinate 3,149, forward strand.
GTAACAATCTTGTTAAAACCACCAACTTCTGTTTCCTGGGCTTCCATTGTTTCTGTCTTCCAGCCTTTGCGGTCTGCAAGATGAGTGTACATTTCCCAAAGGTCGCGTACAAAAAGACTTGCTTCATCACCGCCGGCAGCCGAACGGATTTCAAGAATAATATTCTTTTCATCAAGAGGGTCTGGCGGAACAAGCTTGAGCTTTATATCTTCTTCGAGTTTTGGTTGACGTTCTTCCAGCTCTTTAAGTTCTTCACGAGCCATTTCGCGCATTTCGACGTCATCTTCATTTGTAATCATTTCTTTGGCATCTTTAATACCATTGAGCACCTTTTTATATTCATCATAAAGGGCGCATAATTCTGTGAGATAACCATGTTCACGCATAGTATCCTTGTATTTTTTTGGATCTTTTACAAGGGTAGGGTCCATAACAAGGTCTGAAACTTCCTTAAAGCGTGCTTCGCATTCGTCTAATTTTTTTATCAAATCCATAATACTAAATTGTATCATTTTTTGATGACTTGGAAAATACCGCAAAATGTGCGCCAGCAGGTCAGGCGAATTTAAATAAAAAAATTTTTCTTTTTATAGAAACAGATATATAATGGAGGGTATGAAATGGATAGAGAGAATTAAGAACTTTTTAGGGCTTGGAAAACATGCATCATATATAAACGATTATTTTGACAAATCAAACATTCGTTCAAGTCTTTATGTTTCTTCGGTTGTAATTATACTTGAGCTTTTTATGATTATAAATGTTACAGTAAGACAGTTTGACGAAGAAACTAGACGTACAACAGACTGGTTGATAATTCATATTGGCTGGTATATTGCATTACTTATTGCAGCAGTCATTCTTTTTATTTATGCATTAAAGCATGGAAAAAAACAAAATACAAACCGTGTTTTCTGGGAAGTTTTAAAATATCTTTTTTCTATAGTTGCAATCTGCTTTGGAATATATATTTCTTACCTTGATTATCTTAAGGGCGAACAGTTTATAAACCTCATGACAATGACAATTTTTGTTTTTTGTTTTGTTGTGTGGCGTCCAATTTACACCATTCTTTTGTTAGGCGGATCTTACATACTGTTTTTCTACTTATGTAACAATGCAATTCCCGCAACCTATGCAACCAAGGTAAATCTTTGTATTGTATTTATTTCCATTTTGATGAGTGCCATTAATGCTTATCATCAAAAAATAAAGGAAGCACAAAAGGCTGAAAAGCTTGAACATGCGCAGGGAATTCTCCTTAAGCTTTCTATAAGTGATGAAGTAACCGGAATTGCAAACATGCATTATTTCCGCAGTCAGGCGCTGGAGCTCATGCATGACAAAGATACAGATATTTCTAACCTGATTTTTCTTTTTCTTGATATTGAAAACTTTAAAATTCTGAATGAAAAATACGGCTTTTGGGAAGGTAACGCATTCTTAAAAGATTTTGCCGACATGACAAACCGCATTTTTAAGGATTCGATTGTTGCTCATTTTTCAAACGATAATTTTGTCATACTAACAAAAAATGAGGCCGTTCAGGAAAAGCTTCAGACCATAAGACGCAATCTGCTTGGAATGAAATATGATATTAAGCTTGGTCTTAAAGTCGGTGGTTACAAACCAGAAAATCGAGATTGCCTTCCTATGATTGCCTGTGATCATGCGCGTTATGCCTGCTACTCAATTAAGAAAAAATATAATCATGATTACTGTGAATATGATGATTCAATGGCAAGTAATTTTCAGAAAAAACAGTACATTATTAATAATATAGATAGCGCAATCAAAAATGAATATATTAAGGTTTTCTTTCAGCCGGTTATAAATGCAGAAAGTGGAAAGCTTTGTGGACTCGAAGCTCTGGCTCGTTGGGAAGATCCTCAGTATGGTTTTTTGTCTCCGGTTGATTTTATTCAGACGCTTGAGGAGTACTATCAGATTTATAAACTTGATATGTTTGTTGTAGAAAAAGTCTGCCAGCATTTTGTTTATATAACAGAACGCAACCTTCCGCTTATTCCAGTTTCATTAAACTTTTCGCGTCGAGATTTTGATTCTCTTAATCTTGCGACAGATGTTGAAGCCTGTCTGCAAAAATATCATGTTGATAAAAAACTAATTCACATTGAAGTTACCGAAAGTACACTTTCTGAAAATGATGAAAAGCTAAAAGAAATTCTAAAAGAATTCCGCAAAAATGGTTATGCCCTCTGGCTTGATGATTTTGGAGCCGGTTATTCCGGATTAAATGTTCTTAAGGAATACGACTTTGATATGATGAAGATTGATATGAAATTTCTTACAGGATTTTCGGGCAATGCAAAGGCACGCCACATCTTAAAGAATATCATCACCATGGCAAAAGAATTGAACATGAGTACACTTACAGAAGGTGTAGAAACCGAAGAAGCTTACCAGTTCTTAAAAGATAACGGCTGTGAGCAGATTCAGGGGTATTTGTTTGGTCGTCCAATGCCTGCAAAAGAGCTTTACGAAAAAGTAAAGGTTGGTATGTACCAGTTGGATTTATAGAGCCGTAGCCTGCACACCTTTTGCAGGTTGATTCATTTGTCTAAATTTGTTAAAGTTTTTTAATTTCATTCATCAGACAGTTCGAAGTCCTTCCTGTCGTTAAATAAAACCAGGTCAACTCTTACTTCCTGTCAAGGAGGCACGTATGAATGAACTATTTTTAATCATTACACTTTTGGTTTCTTTTGGTGGAACAATTTTGTTTTTGCGTCTGTTTGGAAAAGGCGGTTTATTTGCCTGGATTGGCATTGCAACTGTTTTTGCAAACATTGAAGTAACAATTGTTGTTCATGCTTTTGGAATGGATCAGACTTTGGGAAACACTCTTTTTGCAGCAACCTTTCTTGCTACAGATATCCTTAGCGAGATTTATGGCAAAAAAGAAGCAGGCAAGGGTGTTCTTGCTGGAATTCTTACAAGTCTTACATTCATCCTTCTGTCGTTTTTGTGGGTTCACTATATTCCGGCAGAAAGCGACTGGGCTAGCGGTTTTGTAAAGGGATTGTTCTCGAATACTCCACGCATGCTTATTGCAAGTCTTATAGCCTATGTTGTTTCTGAATGGATTGATGTTCAGCTTTACCATGCGTGGTGGGGCATTACCGAAAAAAGAACCGGAAGCCATCAAAAAATGCTCTGGTTCAGAAACAATTTTTCTACACTTATCAGTCAGTTTGTGAACATTGTGATTTTTAATTTTGGTGCTTTCTGGGGAATCTATGCTTTTGGAGAACTTGTTGCAATTACAGGAGCCTGCTACGTAATTTATGTAGTTACAAGTTTGCTCGACACCCCATTTATTTACTGGGCAAGAAAAATCGCGGTGGTTACCCTTCGACCCCTTCGACAAGCTCAGGGACCGCAGGGATCGCAGGGACCGCAGGGACCGCAAGACGAAATCACTCAGTAATATCATCCTGCTCCTTGCGAGGACCCAGAGCGTAGCGAAGCGGACGAAGCAATCTACAATGTTTTCAAAAAAATTCATATATTCCCACTTTTATAAAAATCTACTATAATAGCCCACATGGAAACACGAAACATTTTTGAAAATCTTTCTTGTATCGATCACAGATACTCTTTGTCGGAGGCCGATGCATTCGCAGGTCTTTCTAAATATATTTCGGAAGAAGCTTCTATCCGTTCCTGCGCTAAGTGCGAAGCGGCTCTTGTAAAGGCTCACCTTAAGCTCCGCGGTCAGTTGACTGATGAGGTTGCACGCAAGCTTGATGAAGTTGCTGCAAACATTGACCCTCAGGAAGTTTACACAGAAGAAGAAAAAACCAAGCACAATATCCGTGCTCTTGTAAACGTAATGAAAACTAAGGTAGACGCAGACATTGGTCCGCTTATTCACCTTGGTGCAACATCGGTTGATATTTTGGATACAGCTCTTAGCTGCCGTATGCGTGATGTTACTCAGAATGTTGTGCTCCCAGAACTTAAAAAACTCGAAAATTACCTTTGCGATATTGCAGAACGTGAATGCGCAACTCCACAGGTTGGACGTACTCACGGACAGCATGCAGTTCCAATTACATTCGGTTGGTCTATTGCAGAATTTGTAAGCCGTCTTGGTAAGTCAATTTTGAAGATTGAAGAATTGAGCAAGGGACTTGTTGGTAAGCTTGCCGGACCAGTTGGAAGCTACAACGGCCCGTCGATGATTGTAAAAGACCCGGAAGAACTGGAACGCACTTATGTAGAATTCTTAGGCCTTCAGCCAAGTGAATATTCAAACCAGCTTGTTGAACCTGAATATGTTTTGCGCCTTTTGCTCGAGATGAATGTAGCCTTTGGTATTATTGCAAACCTTGCAGATGACCTTCGTAACCTCCAGCGCAGCGAAATTGGAGAAGTTTTTGAATACTTTGCAGCCACACAGGTTGGAAGCTCGACAATGCCTCAAAAGCGTAACCCTTGGAACAGCGAACATGTAAAGTCTTTGTGGAAGGCAATGTGCCCACGAGTAATTACTTTCTATATGGACCAGATTAGTGAGCACCAGAGAGACCTTACAAACTCTGCAAGCCAGCGCTTTATTGCAGATTATGTAAGCGGCTTTACAATGGCAGTTGCCCGTATGAACAGTGTTGTGAAGGGCTTACAGGCAGACAAGGAAGGTATGGCACGCAACCTCGAAAATGCCGGTGGTAAAGTAAAGGGTGGCGTTCTTGCAGAACCGGCTTACATTCTTCTTGGCGAAGCAGGCTACAACGACGGCCACGAAGTTATCCGAAAGATTACGCTTGAAGCAGAGCAGAGCGGCAAGACCTTCTTTGAAGTTCTTAAAACTCATGAAAAAGAATATGCCGACATCACAGCCCAGCTGGAAAAACTCGGAGTTGAAAATCCTGCAAACTTCTTTGAACATCCAAGCAACTACTGTGGTTTGGCTGCGGTTAAGTCAAAGCGATTGGCACAAAAGTATAAGGAATTGATGAAATAAATAGAGATAAAAAAAGACTGTTTTGCATTGCAAAACAGTCTTTTTTCTTTTATTGAACACCAGTGAAAAACGCTCCGCACTGCTCGCCTTTTTCACCTACACATGACAAATCCTTTCCTGACATTCCTTATAAATAGCGCTTGTCTTAGCAACAACATCAGCAGGAATCTCTTTGATGTTAGGGTCGCCGGCAAGGTTGTGTTCCTTGAGCCAGTCGCGGACAAACTGCTTGTCGTAGCTTGCAGGGCTTCCACCAACTTCGTACTTTGATGCATCCCAGAAGCGTGAGCTGTCCGGAGTAAGAACTTCGTCGCCAAGAACAAGGTCGCCGTTTTCATCAAGACCAAATTCAAACTTTGTATCGGCAATGATGATGCCGTTTGCCTTAGCGTGCTCGTAGCATTTTTTGTAGATTGCAAGAGCAGCCTGTTCAATCTTTGTTCCAAGCTCTTCGCCAAGATCATCCTTCATATACTGGAGTGTTACGTTTATATCATGGCCTTCTTCTGCCTTTGTAGAAGGAGTTACGATAGGCTGGTCAAGCTTTTCGGCCTGCTTATATTCTTTATCAAATTTATGACCAAGGAAAGGTTCGCCGCGCTTGTAAGCTTCGTACATAGAACCAAACATATAGCCGCGAACAATAACTTCGTAAGGAATCATCTTGAGCTTCTTTACAAGAATTGTGCGTCCTTCAAATTCCGGTTTCTGGAATTCTGCAGGCATATCCTTAAGGTCGCTCGAAATCATGTGGTTTTTTACAATGTCCTTTGTATAATCAAACCAGAAGTTAGCCAGTGCATTGAGCACCTTTCCCTTATCTGTAATCATGGTTGGCAGAATAACATCAAATGCAGAGATTCTGTCTGTTGTAACAATTACCATGCGTCCATCTTCCAGGTCGTAAACTTCGCGAACCTTTCCGGAAATAATTTTTTTCATTTAAAAACTCCTAAGTCATTGCGAGGAATGAAATGACGAAGCAATCTACAACTTCGGTTCGCAATGACGTTTATTATAGATTATAGTGATTTTGCAGGAGGATGTCATGAGAAATGTATTAAAAAAAGGGGGTCGAATTTGACCCCCTTTTTTTATTGCTTTTGCTTGATGTCGGTCATTGCTACAGTGCCGTTGGCAAAATGGAAGATTGTTGTGTAATAATAACCTGTAGGGACAAAGTCATAAATACTTGCACTGTATGTTAATATTTTGACAGGTTTTAAAAGCAACCCTTCGTCATTATCCTCACATGGCTCATTATTAATGATACGGAGTCCTATCTCTGCACCTTCGTTTTCCCAGATACTTGCAGCATTCTTAACATATTTTGAATCTGTTAGTTTTGTCTTGGAATACATTGTATGTGCAAGGACTTTATTATCGCAGTAAACTTGAATACCATTTATTCCCTCTACACAGTTGGTCATTGCACAGTCAGGGTTTCCAAGGAATTTATATTCATAATCATAGAAACCTTTTCCACTTGTAGAGTCAGAATCATTAAAGCCATAAATAGCTCTGATTCTGTACCATCTACCGCCGTTAGGGTTATTGTCTATTTCATTATAAGGTATGATAGGCTCTTCCAAAGTTTTTGTATAAAGGTCTGCGGAGTCACCTGTTCCTGGTTCATAAAGGATTTGGTTATTATTGTTATTACTGTCCCAAACTGCAGGCTGGTTTTCCGTATAAAAATTGCAACATTGTAAGTAAATTTCAACAGAAGGCTTATACTGGTTTTCACCAACAAGTATACGTTTTATTTCTGGATTTTTACTTGGATCAAGTGTAAATTCCCAATATTGTGAATAGCGTTCCATTGTATATGGGAGCTTCCCTAAACTGTTTTTAATAAACGGATATGTTTCTACAGCCCTGTTATTATTTACGTCTTGTGTTACAATAGATATAGTATAGAAACCGTCTTTAAGATCACCATAAGGAATACCAATTTTATTTTCGGTTATGTTTGGATCTGAATCGTAAGGGTAGTCGATAGTTTCTCTGAGATCCTTGTAGTATGTTTCAAGCTCCTCTATTGTGTATGAAGGAACATATTTTCTGTTTCCGGTTGGAATTGGAATTATATAGTATGATATTTCGGCATTACCATATTCATTTTTAATAATAGAAGGACCATTATACCATACGGAAGACATGATTCCATCTTGAGGGATAGGAATTGAATAGCAACCAGGTTCACTGAAAGGATAATTGTTTTTTGGTAAATATGGAGCAGATA
>JAILBH010000194.1 GCA_024681195.1 Treponema sp.
TTTTTGTCGCCTTCTTCGTTTTCAAGAATATCCATTGCGTCGACAGAAGATTTTTGCTCTTTTGCAGCCTGCTTCTGCTTTTCAATTTTCCTGGCGCGGAACAAACCGATGAGCCACGAAATAAATGGAATTGTATAAATAAATGGAAGTCTTGTTTTTGCCTCGGAAAGAATGTCGTCTCTTTTAAGCATAAGAAGATGACTGTATGGAAGAAGCTTCCCATCAGAGAAAAGCTGAAGAGTGCTTAAGGAATCATCATAATTCTTTTCTGCAGAAAGAAGGGTAATAAAGGTTGCATTAAGCAGAGCAAAAAGAACCGGCGAATTTTCTTCTACAAGCTTTTCGAGCTTCTTTTCGAACTTGTCATTGTTTGTCATTTCCGGAAGCTTTGAATATTCAAGCAGTGCTTCATACCATTTTTTTACAAGAATATCTTTTACGTTGTTGTGTGCCTCATTACAAAGTCGGACAATGAGCGAAATGACCTTCTTTTTGTAAATATAATATTGTGTGCCCGAAGCAACCTTAAAGATTACAAGCTCCGGCAGTGTATTGTCTTCGCTTTCTGTAGAAAGCTTGAGCAGGGTTTCTTTAAGATCTTCTTCCGAATACTGACCATACAAAAGCTTTCCGTGCTTATCCTGGAATTTAAGAATCTGTGCCGGAGAAAAGAAGTAAGGAGGGTTCCCAAGACAAACCTGGAGTTCCTTTAATGCTTCTTCGCGCTTACGGTCGGTATGAAATTTTTCTTTAAGATAAGAACTGTGAATTTCGGAAATAGAAATTGCCTGAAGAACGCTTGTATCATCAGAAGTACGGTCCTGAATTTTTTCAAAATCCTGGCGCACAAAATAACAAAGCTGGTTCCAAAGGTAATACTGGTCCCCGTCAGTTACATCAATATAGCCGTTGTAATCCTTATCAACAAAAGAGCTATAAAAATTCTTAACAGAAATTTCTTTGGCAGGATTAGCAGAACGCAGCTTTTTTAAAAAATAATCGTGATATTCTTCTTTTTTAAGAACCTTTCGGATTTTCATCTGTGCCGATTCAATCAGCAGTTTGATTGGTACACAGGCTGGCAGCAAAAGTGCCGGCAAATCACGAGGAAAAGCCACAACATAAAGGTTCTGCGATTTTTGAGGTTCCTCATTCATATTCTGAATAAAATAATCCTGAGCGGCTTTGCGTTCCAGAATTGCTGTTGGGAATTTCTTAGGAAGATCCTGCTCTACAGGATAAGGAATGCTTTCGTTTTTAACCAGTTCCTTATAAAGGTTTGCATATTTTGCAGAAAAGAAAGCAATGGAAACGATCATCTTTTTGTTACCGTTTGGAATTACAGCTGCCAGATGCTTCTGTTCAAGACCGGTTAATTCTGCAGTAACAGTATTTGTTGGATCTCCAAGATACTTTACAAGCTCGGCCTGTTCTTCGACATGATGCTCCGCATACTTTTTAATCCAGGTACAAAATTCACGCAAATCAATAAAAGGAGACTTTTGTTTTTCGGCATAAAACCGAATTATTGAACTTAGATTAGATGAGGTTCCCATATAATTATTTTACACCACTATTCAAAAAAAAGGAAGTTGCTATTTAAATTCTTCTACGATATAATCTAATTATGTCATTTATAAAACGTACAGCAATATGTAAAAAGTCGTTGTTTTTTGCCTTTTATCTTTTTGTATTCTCTTCATTTGCTTTTTCTCAACAATTACGTGCCGGCTTGTATGGTTCAAGTCAGTTTCCGCTGGGTGAAGTTTCTGATTACTATTCAAACGTTGTAGCCGAGGGCGTTTCTGCGGAATTATCACTCATGGATAATTTTGGACTTTTAGCAAGGTTCCAGTTTGCTGTGGCACTTCCTAAAGATGAACGAATCCTTTATACAAAACAATTTACCCAGTCTCTTGGTTTATGGTATTCATTAAATTTTGGTGAATCTGGCTTTTCATTTGAGCCTTCTGTTGAGGCTGGATGTATGGTTCAGGAATCAAATGTTATTCAGCAGGCGGGCAGTTTACCCAATAAGCTTTATTTTGATTTAGCGGTACAGGTAAATCCTTCCATTCGTTTTAGCCATCCAAAATTTCTTGATAACAGGGTAGAGCTTGATCTTTCTCCTGTGGTTACTGTTGTTCCTCAGAAAGAAAGTGTTCTTACATATATTGGTGCCAGAATTGGTTTATTGTATTTATTTAAGTAGAAGGAGCAGGTTATGAAAAAAAGTTTTAGAATTATCAGCATTCTTGCTGGAATGATGTTTGTTTTTGGTTTTGCAGCCTGCAGTAATCAGTTTGATGAATTAAAAAAATCATTGGAGACTCCGGCAGTTCCCGAGGCTCAGGATAATGCTGAGAAAAAGGATAATACTGAGAAAAAGGATACTATAGAGAAAAAAGATGCACCTGAGATAAAAGAAACTCCTGAGCAAAAAGATACCCCTGAGCAAAATGAGCCAGCCGAGGATACCGGTACCAAAACCGATGATCCTGTGGAAATCGATGAAGATGTAAGCTATTATGTTGAGCACTGGCTACAGTCTGCTGATGGAAGAACTTTTGGTCTTGATTCAAAGGCTACACAAACTTTAACCGGAAAAATAGATTCTACAACTGCCGCTGCTGCAAAAGAATATCAGGGTTTTACAGCGGAGGAAATAAGTCAGAAAAAAATTAAAGCTGATGGATCAACTGTCGTAAAGGTTTATTATGACCGCAAAAGAATAACTTATACATTTAATGCAAACGGCGGAAAGTGGTCCGATAATTCTGAACAAAAAACAGTTAGCGGTCTTTATGAAGCAATTGTTCCTGCTATTACAGAACCAGCCAAAGACGGCGCACGCTTTTGTGATTGGGATACAATTGTTTCTCAAACATTTGGTCTTGAAAACCATGTCTATGAAGCCGTGTGGCTTACCAATTCTCTTACATCTTATAAGATTGAGCACTGTGTTCAAAATGTTTATGACGATGATTACACAATTGAAAGTGTCCAGATAAAAACAGGTTTACCTGGAGAAACGACACAGGCTGAGGCAAAAACAATGGCCGGTTGTGTAACTAAGTCTGTTAATCAAAATACGATAAATGCAGATGGTACTACAATA
>JAILBH010000015.1 GCA_024681195.1 Treponema sp.
TCGTGAATTGCGTGAATCTTGTTACAGTAGAACAAGATACGTTCAGAAGTTGTTGTCTTTCCAGAGTCAATGTGGGCACTGATACCGATATTTCTTACTTTTGAAATATCCCAAGCCATATTAATACCTCTTTTAAAAAAAATTATTCGCTTATTATAAAATATAATGTCTTACTATAATAATAAAAAAATGAGTGTTGTTCAATAGTTATAGATGAGATTTAGGAATGAGGTTTTGGGGGAAGGCTAATCCCCCTGATAAGTTTATTTTGCAGCCTTATTGTTTTTTACAAGCTTTTTGATTGCTTTGAATGATTCAGGACTGATGTCGTGTTCAATTTTGCAGGCATCGGCAACAGCAATTGCTGTTTTTACACCAAGCTGTTCAAAGAATTCTGTGAGAATTGTATGACGCTCATAAATTGTTTTTGCTATTTCCTGACCCTTTGGCAAAAGCTTGATAGTCTGATCACCTTCGATAGAAATGTAATCTTCCTTTTCAAGATTGTGTAAGGTAACACTTACAGAAGGACGAGAAAAATTCATTTCTTTTGCAATATCTATTGCGCGGACAGAGCCCTTTTTAGAAAGAACAAGAATTGTTTCAAGATACATTTCGGCTGATTCTTTGATTACCATTTTTACTACCTCTTGTTTTATTATAATATATGAAGGTTTGATTAACAAGTATAAAAAAAGCCGTCCCTGTAAGAACGGCTTTTGAACAATCATTTTTTAATTTGGGTTAGAACCAGAAGCGGAGACCAACATTGAGTGGAACCTGGCTGAAAGTAGGATGGATTCCATTGTCGATGTTAATACCCGGCTGCCATGCTGCCTGCAGATAGAGCTCTATGAATTTGTTGATAAGGAAGACATTAGTTCCAAGAAGTGCACGGCCACCAACAAACAGTGCGTTGTTATTGCCTACATTTATGCTTCCTGCAAGTCCAACACCATAATAATAGCCCCATGTTCCTTCAATTTTAGGATTTGCAATCCACCAGTCTGCTGTAAGACCAATAGCAACAGTGTCGCCAAAGTCTGCGTTAACAGCAAATACACAAGGTGCAGAAGCTACTTTAAAAGTAAGGGCACCACTAGGAGCACCATTTACTGTGTAACCACCCTGAGGACCAATGCCAAGTGCAAATACATTTACTGTTCCAAGAACAAAGAGAACAGCCAGCATAGATAAAAGTTTTTTCATAAGAAAACCCCTTCGAATAAAAATGTTTTTAATAAACTCTCGTAAAACATTTTACAATTAAAAGAATCATAGCATATCGAATTCTTTTTTTCAATAATGACTTTTTCGGCTATTGACACAAGTAACCAAAACCTATAATATATTAAAACATTCTCTTGAATGTGATGGGCTACTAGCTCAGTAGGTAGAGCAACGCCCTTTTAAGGCGTGGGTCACTGGTTCGAATCCAGTGTAGCTCACTCCCATGCGGGGGTGGTGGAATTGGTAGACACGCAAGCTTGAGGTGCTTGTGACGAGAGTCGTGGCCGTTCAAGTCGGCTCCTCCGCAACTTAGGGAACTGCAGCAAAGCAGTTCCCTTTTTTTTTGAGGTAAAAAAATGATTGCTGTATTTGTAAACTGTGGAGCGGTTATTCTTGGCTCTATTATTGGTCTTTTGTTTTCCAAAAAATTTACAGAAGAACTTTCCGGTATGATTCAGACTGCCTGTGGAATTATAAGTCTTGTAATTGGCATTCAGATGGCTTTTAAGTATGACAGCATTGTTTTTCTGGCCCTTTCGCTTATTATTGGTGCCATTATCGGTTATGCGCTGGATATAGATGGTGCAATCCTCCGGCTTGGAGACTGGCTCGAACAAAAGACTGTTAAACGTGCAAAAAAGAATGTGCCTGCACAGGAGCAGCCTGAAATCGAGCTGGCACAGATTTCAACTTCTTCAAACCATAACTTTGCCTATGCATTTCTTAATTCTTCCGTTTTATTCTGTGTTGGCGCCATGTCAATTGTAGGTTCCTTTAAAGCCGGAATTGAACACGACTATACAATCATATTTACAAAATCTATTCTGGACGGCTTTATGGCAATTTCGTTTACTGCTGCCATGGGTATTGGAACAATGTTTTCGATCTTTATGATTCTGATTTACCAGGGCGGACTTACACTTTTGTCTGGAGTTCTTCAGCCTTATGTAACCGATCTTATTATGAACGAAGTTTCTGCCTGTGGTGGTGCGCTCATTATTATGATTGGTATAAATCTTCTTGGACTCAAAAAAATTAAAACTGCAAACTATCTTCCGGCGCTTGTGATTGAACTTTTGTTTGTGATTTTTGTACCTATGATTAAG
>JAILBH010000037.1 GCA_024681195.1 Treponema sp.
GTGTTCCAACTGCAGGTGTAAATGGAGTTTGACCTCTTTCTCCATTCTTTAAATAATCTGCGTAATTAAAGTACATGCTCTTTACTTTATTGTTATAACAGCGTTTTTGAGCTTGGGTGTCCATAACTGTAAAACTCATAGAAGGGGGGAGTGCAAGAGCTTTCTGACTTCCTGTAATTGCTGCATTTATGTGCATTGTCTTCATTGAGATTTTATCTGCCAGAAAACCACTTACTGCATCAACAAAAAGAAAACATCCGTTTCTCTGGCAAAAATCTCCGACAAGATTCATATCATAAAGGACTCCTGTAGAGGTTTCGCAAAGCTGTAAAGCCATTCCTGTATAGCCGGAATTTTCGTATTCAGAAAGAATTTCTTTAGTAAGGGCTTTTCCATATTCAAGTTTTATTTCTGTAAATGGGATTTCGTGAATCTGACAAAGTTCAACAAGGCGGTGACCAAAGCTGCCACCATTTACAACAAGAAGCTTATCGCTGGGAGTAAAGAAATTAAGGATTCCGCCTTCCATACTTGCGGTTCCTGATCCGGTCATAAAAATTACACGTGAATCTTGTTGGGCATCAAAAAACTTACAGAGAAGCTTTTCGTTTTCTTTCATAATTTCTGAAAATTCGGGAGTTCTAAAATAGGGAATCTGGTCCATGCCCATTTTTCTAGTTTCTTCATCCATCTGTACTGGACCGACTGTAAAATTAATCATTATCAAAATTCCTTTCTATATATTTTATAATTAAACAAAAAAATATGCAAATAATTACAATTAAAATCTTATAATTTGACCTGTTCACAAAACTTTGATATAATTGATTTCGTGAACAAAAATGAATTTTTAATTTTACGTGAACTCTCAAAAAAACAAAAAAATTGTAATCAACGCCAGCTTGCCGAAAAGCTTTCTTTTTCTCTTGGCCTGGTTAATAAATCAATTACAGGTTTAAAAAAGGAAGGTTTTATTACAGAAGAGCTTAAGCTTACAATTAAAGCCAAAGAATATATAAATAAAACAAAACCCAAAAATGCAGTTATTCTTGCTGCCGGTTATGGGCTTAGAATGGTACCAATCAATCAAAATAAACCAAAAGCACTGCTGACAGTTGATGGCATACCATTAATTGAACGCCAGATAGAACAGCTTCAACAGGTTGGTATTACAGATATTACAATTGTAGTTGGATTTATGAAAGAAGCCTTTGATTATCTTACAGATAAATACAATGTTAAGCTTGTATATAATAAAGAATATGCTGTAAAAAATAATCTTTATTCTCTTGCATGTGTGATTAATAAGATTTCAAATACCTATATTGTACCCTGTGATTTATTCTGTTTAAAAAATCCTTTTAATGAATATGAAAACTTTACCTGGTATATGGTAAATGAGCTTATAGATGAGAACAGTCCTGTAAGGGTTACAAGAACCGGAGACCTTGATTATTCAAAGAATCAAAAATCCGGTAATACCATGACTGGCATTTCGTTTATAACTACAGAAGATTCAAAAAAATTAAAAAATAAAATAAAACAGCTTTGTTCTCAAAAAGAAAACGACAATGAATTTTGGGAAACTGCTTTATTCGAAAAATCGGATATTGAAGTTGCAGCAAAAGTCATAAGATCAAATGAAGTTATAGAAATTAATTCTTATGAACAGCTGCGCGATTTGGATTGCTATTCTATAGAATTGCAAAATGAATCAATCTCTGTAATCTGCAAAGTTTTTAAATGTAAAAACGAAGATATCAAAGATATAAAAACTCTAAAAAAAGGAATGACAAACCGTTCCTATATTTTTACGGTAAAAGATAAACGCTACATTATGCGTATTCCTGGAGAAGGAACAGAACAGCTTATAAACAGAAAAGAAGAAGCTCAGGTTTACAACACCATAAAAGGTTATAATGTTTGTGATGAACTTTTTTATATTAATCCAGACAACGGAATGAAAATCAGTGCCTTTGTAGAAAATTCACGATGTTGTGATTCTCTTGATGAAAAAGACTTAAAAAAATGCATGAAAAAACTTAGAGAATTTCATAAGCTAAAGCTTAAAGTAAAACACGAGTTTAACATTTATGAAAAAATAAATTTTTACGAATCCTTGTGGACAGAAAAATCAATTTTTAAGGATTATGAACAGACTAAGAAAAATGCTTTAAGCTTAAAGACATATATAGATTCCTGTAAACCCGATTT
>JAILBH010000047.1 GCA_024681195.1 Treponema sp.
TTCATTGAGACGTTTGCCCAGATGAAGGTCGGAAATGTGTAAGAATTTCATGAAACCACCTGATGACAGTATATCATAAAAAGGTGGAAAAAAAGAATTATTTATTAAAAAAATGAATCATAAAAAACTGCGGAAGCCGAGCCCGCGGTTTTGAAATCCGTAAGCTCGGCTGGGAGCAGTTTTTTATCTTATAAACTATTTAATGTTATAATTCTTTCTTACACCCCATTAACCAGCCCTGCATAGTTCCCATTCAGTGCCATAAGCTCGGTGTGGTTACCGCGTTCTACAATTTCTCCGTGGTCTACAAAAAAGATTATGTCGGAGTTGCGGATTGTAGAAAGACGATGGGCAATGATAAAGCTGGTGCGCCCCTTGAGCAGCTGATCCAGACCTTTTTGCAAAGCCTTTTCTGTCTGAGTATCAACGCTTGAGGTTGCTTCGTCCAGAATCAAAATGCGGGGGTCAGACAACAAAACTCGTGCAAAAGAAATAAGCTGCTTCTGTCCCTGAGAAAGTCCACCACCATTAGCAGTAACTTTTGTATTGTAGCCGTCAGGAAAGGCAGAAATAAATTCATGAGCCTGAACGGTTTTGGCAGCGGCAATACATTCTTCGTCTGTAGCATCAAGGCGGCCGTAGCGGATATTTTCCATAATGGTTCCGCTAAAGAGGAAGGAATCCTGCAGCATAACGCCAACCTGCTTACGGATAGACTTAATCTGCAGATCCTGTAAATCAAGTCCGTCAATCAAAATCTTTCCTTCGTCAGGATTATAAAAGCGGGTCAAAAGATTTACAATTGTAGTTTTACCGGCTCCGGTTGGTCCGACAATTGCAACACTGGTTCCCGGTGTAATTGTAAAATTTACATCCTTAAGAATAGGGTTACCCGGCTCATAGCTAAAGTTTACATGGTCAAAGCAAACGTGTCCGCGGATTGGAGGAAGTTCCTTTGCACCGTCTCTGTCTGTAATATCTTCCGGCTCGTCGAGCAGTTCAAAAATGCGTTCTACATAAGCGCCGGTAGTTACCATGGAATTGTAAAAGTTACCAAGGTTTTGAATAGGCATCCAGAAGCGCCAGATGTAACCGCTAAAAGCAACCAGGGTTCCTACAGTTACAGTGCCCCCCATACCGTCTCCAAGCCAGGCAATACCTGCCATATAAACCAGGGCAACTCCCATAGTAGATAGATTATCTACAACCGGCCAGATAATATTGTTCATGTTTACTGCGCGAATCCAGACCTTTTTACACTTGTCGCAAAGATCATTAAAGATTCCCTGATTTACACGTTCTCTTGCAAAGCTCTGGGTAATTTTCATACCGTTAAGACTTTCCGAAAGATAGGCCGTAAGGTTTGAACGTTTATAGCTTTCCTGCTTCCAGGCCTCGTGCTGCTTTTTCTTCATACTAACAAGCACAATAAGTAGCACAGGAAGCACAGCCATACAGACCAAAGTCAATCTTACATCAATTGCAAGCATAAAACAGACAATTACAACAAGGGTAAAAAGGTCGCTTATAAGCTGAATAAAACCATTACTGAGCAAATCAGAAAGTGAGTTTACATAGTTTACAACACGAATAAGAATCTTTCCGTGAGGGCGACTGTCAAAATAAGTAAAAGGCAGTGCCTGAAGCTTTGTAAAAACTTCTTTACGGATTGTTACAATTATTTTCTGGGCAACGCGGGTCATAAGACGCAGTTTGGCCGCAAGGAGGAAGCGGACAAAAAGCGTCGTTACAACCAGGAACACAGAAATTTTTATAAGCATTCCGTAATCTGCAGCAGGAATAGCCTGGTCAATTGCCATACGTATAAGGTAGGGACTCAAAAGCGAGATTCCCGATGCAACCAGCATAATTACACAGGATAAAAGCATCCACCAGCCATAAGGCTTAACCCACTTCATCATTCGCGGGATAATGCGGAGGTTTAATTTCTGTTCTATTTCTTCATCAGTATCAAACTTATTTCTTGCCATAGTTCTGCTCCAGATAAACGTCGCGATAGTAGCCTTTCTGATTCAAAAGCTCTTCATTTGTTCCTTTTGCTGCAATTTGGCCATTCTGAATAACCAGAACAAGGTCGCAGTTTTCAAAAGAAGAAATACGGTGACTGATTATAAAGGTTGTATGTCCCTTGCTCTGTTCTTTTATGGACAGCCTGATTTTCTGTTCGGTTTCTATATCAACAGCACTTGTTGTATCATCAAGAATCATGATTTTTGGATTTGCAAGGAAAAGTCGTGCCAGAGCAATTCGCTGCTTTTGTCCGCCGCTAAGACCTACACCACGTTCACCAACAATTGTATCGTAACCGTCGGTAAGGTCGCCTATAAATTCTTTTACACGCGCAAGCTCTGCCGCATGCTCAACCTCTTCAAAGGTAGCGTCCTGGTTACCAAAGGCAATATTTCCTTCTACCGTATCGCTAAAGAGGAAGGCTTCCTGCATGGTAATTCCAATATTTTTACGCAGGTTTTCCGGGATATAATCGCGCACATCCTTACCATCAACCAATACAGCACCGTCTGTTACATCGTAGTAACGGCATAAAAGATTTGCAATTGTAGATTTACCGCTTCCGGTTGGACCAAGAATACCAACAGTCATTCCGGGTTCAACAGTAAAGCTCATATTTTTGATTACAGGAACTTCGTTATAAGCAAAGGTAACATTACGGAATTCTACCCGGCCTTCTACAGGAGCAAACTCCTTTTGGGCAAGGTCCACTTCTCCACTGCTAACTGCATGGGCTTCATCAATTGTTTCGTAACCTTTTTTTACCGTCGGCTTGGTTTTCCAAAGCTCATAAAGCCTGTCGCCCGAAGCACCAAAGTTCTGAATATTATCTACGAGCATTCCAAACATCTGGATTGGCTGAGTAAAGGCCCACATCAAACCGTTAAAGGTTACCAGCTGACCAATTGTCATTTCGCCCTTAATTACAAGGTAGCCGCCAAAAAGAATGAGGATTACCGGAAGCAAACCACAAAGAGTATCAATCCATGGGGTATATTTTACGCGTACATCGGCATTGTCAACTGCAGCCTGGCGGTAATTGTCGTTATCCCCGTCAAATTTTCCAATTTCATACCCTTCCCTAACAAAGGCTTTAACTACACGATTTCCTTCAATATTTTCGCCGACACGAGTATTAAGGACAGCAAACTGATCCCGCACCTTCATATGAGCCGGACGAATATGAATCTTAAATTTCTGAACCAGGAAAAGAACAAACGGAGCAATTGCAAAAAATGCAAGCATGAGCTTCCAGTTTATCATTCCAAGCGTAATAATAGAAAAAATGTATATAAGGGAATTTTCAAGACTCTGATACAAAACCCAGGCAACAAAGTGGCGTACCTTATCAAGGTCGGAGGTAAGAAGAGTCAGAACGTTACCGGCCGGAGCCTTGTCATACCAGGCAAAATCCAGAGTCTGAATATGTGCATAAAGGTCTTCGCGCATAGAGCGGATTACATTCTGCGAACAGTGCTCAAAAATAACCTGATAAGAATAGCGGATAATTGCCTTAAGAAGGGTTGCACCAACCATAAGCAGCACCAGTTTTAAAAGCAGGTTAAAGCTGTGATCAGGCGAATTGATTACATTATCAACAATGGAACCCGAAATAAGCGGATTGATTATTGCAAAAGAAGCAACAATCACACTAAAAATAAGGCCTATTATCATGGGCAGGCGGTATTTTCTGATATAACTCCAAATCCATTTAAGCATAAAAATTCCTCTAATTTGACAATCTAACTCTAGCACAAGAAGTCATATCGTGATATAAACAAAGTAGGCGGAAAATTGTACATTTCTCTATAAACAGTCAAGGAGAGCCTGCCAATGGATGAATTATTCGAATACAGCGATAGCCTTAATGCGCCATTCCAAACCTTCAGCGGTAACTGGCGTACAGTAAAACCGCATTGGCATTATTTTACCGAGATGGTTTATCTTGTCAAAGGTGTTCTCTATACCGAAGTAGACAACCATCAGTACACGCTTAATCCCGGAGACATGATAATTTATCACCCAAAGCAGATTCACTCTTTCCTGGACTTTCCCACAAAAAACACAGAAAACGGAGAAGACGAACTTCTGTTTTACGGAATTAAGTTTGATGATATGATTCTCTCAAACACGACTCCAGGTTCTCCAAAGCTTCCAAAGCTGCTTGCAAACATCAACAAAGACGATACTCCCTATAACCTCATCACAGCAGAGGAATTAAAATACAATCCTGTAAAACTCTTTTTTGAAAACTGCATCTGGGAAACAACCCACAAACAATTTGGTTATGATATTAAAGTTGCATCTATGATAAGCCTCATCATCACAGAACTCATGAGAATATGGCTGCGTCGGGGGATGGAGCTTTCTACACAGACAACGTTTGATCAGTTTTCTTCAAAGGATTTTTCGGTATTGGAATATATAGACAAGCACAGTGCAGAAAACATAAGCATAGAAGAATTAGCAAACAAATGCGGAATGTGTTATTCAAACTTTGCCAAGCAATTCAAAGCACAGTTTGGAAAAACCTGTAAGGAATATATTGAATTTGTGCGTATCTGCAAGGCAGACAACATGCTGCTTTACACCAACAAAACCCTGGACTACATCAGCCAGGAAACAGGCTTTACCGATGCAAGTCACTTTATACGTACCTATAAAAAAATAAAAGGCACCACTCCAAAGAAGCGGCGCCTTTCAAAAGGTTAGATCACTGAGAATCTTTTAGTTCTGTTTCTTGTAGATTTCGTTTATAGTAGCTACAACCTTGTCGATGTTCTTATTCTTACAATCTGCTACGTAAGCATCCCAGTCCTTGTTGATATCCTTGTTTCCGAGGATGAAGTTCAAAGTCCAGGTGTTGATTGTATCGATAAGAGGTGTAGCCCAAAGGTTGAGCTGTTCACGTTCATCTTCACTTGGTTTAGCAGAAGGATCTACTTCTGGAGTTACCTTATAAGCAGAGAAGCGTGCATACAAGTCTTTTCTGTCTGCAGCAAAGTTATCTGTAAGTTCTGCTGTTGAGTGACCATACCAGAAGTTACCACCGGCATATCCCCATTCAAGACGGATATCTGTATCATCATCAGAACCACCAATACCAAGACCACCACACTTGAATCCAGGGAGAAGCTTCTTAACCTTTTCTCCATTTTCTGTTTCCCAGTGCCATGTCTTGCCTTCTGGACCCCACTTGTAAAGTGAGTAAGCTTCGCTTGAGTAGAAGAGCCAGTCAACAAAGCGTACCATCTTAATAAAGCCGGCTTCACCAAGCTCTTCAAGAGCCTTCTTAGAAAGCATTACACCGTTTTCAAGACGTCCACCGTCTGAAAGCTTGTTTGTTGAACCAGCAGGGTAAACTGTAATATATACTTCTGCATCTGGAATAATCTTCTTAAGACTGTCTGTATCGCTCTGCATCTGTGAAAGGTTTGTAGATTTGATTACTGTCTGTCCGTTGAAGAACTTGTTGTTAGCAACATCATCAGCCTGTGTAAAGGTTTCTGGATCAAGGATTCCTTCCTTTAC
>JAILBH010000066.1 GCA_024681195.1 Treponema sp.
CCGCAGCATAGAAGAAACAAAATTATAGGCAGACACAAGAATAAGATTAAAGCACATAATCTTCATATATGCCGAAGAATCTGCAAGAATTGATTCAGGAGTTTTTAAGAATTTAAGAATTGGTTCTGCTGCAAAAAAAGCGATTGTACCTATTACAAGCGGTACCACAATCATGATAAACGCGGTGTTTACAATACAATTCTTTACTTTGCTGTCGTTGCCTTCTCCAAAGAAATGAGAAGTAATAATTCCACCGCCGGAACCAATTCCATTGCACAACGCAAAAAAGAAAAAAGTAATTGATCCTGTAGCTCCAATTGCAGCAAGGGCATCTGCACCAATTATCTGACCAACAATTACTGAGTCTGCCAGATTGTACAGCTGCTGGAAAATGTTTCCTATGAGCATTGGAACTGAAAAAACAAGCAGCAGGCGAACAGGATTGCCTTCTGTCATGTTCATCATATTGGACTTCATGTTAATTTAATTATAATGAGCGGATTGATGAATAAATTGTATGAAAATATATAGTTATGATATGAATTTTTATACGTGGATTGGACGCACGCATTCGCGTGCTTACCGACGTTTTGCTTCGCAAAAGTCGCTTAATGAATGGTAGTATGCAACAGCTTCTATATCGCCACCCTTCTTGATTTTTTCTTCCAGCGGGGCGATAATTTTTACCTTTACTGCCTGGTTCGGCTCAAGCTCTATGTCTGATTCAAGCTCGCAGTGAATAAAATTTTCTGTCATACAGTGATAACGCAAGGTGCCATCAGCAAGAGTTGAGCTCATTTTTTCTACAACTGCACTAAGCTCTTTGCCGGCAAATCCATCAATATATGCAATCTTATTTTTTATTGCAAGTTCTGTAAGCTTACGCGCTCTCTCCCCGCTCACACTCTGTGGAATTTTTGGCTTCATGCTGCAGGCTGGAGTTCCGGGTCTTTCCGAAAATGGAAAAGCGTGAATCCAGCTAAAAGCACATTCAGAGCATAAATCCATAGTCAGCTCAAAGTCTTCCTCTGATTCGGCAGGAAATCCTGTAATTATATCACAGGCAATAAACGCCCCGGGTTTTGCATCACGAAGCTTTTTACATACAATAATAACTTCTTCCCTGCTGTAATGTCTGTTCATAAGTTTTAAAATCTTATTGCTTCCGCTTTGAACCGAAATATGAAAGTGCGGCCTTACCCGGCTATTGGTAATCACACGGCAAAAGTCATCTGTTACAACCTCGGGATAAAGACTTGAAATTCTAAAATTGATTTTTGTAGTCTTTTCCAAAAGAAGAGCTAAAAGCTGAACAAAGTTATAATATTCAATAGAGCCATCCTCTTTTTGGAACTCCCCTTTATACTGAGCAATATTAATTGAAGTAAGAACAACTTCGTCGTAGCCGGCCTTTTCCAAAGCCTTAACACGTTCAACGGCTTTATTAACTTCAAGCGAAACACTGTATCCCCGTGCAATATGAATTGTACAAAAAGCACAAGAATTATTGCAGCCGTCCTGAATCTTTAAACTTGCTCTGGAATGAGCCAGCATTGTAGTTGTAGAAAGCTCAAAGGAATTTTCTGGAAAGCCCGGTTTTTGCGGAGGGGTTACAGTCAAATTCTTTTTAATATATTCGCTGAATGAAACAGGTTCAAACCCGCTTTGAATAAAACTTTGTAACAGCTCTGGAATACGTACAATACGGCTTTTAATCTGTCCACCAAGAACAGCAATACGGTTATCTATTTTTTCTATCTGACCTTTTGAAAGCTGCGCATAGCAGCCTGTTACAAGCACACAGGCAGACTCATATTTTTTTAAAACAAGCCTTAGAATTCTTCTTGCCTTTTGTTCTGCCTTTTGAGTAACTGCACATGTATTGATTATAACTAAAACTGTTGAAGAATCGCTTTTGGAAGAAGCCGAAACACCTTCCATAGAAACTTCAAAACCAGAATCAAGAAAAATACGGGCAGCAGCCTCGCTTTCTATCTGGTTAAGACGACATCCAAGTGTTTCAATTCTGACGGTTTTCAATTTTATTTAATTTTTTCTTTTACACGATCTCGACCGCGGGAGGCATCAACAGAAGAAGGATTTAATCTTAATGCTTCATCGTAGGCTTCGAGAGATTCCAGATAGTTACCAGCCATTTCGCGGGCATAACCAAGTCTTATCCAATAGTTATCAATAAGAGGTTCTTTTTTTACTGCAGAAGAAATTGAAATATCTGCATGCTGATAGCGGCCCTGACGGATATAGATTTCTCCCATATAATAATAGGCAGCACCAACTCTGGATCCACTATCCTGTGCACTTGCAACATATTTCTGGAACTGTTCCATTGCACCTGCATTTTTTCCAAGAAAATATCGGGCTTCACCAAGAATCTCTATAAGACGAAGGTCAAAAGCACTGATTGCAAGTCCTTCGGTAGCACGCTGTTCTGCTTCGGCATACTGCTTGTTT
Organism: Treponema sp.; assembly: GCA_024681195.1. GTDB lineage: Bacteria > Spirochaetota > Spirochaetia > Treponematales > Treponemataceae > Treponema_D. Next base: position 2,473 of record JAILBH010000066.1, read on the forward strand.
TTTACAAGTGACCAGCACATAACTACATAAGCTTCGATTCTGTTAGGATTTTCCTGAAGCTCTTCCTCACAAACCTGTACAGATTCTGTATATTTTCCGTTGTGATATAAAACCAGAGCATCCTTTTTAGGAGTGGCTTGAGAGAATAACTGTGTGCCCAGCATGCAGAAGAATAATACAAAACCAAAAACTGCTTTTTTCATTTTTTACTTCACCATTGTACATTTTCCGGAAAAGTCGCTGCCCGGTTCAAGGACTACCTTTTGAGTAACAATATCACCATCAAGAGAACCTGTAGAAGTAACAAAAATAAGCTTTTCGCCGCGAACATTACCCTTTACCTTTCCACGGATAAGAACTCGTGAAGCATTGATATCTGCTTCAACAACAGCGTTTGTATCTATAACAAGGTCACTCTGAGTATCTATTTTTCCTGTGATTTTTCCTCTTATTAAGAAAGGCTTTTGAATCTTGATATTACCTGTAAAACTGATATCATTTTCAACGATTGTATCAAAAGCATCATCTTCCATATCAAAAAAATCTGAATCTTTTACATCAAACATATTAATTTATTTTAACGGTAATATGGGAAACGGTCAATATTAGGTTTGAGTGGTAATTTCAAAAGAACGGAGCCCTTCTTTAAGAGGAATTGTAAGTTTTACAGAAAACAACTGCAGATGTCTGATTCCAGCGGCTTTTTTTAAAAGCTTATTCAATTTAAAGTTTCCATGCTGGTCGTCACCGGCAATCGGGCAGCCCTGCTTAGCAAGATGAATACGAATCTGGTGCATTCGTCCGGTTTGTAAAATAAGACTTATTTTGGAAAGAATAATCTTCTGCCCTTCCCATTCAATCTCACTTTCTTCCAGAACTTTATAATGAGTTACAGCGTTTTTTTTCTGCCCGTGTTGAACCAATTCTTCGTTAATTGTTCCCTGTTTTTGAGCAAGCCTACCTATACACAGAGCAACATATTCTTTTTCAACTTCCTTACTGCCAATAAGCTTAGTCCATTTATTTGCCGAAGATGGAGTCTTAGCAACAATCATAAGTCCCGATGTATCCTTATCAAGACGATGAACAAGATAAACCTTTTGGCCTGTCTGTTTTGCAAGCTCTTCATCAAGCGGATGCGAAATTTTTTCTCCGCCCTGTACAGGCATTCCGGCACGTTTATTTATGATGTAAATTTCTGAATTTTCGTATATAATAGGAATACAGTCCATAAAAAAAAATATAATCGAGGTTATATAAAATGACAAGTCATAAATTACAAAAACTGTTTACATCACTGCTGTTTATTCTTTTTTGTTCTACCCTTGCTTTTGCAGAAAATATTTCTGACTCTGTTTATAACTATTCCCTGGATGTGCCCGAAGGTTTTGAACTTGCAGAAATTTCGGACGATCAGATGTCCTATCATTTTACACATCCAAATTATCCGGTTCAGTTTATTTTAAAAGTATATGATAGGGCTGTTACCGGAAACACAGGCTCTACAGCAGATGAAGTACTTCGAACTGCCCTTAAAAAGCTTTCTGCCTCCATGGAAATTGATACTTTTGCCTGGAATAAAAACCCGATTTGTGCAATTTCTGATTTTTCGATGACTTTGGACCAGCAATATTCCGGCTGGGCAATTTGTGCTCCGCTTGAAAAACAGGGAGCTTTTGTTGTTGTGCTTGCCTACACTACAGCCGATGCAAGACAAAGCTGCAATCCCTTTATCATGTCAATCTTGAACTCACTGTGTACAGATGAAAACTTTTACTGCTATCCTGGAATTATTGCAACCTACGCTTTTCCTTATGAAGGCTACCGCGAAATTTCTCTGAACATCCAGAATAATCTAATTACCACCGAAATTGATAAATCTGACATAGACGCTGCTCAATTTGTCCTTGAAATGGAATACAACGTTCTTCTTCTATATTCAAAACATAATCTTTGGAAAGAAGCCTGGCAGCGTTATTACAGAATGGTTTACCGGGACAGTTATGGACGCCTTATACCAGTTTCGGCTGCCGTAATAGAAAAGCTTTATCCTTTATGTGAAAAGGCTAACCCTTCAAATCCATCGCTTACTTATGCACAGACAATCCTTTCCTGGGTACAAACCTTTGATTATAAGAGGGATAATCAGTCTGCCTCTACAACAGACTTTACAAATCTACCTGCAGTCTTATGCGGAAAAGGTAATGACTGTGATTCTCGAAGTATGCTTGTCTGCGTTCTTTTAAGGGCTGCGGGTTTTGAATCCTTTATGCTGATTTCCAGAGAATACAGCCATGCAATGACAACTTTTGAAAATCCTGCACCAGGACAAAAATATGAGGTTGAAGGAACTGGAAGAGAATTTTTAATGGGAGAAACAACTGCTAAGGTAACCTGGGGTACAATTGCTCAGGAGCATGCAGACCGTAGCAAATGGATCCCGGTATTTTTACCTTAAATTTAAACTCTAAGCCAGCAAAGAAAAAACTTCTTCAGGAGTTTTAGCAGCAATAATAGAACTGTGAAGACCTTCTACCTTAAGCTTTCCGCAGAAATGAGAAAGAGTCTTAAGGTATAAAGAATGCTGATTATAAGCTGCAGCAATCATAAATAACAAATCTACAGGCTCATCATCAATTGTCTGATAATCGTTTATAGGCTTTTTACAAACTCCAACAGCCATTACTAAATCGGTTACAGAAGAAAGACGTACATGAGGAATTGCAATACCCTTTCCGATTGCTGTAGACATAAGTTCTTCACGCTTTAAAATTTCGGTAGTAAGTTCGGAAGCATTTTTAATTTGTGGGGCTGTAGAAAGAACATCTGCAAGCTGAATAATTGCATCGTGTTTTGTGCTGTGATTAATAAAAACAATCCTTTCAGGCGACAGGATATTTCTAAGCTGAACTTCTGAATTATCAGATTTAAAGGCACTTGAAGAAAGTCTTGCATTAACCCAGTTTTCAATCTCTGTTTTCTTAAAACGCCATACAGTTCCGATTTTTCCTGCCGGGATTTCACCTTTTTGTGCCCAGTCATATACGGTTCTGTCAGAAACTCGAAGATATTTTGCTACTTCTTCGATTGTAAGGATGTCATCTGTCATAATCAGCCCACCTTTAATACTTTTTTGTTTAATCTGTTTGAAATCTATGTAATATTTTGCATATTCTACGCTTTTTTGTCAAGTAGATATATTAACCGCCTCAAATCTTGCTTTTTTTGACATTGATTTTTACCTTTATATACAATAATATGGATATATATGAAAACAAAAAAACACATCAGCTTATATATTCTTCTTACTCTGCTGTTTTTACTTTTATATATCTTTCTTGCTGCAAAGCCCCTTGGAAAAGAATATCATTTTGTACCAGAATGGAAAAAAAGTATTATGGTTTCACCCGTACAAAAAGATTTAAGCACTGCTAAGCCTGTATATTTTAAGCTTGGACAGAATGCAGGTTATTTTACCGAAGACGGCTATATTACAACTTCAATTACCTACCCTTCAAAAGCAAGCATTTCGTCAGATTATTATGCAGTTTACAATACAGAAGATTCCAGAATCAATTTTTATGATTACAAGAATCAGGAAAAGGGTGTTTTAGGAGTTCCCGGTTATCCTTACTTTGAAGATGACAGAATTTTTGTTTTTATGCCGGGCGGAGCTTCATTTGCAAAATGTAATTCAAACGGAACAGTTCTTTGGACAAACGAAAACATAACCCCAATTACTGCCTTCAGTTCAAAAGCCGAATACACCGCATCAGGTTATGCAGACGGAACAATCCGCATTTTATACAACGAAACAGGCATAGAAAAAACAAGCTTTGCGCCAGGTGGAAGCGATTATAAAGTAATACTTGGACTTGATATTTCAAACGATGGAGTTTTCTGTGCTTCAATTTCCGGTCACAATAAACAGCGTTTTGCACTTACAAAGATTGAAAATAACCAGGCTAAAATTGTTTATCACCAGTATCTTGATTCAGATTTAAACCGAAGGACCGTTGTATGCTTTTGTGATAATGATAAACAGATTATTTACAATTATGACGGTTATCTTGGTATTTATAATATTGAAACCCAGAAGAATACACAAATCAAAATTGATACTTCTATCATAAGTGTAGAAGAAACCGATACCCTTTTCTTTGTCCTTGGTAAAAAAGACAGAAGCTATACAGTATATATAATTGAAAAAACTCAGACGCTTGAAGGTTCTTTTACCTTTGAGGCAGATTCTGCATTTATAAAAACAAAAAATAATGCACTTTATGTTGGGCAGGATACAACAATTTCAAAGATGAAGATTTCAAAAGAATAACGGGTGGGATAAGCTTATGAAAATTAGAAAATCTTTTATTAGTGGTTTGATATTAGTTTTTGTAGCTGTAGGTTTTGGCTTTGGACTTGACTGGCCTCAGGAAGAAAAAGGTCCCGATTCAATTGTTTCATTTTTTGGGCAGAACATTGGTGGTAAAATAAGCAAATCAATTATATTTACAGATCCTGCCCAGGTAAATGCAATAAAAGATGGAACTCTTTTGATTGTAATGTCTGATGTTGATGATGATTCAGATTTCTTTCCTTCTTCTCTTGGTTCCTGCGTTATTCTTTCACACGATGATGATATGATTTCTGTTTATGCAAATCTTGATGAAGATTCCATTAATTTAAAAAAGAATTCTTATACTGAAGGCGAACTTATTGGAGAAACAGGAAATTCCGGCTGGCAGCAGACCAGAAGCAGTCTTGAATTCCAGCTGCTTGATAATCAGAAATCTGCAGCCATCAATCCTAAAATTCTTTTACCGCGTATTGAAAATGAAACGGATTATAATCTTTCGGGCATAATGCTTCAAAACAAAGAAGGCAAATTTTTTGATATAAAAGAAACAAAGATTTTTCCTTCCGGTACATACAAAATCTATCATACAAGAAACAAAACCATAGTTCCTTATAAAACTACATGTACTATTAATGGTGTTATCATTGATGAAATTTGTTTTGATACTATAAATATGCTCAACGGCCGTTTATATATTGACGGAAGCACAAAGCAATATACAGCCGACATTCTATACCCTGATCAAAACCTTATTTTAACCGGTGAAGTTATGTTTCCGTCTGGCCAATCCACACTTGGTATTACTGTAGAGAATTATTTAGGAAAAACAAAGCAGATAAGTTATATTCTTTCAATTTATTAATTTTAGTGGTAAAATTATTATTATGGAAACAAATATGATTTTATCTGCAAGCGGCTGGCGCAAAGTCTTTGCCGCTTCTGGTGAGGAACAGGATCGTAGTCCCCAGATTACTCCTGAGGACAAGGCACTTAGTATTGCCTGCGCTTCAGTTTTCTTTGATTATATTTCTGAACTTATAGGACAGGAAACACCCGTAATTGCCGTTGGAATGGATTCAAGGCCAACAGGAGCTGCAATTGCAGATGCTGTCTTACATGCCCTTGTAAAAAAAGGAGCTGTTGTCCAGTTTTCGGGCATAACCTCGGCTCCAGAAATCATGGCTTATGCAAAGAAGCTTGACGGCTTTATTTATATTTCTGCAAGCCATAATCCGATCGGACATAATGGAATAAAATTCGGTACGAACAATGGAGGAGTTTTAGAGGCAAAGGAAAATGCAAAGCTTGTCTCTGCCCTTCTTGAAATTACCGGTGATGACAATAAGCTGAACAATCTTGTAAAAGAGGCCGATGCCTGCAGTTCTTCTGAACTTAAAGAAATTTATAAAACAGAACAAAGTTCAAAGTTTAATGCTCTTAAAGCATATGAAGATTTTATCTGCCAGACAATTACAGACTCCGAAAACAAAGAACATCAGAAAGATTTTTTTGCAATGCTTGATGAACAGATTCGAAGCCATGGCTTTGGAGTTCTTTGTGATTTTAATGGAAGCTCACGTTCACGCTGTATAGATAAAGATTTCTTTACAAGCCATGGAATTGATTTTTATTCAATGAACGAAGATTCTATTGAACACGAAATAATTCCAGAAGCAGAAAACCTTACTTATGTTGCAGATGCAATGGAAGAGCTTCACAAACGTAAAAACTGGAACGTAAAGCTGGGCTATATGCCGGACTGCGACGGAGACCGTGGTAATATTGTTTACTGGGATGAAAGGCAGGAAAAATCAATCATTCTTAGGGCACAGGAAGTTTTTAGTCTTTCTGTGCTTGCAGAACTTACCTACAGCATCTGGAAAAACAGTGGAGATGCAAGCTTTAAACCAGCTGTTGCAGTAAACTGCCCTACCTCCATGAGAATTGAAGAAATCTGCAGTATTCTTGGAGCTCAGGTTTTCCGTGCAGAAGTTGGTGAAGCTAATGTTGTAAACCTTGCACGAGAAAAACGTGAGGAAGGCTATAATGTACGAATACTTGGTGAAGGCTCTAACGGAGGAACAATCACATATCCATCGAGTGTAAGAGACCCTCTTAATACTGTATTTGCAATCATTAAGCTTTTAATGATGCGGGAAGACGGTTTGTTTAAAATCTGGTGTGAAAAAGCTGGAATTGAATATAATCCGGATTTTACACTTACAGATATTCTTGCAACCCTTCCTGTTTACACAACAACAGGTGTTAGCGAACCAAGAGCTATTCTAAAAATAAAGAACAAAGATCACGCAGCCCTTAAAGCAAGTTTTCAGAAGGTGTTTGAAGCTGAATGGAAAGAAAAGGCTGATAAGCTTAAAAAGGATTATGGAATCTGCAGTTACGAGGCTGTAATCACAAACGGAACCAAAGAAACCCGTAACGTAACTGACTACTCCCTTTCCGGTAAAGGAGGCCTTAAAATCATCTTCAAAGACAAAGATGAAAATTCTGTAGCCTTTATATGGATGCGTGGCAGCGGCACAGAACCAGTTTTCCGCATTATGTGTGATGTAAAAGGTGACAATGCCGAAGAAGAAAAAGCATTATTGGCATGGGAAACGGAGTTGATTAAAAAGAGTGATTCATAAAAAACAATTATGAAAAATTGCGGTTCCGCACGTGAGCAATTTTTCATATTGCTAATTATTTTAGGTTATAATATTTTAATATAAAAGGAGTTTTACATGGAAAAATCAGAAATCTTAGAAAAAGCAAAAGCATACATTGCTGCTGAACAGGATGAAAGATTTAGAAAAGAAATTGAAGACCTTATTGCAAAGGAAGACTATACAGAGCTTGAAGACCGCTTTTATCAAACTCTTGAATTTGGAACTGGTGGACTTCGTGGAATTATGGGTGGCGGAACAAACCGCATGAACACTCTCGAAATCAATCTTGCAACCCAGGGATTGGCAAATTATTTTATTAAGACCTTCCCAGACAAGGCAAAGGCCGGAACCTTGAGTGCTGTAATTGCTTATGACAGCCGATTGAATTCTGATGTATTTGCAGAAGCAACCGCCCTCATTTTTGCAGCAAATGGAATCAAGGCTTACTTATTCTCAAGCCTTCGCCCTACACCGGAGCTTTCTTTTGCAATCAGAACCCTCAAGGCAGATACTGGTGTTGTAGTTACAGCAAGTCATAACCCACGCATGTACAATGGTTATAAGGCATACTGGAACGATGGTGCACAGGTAATTGAACCTCATGATGTAGGAATCATTGAAGAAGTAAACAAAGTTAAAGATGTAAAAACAATGACCAGGGTAGAAGCAATTGCTACCGGCAAGCTTGTAATAATCGATAAAGAAATTGATGAAAAATTCTGGGATATGTGTAAGGCACAGCTTTTCCGTCCAGATTTAATCAAGGAAAAGGCAAAGGATGTACGTATTGTTTATACACCACTGCATGGAACTGGTGCAATGCACGTAGAAAAAGTTCTTGGTGACCTTGGTCTTAATATCATCACAGTTCCTCAGCAGCGCGAACCAGATGGAAACTTCCCTACTGTAGAAAAACCAAATCCGGAAGAAAAGCCTGCCCTTAAAATGGCTGTTGAACTTGCAACAAAAGAAAAGGCAGACGGTCTTATGGCAACTGACCCTGATGCAGACCGCTTTGGTACGGCATTCCCAGACAAAGACGGAAACTTTGTACTCCTGAGTGGAAACCAGATGGGTGCTCTTCTTATGGAATATGTTTTCCTTAGCCGTAAAGAACTTGGAAAAATGCCTGCAAATCCTGCATGTATCCGTTCTATTGTAACCTCTCCATTCGGGGACTACATCTGTAAAAAGTATGGAGTTACAATGCTTGATTGTCTTACAGGCTTTAAGTGGATTGCAAACCGCGAAGCAAGCTTTGAAAAGGACGGAAGCTACAATTATGTATTCGGTCTGGAAGAAAGCTACGGATACAAGATTGAAAAAGAAGTAATGGATAAAGATGGTGTTTCTGCAGCTGCAATGTGTGCCGAAATGATTCTGTACTGGAGAAGCAAGGGTAAGAGTCTTCTTGAACACCTTGACGATATGTATAAGGAATATGGTTATTTTGAAGACAGAGCAATCTCTCAGAACTTCCCTGGCATGAGTGGGGTTCAGACAATGAAGAACATGATGTCTGGACTTCGCTCAAATCCTCCGGTAACTCTTGGCGGACAGAAGGTTGTTAAGGTTCGTGATCTTATGAATGATCCAGATCTTCCTAAGAGCAATGTACTTCAGTTCTATCTTGAAAGCGGAACTATTGTAAGTGCACGTCCATCTGGAACAGAACCAAAGATTAAATTCTATATCAATTCTATGATTCCAGCTGGAGACGGCAGCGACGCCTGGTATGCAGACGCAAAGAAAAAAGCCGCCGCTTTGTGCGACGGCATTGCTGCTGATATTCAGAAAACTATTGACGCTGCAAAATAATTAATTTCTAGGAGCCTTGGCTGGATCTATTGGCTGTCCATTCTGGAATACCATAAAGGTTATGCCAGGCTTATTAGAAATTGGATCTATACCGGCAGTTCCAAGCTGCTGGTTATAGACTACATAATCACCTTTTTTAACACTCACAGAGCCAAGACCGGTGTAAGTATATATTACACCGGTTTTTGATTGTACAAATAAAACCTGACCAAAACCACGATAAACTCCAACATACATTACAGTTCCTTCGCGGATACATACAACAGGTTCATTTACCTGAGCACTAAGCTGTACACCACCAACTTTTCCTTTTACCTGAGTAACTGTTGGATTCTTAACAGGCCATACTGTATTTTTATCTGCAGTGACTGTAGTACCATAAGTTCTTGTATCTGGAGTTGTAGTAGTTGTTGTGCTGGTAGTGGTTGTTTCAGGACTTGTTGTCGAAGCTGCAGCTGTAGTACCTGTTGAAGCTGCAGCAATCTTAAGCTTTTGACCAACCTTTATAACAGAAGAATTATCAAGCCCGTTTAAGGCCATAAATTCTGCAAGTGTCATTCCATTCTTTTTGGCAATACTATACATTGTATCACCTTTTACAACAGTATAATCCTTTGTAGGTGTAGAAGCCGAAAGTGTTGCTCCACCAGGATTTGTTGTAGCCTTATTATCTGTTGCAAGTGCTGCAGCTGCACTAATGTCTGCACTTGGGATTTTAAGCTTTTGTCCAACCTTTATAACGTCATTTTCCGAAAGATTATTTGCTGCCCTAAGCTCTGCTACTGTAATCTGATATTTACGGCTGATTGAGTAAAGAGTATCGCCCTTTTCTACCTTATAGGTAGTATCTGCCAGTAATAATGCTGTAATAAAAGTGAAAATTAAAACAAAAATATATTTTTTACAAGATGAAAGTCTCATAAATTAATTATCGGCAATAGAAGGCCTTTAATTTACAAGTTCATGAAATAATTTATTAACATCAATTCCGCTTATGAGGCTGCCCTCTTTGTAAAGCTGAAGCATGCCGTCTTTTCCACCCTTAAGGTGACTGGAAGTAATTCCATGTTTAATTGAAATATCTGCTTCCATAAGTGCCGAAAGATGATCACAAATGCGGACAAGCTTTCCGTCAACAGGATTAAACTCTTCCTGATTGTATTTTGTGTTAAGCTCTTCCCAGCTTACAGGTTTTATTTTGGAACCTTCTTTTATTCTGTCGGAAAACTCATCAGAAGTATAAAAAATTACTTCATCCAGATATGCATTATCCATTAACGGGACAAGTTCCTTGCTTACAATTTCGTCTTCAATCTTTTTTACAATCTGCGGTAATGCATCTGTAGCCTGCTTTACAGGAGAAATAATATCTCGGGTAACAGATTCAGGTAAATCATGGAACAAAGCAGAAAAATAATTATTTACAACGCGGCGGGCACACATATTCGGATTTGTTTCGCGTCCCAAAAGCAGGCTCATTATTGCAACAAAAAAGCAGTGTCCAAGAACTGAGGTTGCAGGAACACGCGGAGTCTGATTCCATCTTGTCTGAAAACGGAGCTGTTCAATTTTTAAAAGAAAATCAAATTCCTTCTGTCGGGTCATGAGCTTTTGGAGCCCTTCCAGATCAAGATAAGGCTGAAGCTCTGCCTTTAGCTCTGTATCAATTTTTGAAAGCCGCTCTTTTTCGTTTACAACCGAAAGCATTTCGAGCTCACGCATTGTCGAGTATTTATGAGCTGCATTATATACATGAAGGGTTTTTCTAAGCGGAGTCGGCAGATTAAGAGAACCTGCTTTTTGTCCTACATAAATTGTAAATGCCGAAAAAAGACTATCATCTGTAATGAGCTGACGGTACTGGTTTAAAACCCATTCATCAAGACGCATATATTCTCTTGGAAACTCCTTTTTGAGCATCTGCTGAACAGGAGCTTTTATATCGCACAAAGCAATTTTTTTAAGAAGATCAAACAGCGAGGCATAAATCATCCACTGCCAGTCAAGCTTTTCGCCCTTCTTTTCTTCATGTTTTCCAAGGATATAGGCTATTACCATTTTTTCGCCGGCCTTATCCATTTCTACAAGGTCAAATGGACGTATTAAATCATTCCAGCGTTGAATTGAAAAGCCTTCGAATATTTTGAGAATAAGATTTTTATCCATGATTACTAGTTACTTAAGCCCTTCTTCTGGTCGGCATCCATTTTATCCTTCCAGACCATAGCTTTTTTCTTTGTTTCTTCTGCCTCGTTGTTGCGGCCAAGGACAATATATACACGGCGCAAAGCTACAAGATATTTAATGGCATTTCGCATATCATCAATACGTCTGGTAGAAAGCTCATAACGGTCGCGATAACCATTTGCAGCCTTTTCCAAAAGCTTTTGAATCATGCGTACATAAGTTACGGTAGTTTCATAATCTTCAGAACGAGGATCAAAAAAGTCTGCACCAGCAGCCTTCATATCAATGAGGTTTTTAGCAACAGTAGCAAAGCGTCCTTCAAGTTCTACAAAAGACCACTTCCATTTACTGTTGTCTCCAAAAGCATCTTTAAGAATCTGAATTGCAAGACCAAGCTTGCGGATAATAAGATAGCGTTTAACAATATTAATGCTCTTAATAGCTTCGTGACATTCATTTAATTCTGAATACTGGCAGTCAATTACGCTTGTTACAATTTCTTCAAGATAGATGATTGCCTTATAAAGCATTTTTCTTGCTTCGTTAAGAGCATCATTATTTTTAACTTCCATGAGCTTGAGAGAAAGACTGTTTTGAGCCATATACAAAGAAGCAACATAAATCATGTCTTCGCAGAGGAGAAGCTTTTTATATTCAAGACCTATATCGCCCTCATGCATGGCGTTGCGCATAGTTTTTTCTTTTTCTAGAGTCTGATTAACCTTATCCTTATAAGGCTGGATACATTCATTAAAATGAAGCCTTGTCTCCTCTGAAATCTTAGCCATTAGAATCCTCCGCTATATTTTTCAAGCATCGTTTTTGCATGTACCAGAGACTGCTGGGTATCCGAATCACCGGACAGCATTCTTGCAATTTCTGCTACTCTTTCTTCTCCCTTTACAGTATGAACATTAGAAGAAGTTATTCCTCCCTCGACAGCCTTTTCTATCTTAATTTGATTATCGGCATAAACTGCGATACTGGCTAGATGTGTTATGCAAAAAATTTGACGATTTTTTGCAAGGTTTTTCATGTGAGATCCGACCGCTACAGCAACCTCTCCGCCAATTCCTGTGTCAATTTCATCAAAAATTAACGTTTCTACACTATCATTTTGTGCAAAAATTGTCTTTAAAGCAAGCATTACACGCGAAAGCTCACCACCAGAAGCAATTTTTGCCAGAGGCAGCAGCGGAGTTCCCGGGTTTGCACTAATAAGGAATTCTATATTGTCTTTTCCATAAGGTCCGCATTTTTGAGCAACATCACTACCCTCTTTTTCCTGGATAGAAACGCCAAAATGGGTTCCATTCATTCCAAGTTTTGCAAGAATTGCATCAACTTCTTTAGAAAGCTGATCAGCACAGGCCTTACGTTTTGCAGATATAATCTGAGCCTGAGCGAGGATATCCTTTTCCAGAACCTTTATTTGTGCTGTAAGAGCATCCTTTTTATTTGCACCATCTGAATTTTCATCAATATATTTTTGTGCATTTTCGCAATACTCAAAAAGCTCAGATAATGGTGCGTTTGGAGAAGAAGTATATTTTTTCTTAAGATTATAAATTAATGAAAGGCGTTCCTGAACCTGTGCAAGCCGAGCCGGATCAAAAATCAGTGCATTTTTATATGAATTAAATTCTGCACAAATATCAGAAAGCTCATAAAAAGCAGATTCAACGCGCTCATCCAAAGCGGCAACAGATTTATCCATTCCGGCAATATGAGAAGCGTTTCTCCTCACTTTTTTAAGAATATCAATTACAGAGCTCTCGCCTTCATCAAGCATTTTGCAGATTTCATCTGAATCTGAATATATTTTTTCGAACGAAAGTAAACGGGCTTCTTCATCTTCGAGCTGTGTGTCTTCATCTTTTTTGAGTTTTGCTTCTGTAATTTCTTTTACGGCAAAATTACACATATCAAGCTTGCGAAGTCGTTCACTTTCGGACATTGAATACTGATCAAGCAAGCGTCTTTTTTCTACAAGCTCCGCATATTTTTGTGTAAAAGCCATAACTTCAGTAGTTATGCCGGCTCTGTTATCCAGAAACTTTCTGTGCTCCGGAACTTTCATAAGCGACTGATGTTCATGCTGACCATGTATATCTACAAGAAAAGAAGAAAAAGCAGCCAGATCGCCGCGTGTTACAGGAGTATCGTTTATCCAGGCTCCAGATTTACCTGAATCGCGGATAAAGCGGCGAAGCAGTACACGATTATTTTCTATTGAGATTCCATGCTGATTAAGCCATTCATTTGCGTTAAGAGGCTCTTCATCATCATTCAGATTACGAACTTCATTACAAGGAGGCAGAACAAAGGTTCCGCTTACAGAAGCTTCATTTTTTCCGGTCCTAATTTGATTTACATCTGCTTTACCGCCAAGCAAAAAAGAAAGTGCTCCAATCAGAATTGATTTTCCAGCCCCGGTTTCCCCGCTTAAAACAGTAAAGCCTTTTTCGAATTCAAGATAGTCATTTTCAATAAGTGCAAAATCCTTAATGTTTAATTCTTCAAGCATAAGGCTCACCTCTCCAATTCAATTTAGATCGAAGGGCATTGAAAAACTTTTCCTGAGTACAGCAGATAAGTTTTATTTTTTTATCATTTATTTTAATTTCAATTTTATCACCTGCCATAAGCGAAACAGGCTCCTGACCATCAACAATCATACAGATTTCTTTTGTACGGCAAGGTTGAATATTAATTGAAAGCACTCCATCCGCTCTTAAAACAATTGGTCTGCTGGAAAGCGAAAACGAATTGATTGGAGTCATAACAATTGCATCCAGCACAGGATCCACAATTGGTCCGCCTGCAGAAGCAGAATATGCAGTTGAACCAGTTGGAGTACAGATAATTACACCATCAGACTTAAGGCGGCAAAGCCGGTCATCATCAAAAAAGACATCCATAGCTACAGTGCGGGCTGTATGTTTTGCGCTGATCACCACATCATTTAGACCAATAAATTCTGCAATCTGTTTAGAATCGCGTATAAGTTGTGCCTTAAGCATGCTCCTGTATTGAAATTCATTTTTATTTTGAAGAAGGAGCTCCAGACTCTCCTGCCATTCTGATTGTTGAACCGAAGCCATAAAACCAAACTGTCCAAGGTTTACAGGAAAAACCGGTACATCATATTCAACACAGTTTCGGGCTGCAAAAAGAACGGTGCCGTCGCCACCAAGTGTAATTACAAATTCATAATCCAAAAAAGGAGTATTTTTATTAAAACCGTCAAAATTCAATAATTCACATTCCACTTCCTTTTCTTTTAAGAAAGCCGAAATCTTTTGTGAAAGAGAAAGAGATTCTGGTTTTTCGGTATTAATGATTATCAATACTTTTTTCATTATTCCACCTTATAACTTAAGGAAGAGTTCCAAGAACCTTTACAACCTTTTCTGTCTGAACATGTGTGAGACGCGGATAAAGCGGAAAATGAGCTGTTCTGAGTAAAAGAGATTTAGCATGAATACAAGTTTCAGAAAGCTCGTCCTTTAATGCAATTACAGAGCCTTCAAAAGCAAGACTAATTTCTATATCCTTTCTTGCAGTATAGCTTTTTACATCTTTAAATGAGCTGCTCAAAATCAGAGGAAATGAACACATTGTTGAACCACCTTCCATATCGCGTGCAAAGGTTTTGTGTCTTCCAATCATACTGGCATGCTGATACATATTAAAGATTTCTTTTCTAGTTGTTTCGTTACGGTTAAATTCCTTGAGCTGAACCCATGCAAGGGCACAGTTGATATCAGGAAGAAGATCTGTAAGAGGAGCTTCGTCGGTAAACTTTTTAAGAACAATCCATTCACGGCGGCCCGGAGCCATCAGGACAGCACCACCACCAGCTGTAATTACATCATGTTCTTCGAGTCCCATAATAGTAAATACACCATAAAGACCAGCTTTTTTTCTTTCTTCTGTTACATTTCCGTTTTCATCTTTAAGGGCTACAGAAGCACCGGCACTTTGAGAAATATCTTCTACAACAGGAATCCCTAAAGCAGCAATTGCTTCAAAATCAGGGAGGATACCTTCTGTTTCATGCAGCAAAAGAAGCCGGCCACCCTTTTGAATGCCAGATTGAATCTGCTCTACAGGAACAAGCCCGTCTGTTTCTGAAACATCAAGGACTAAAGGCTCATAACCAAGAGACTCTATTACCTGATAGTGCCAGGCAGGAGCAAGGGCCGAAATCATTATTTTAGAAGCTTTTTCTAAATCCAGACTCATAAGAATATATTTAAGGGCAATAGCCGGACTGCGCAATGCTACCGCACCGTCGCACTTAAAAAATTCCTTAACCTGCTGGATTAATCTTGCATTTAACTCGCCGGGACCAATTTTTTCATCCACCATGCAAGTTAGAACTGCATCCATTTCTTTTCTACGAATTGTTGAACTGTATGTTTGTATCATTAATTTAAATCGATTATCTTTTGTAATTCTTTTGCATCAAATAACTTCCGAATATTAAGCATAATAAGATAACCACTATCTTCACGGATTACACCTTTAATATATTCAGAACCAATACCAGTGAGCATCTGAGGAGGCTCTTTTACGTCTTCGGCTTTTACAACTACAACGCGGGCAACCTTATCAATAATAATTCCAATTTTGTTATTATCGATATTCAGAATTATAAATCCACCTTCAAAATCAGTCTCGCTTTTATCCAGAGCCTTAATTCTAAAACGTTTGTGCAAATCTATAATCGGAATAATTTCACCACGAAGATTGATAATTCCTTCTACATAGTAAGGAGCATTTGGTATAACACGAACATTCTGCAAACGAACAATTTCTTTTACATCCATGATGTTAACACCGTATAATTCATCGCCTAGCTGAAAGGTTACCAACTGGAACTGTGTATCTTCTGTAGCCATATTTCCCCCAAAGAATAAATCTCTATCTCTATATAATACCCCCAAAAGCGTAAATTTGCAATATAAATGTCTTGGTTCAAAATGTCAGTCAACTATAAAAAGAGAGACTGCATTAACCTTTTTTATTCCCACCTCCTTTAAAACCTTGGCACAGCTTTCTATTGTAGAACCTGTTGTACACACATCATCCAGCAAAACTACTGATTGTGGATAAGTTGAGCCGTACGGTTTTAAGATTCTGGCCGTTTCTGCCTCCGAAACACATGAATAAGCCCGCCCAATCTGCTGTAAACGCCCTTCTCTGTCGAGTTTTTTCTGTTGTTCCGAGGTTTTTCGTTCCAGAATCCTCAAAATCTTATAGCCGTACCTGAATTCCAGCAAATTACATAGTTCATCAATCTGATCCCAGCCTTTTTTCTGGATTTTTCCTTTTCTTGGCGGGACCGGAATAATGAATTCTGCCTCCATTGCTTTTAAAACCTGATTAAGTATCTTTGCGAATAGATTCGAAAGTACCCTAACCTCCTGTGTTTTCCATAAAAACATAAGCTCCTTGTTCCATAGCCTGTATGGGAACAAAGGCAGCATTGAATCTGTATTCTTGAGAATGTGGTTCTCCCTGCAGTTTGAACAGCTCTCATTTGTTCCAAGCAGCAGTTTGCCGCAGGTTTTACATCTTCCGCCGTACAAATCCCCTGTATTTATAAAAAACTTTGTCTTGAGACAATTCTTACACACAGGATAAAGAAAACTATTCTTTCCACAAACAACACAAGATTCTCCACCATTTATTCCGCTAAAAATACAGCGTAGAGAAAACTTGGCTGCCTGTTTACAAAGAAAAAGAATTCTTTTCATCTACTATAGTTAACAAATTATTTTGCAAAAAAGGGAAGTTTTTTTGAGGATTTTTTAAAAAAAAGTGAAAATTATTGTCCCGAAAGCGCTTTTTTCCATTTTGCAACAAATTTTAAAGCGTCCATTGGGGTAATATTATCTGTATCGCAGGACAGGATTTCTGAAATAATTATTTCTTCATCGCTAAAAAGCCCCGGAGTTGAAGGTTTGACAGAAAGAGAGGGTATTTCGGCTTCCATAACAGGTTTTCCTAAAGCTACAGCCTGAATATGAGCAAGAATTTCGTTTGCACGGTCTATTACTGCAGGAGGAATTCCCGCAAGCTTTGCAACATGAATACCGTAGGAATTTTCTGTAACACCTTCTATAACTTTTCGCATAAATACAACTGTTCCGTTCTGCTCGTTTATCTGAAGGCACAGCTTTTTTAAGGAAGGATGCTCCATTCTTGTAAGCTCGTGATAGTGTGTAGCAAAAAGGGTTTTACATTTTATTGAATCAAGCAAAAATTCCGAAACAGCACGTGCAATGGCAAGTCCGTCCTCGGTAGAAGTTCCGCGCCCTACTTCATCCATAATTACAAGAGAACGGCTTGTTGCAGCACGCAGAATATTTGCTGTTTCTGTCATTTCTACAAGGAAGGTTGACTCGCCCTTTGCAAGATTATCGCTGGCTCCAACACGACAGAAAATTCGGTCTACTATGCCAAGCTTAGCCTTTACGGCAGGAACATAAGAACCGGTTTGTGCAAGCAATGCAATAAGGGCATTCTGACGTAAATAAGTACTCTTTCCCGCCATATTTGGACCGGTAATCAGATTAAAGGATGGAATTCCGTCATTCTGCTCTGCACTGATCTTTGTGTCATTTGGAATAAATTCTCCGGTTGGAAGATGAGCTTCTACAACAGGATGACGCCCGTCCGTTACTTCAAAAACTGTTGAAGTCAGAAGCTGAGGGCGGACCCAGCGGTTTTGAATGGCTGCAGCTGCAAGCGAAGCCGAAACATCAGTAATTGCAATTTCGTCTGCAATCTGAAGAAGATATTTTATATGTTTTTTGAGTGATTCACGAATTTCAAGGTATAAGTCTCGTTCAAGCTCAAGAATTTTTGTTGAGGATTCATTAAGCTGCACCTCCAGAGACTGCAGTTTTTCAGTAGTATATCGATCCTGATTTACAAGAGCGCGACGCATAATAAAATGTGGTGGAACCGAAGAAAGCTTACCCTTGGTTACTTCAATAAAATAACCGGAAGCATTATTATACTTTATTTTTAAATTCTGAATTCCGGTCTTTTCTTTTTCCTCTGCTTCGTATTCAGCCAAAACCTTATTAAAGTTGTTGTGAATATCGCGCCAGTGATCCAGGTCTTTTGACCAGCCGGCTTTTATAATTCCACCATCTGTAATCGAAGTAGAAGGATCTTCCAGAATTGAATCGCCTATCAGCTGAATTATAGAAAGTGAAGTATCGGATTCTATAAATGAAAAATCAGATTCACCAAGATATTCTTTTATATTTACCCAGGAAGAAAGACTGGCCCGCAAAGCCTGTAAATCTTTTGGATGCGCTCTGTCCATTGCTATACGACCGGCAAGGCGTTCAACATCAAGAATCTGCGACAAATCTGTCTGGACTTTCTGAAGCATATCCTTATCTTCATAAAAAAGCGCAATTCTGTTCTGACGTTCGTAAATTGCATTATAATTAGTAAGCGGAAAAAGCAGCCAGTTTCGTAAAAGGCGTGTTCCCATTGCAGTTTTTGTATATGAAACGCATTCCAACAGTGTATAGCTTGAAGTTCCATCACGCATGTTTTCTGTAATCTCAAGGTTTCTGCGTGAAGAATCATCAATAATAAGAAAATCATTATCAGAATATTTTACCAGCTCCGAAATGTGCGGAACCTTTGAATTTGTAGTTTTATCAAGATAATCAAGCAGGAAGCCGGCTGGTGCAATTTCGGCATCAGTTTCTTCAAGCTCAAAAGGTTTTAGAGAAAGAGTACCAAACTGTTCAAGCAGCCGCTTATAAGAAAGCTCAATATTAAAATCCCAGTCAGGATAGTAAGAAACAGATATATTTGTTTTGGATGCCAGAACAGTCTGAATGTCTTCATTGGTTTTAAGAGAAAGAGGAAGCAAAAGCTCTCTAGGACCAGCCCTATTCAGTTCCTTTGCAAAATACTCATTCATTTTTACAGCAGGCCAGGAGGTTGCCTTAAAAGAAGAAGTTGTAACATCAATAAATGCAAAGCCTGCCCTTCCCTTTACAACCGAAAGAGCAGCAAGATAGTTGGCGTTATTACCTTCCAGATATTCTGCTTCCATAGCAGTTCCTGGTGTAATAATTTCTACAACCTTTCGTTCTGTAATACCCTTGCCACCACGAGGGATTTCTCCAACCTGTTCACAGATGACAATTTTTTTTCCAAGGCGTAAAAGACGGGCAATATAAACCTTTGCAGCATGATAAGGGATTCCGCACATCTTTTGAGATGCACGGTGTGTTAATGTTAAATTTAAAAGCCTGGAGACCTCAACTGCGTCTTCATCAAACATTTCGTAAAAGTCACCCAGACGGAAAAATAAAACTTCGTTTTGATACTGCTGCTTAACCGACCGATACTGAACCATCATCGGTGTAAGGTTCTGCTGGTCATCCATCATCTTTTACAATCCAAGCTTTTGAATTACCTGCTCTGTAATATCTACAGAATTACTGTACCACAAAATTGAATTGGAAGCCTGCAGACTTAAAATCATACTGTAGCCGCCGCTTTCTGCAATCTGTCCTAGCGTGTTATAAAGCTTTTTATAAAAATCATCAGAAGATTCAAGAGACTTAAGCATTGAATCCAGTTCAACGTTCTTTGCATTTGTATATTCAGTAAGATAGTCTGTCTTTTTTGTAATCTCGGCTTCGAGCTTTAAGGCCTGACTATCATTTCCATTCTTTTCATATTCAAGCTTTTTCTGCTGCAGAGATTTTAACTCTGAAGTACGCTTTTCAATTTCTTCCTGAAACTCTGCCTTTTTCTTTTCATAATTACGGATTGGCGCAGAGTTCTTAAAGTAAACACTGTAAACCTTTGAAGTATCTACTACTCCAAATTTTGTAATCTGCTGTGCAGCTGCATTTGCAACTGTGAGCAAAAATAAAGCACTAATAGCAATTGCGATTTTCCAGGATTTTTTCATTGTCATTTTATACCTCATATTCCTAGCTATATTTTATCTGTTTACAATATTAAATGAAAGTACGAACTGATAAGAATCTAAGCCGTATTTTCCACCCAAACGAACCTTTCCATCAACAATCTGATAACGCCAGGTAAAAAGCAGGTGGAGCGGGAACTGCTGCATAAGAAAGCGGATTCCAGGTCCCATACTAAAGTAGAAGTCACTGATAGAAAGCTTGTTAAACATCTGTTTGATCTCAGGCTTAACAGCAACAGCATCGTGGAAGAAATCTATACCAACAACCCCCTGAATGATTGGGAAGCGTAATTCAATCTGTGTATTCCACAAAACCTTACCTTTTGCTTCGGCAGAACGATAAAGCTCCGGCCATCCGCGTCCTGTAATCATACCGTCAATATAAGGTTTGTTGGAATCACTGATAACGGAATTGTTAAGCGGGAAGAGCATTGTAAGTCCCGTATAACCGGCAAGGATTCCTTTAAATGCGAACTTCTCTCCTATAGGGAAATTAAATAATGTAAGATAACCTTCAAGCTTTGTATCTGAACTTATAAAGAATTCTTTTTCGAGCACCGGAACAAGTCCGTTAAAGGCAATTTTCTGGCTTGCGAACCATCCTTTTGAAGGATCATAATTAATATCACGGTTATCCATAGAGAAGCTTGTCCAGATTGAGTTTGACAAACCTACACGATTTGCATACATAGAAAGATTTGAATCTACAGGTACAAAGGCGTTTTCATTAAATTTATATTTTGTAACTGTGTTGGTAATACCGCCGGACAAAGAAAGAATTGCAAAATTAGGATACCATCTGCGCCCAAGAGAAGAGCCAAGAGTTGCAGAAAAACCTTCATAGTTTACATAGTAACTGTAAAGGTCAAGCGTTCCATTTGGCTGGTACATCATAACAGGTGAATTACTATCTGTATGAGATAAAGAAAGGGATTCACTAAAGGCAATCGGATAATCTCCAATCCAGTTCTGCGAATAAGAAAAATCTATTGTCTGGGATTTTTTTGCAATATTAAGAGTGCTCGAAATTCCCTTACCTTCTCCAAAAAGATTTGAATTTGAAACAGTTGCATTAAGAGAAATTGGAATATCATTAGGTTCTGTAATTCCAGAGAAAGCCATACCAAGATTAAGAACAACTGTACTTGTTTCTTCTACCGAGAATACTACATCTACAAGATTTTCTTCTGAACTGCTTAGAACATCAGGAACTACGTTCGAAAAATATTGAAGATTATAAAGATTACGCATTGCAGCAATAACCTTATCACGTGTAAAGACATCTCCAGATTGAATTGGGATTTCTCGTGTAATTACATAATCCTTGGTTTTATTATTTCCTTTAATGATTATGTTTTCTACATGACTTCGTGCGCGCTCTTCGATTACAAGACTGTAAGAAATTTCGCGTCTGTCTGTATCTCTTGTTGGTACAGGATAATAGCCGTTTGTAATATAACCGGAATCATAATAAACATTTGTGATTGCAGTAATTCCTTCTTCAAACTTAATCAAATTAAAAATCTGACCTTCTTTGAGCTTCATAAAAGAAGAAAGATATTCTGAAGTATAAATTTCATTTCCTGTTATTGTAAGACCGGCAAAAGTATATTGTGAACCCTCCTGAATGATGAAGGTTATGACAAGATCGTTTCTCTGTTTTTCTTCGTTTACACTGGATTCGATTTTAACATCCATAATGCCGGCATCAACATAACCGCGTTCATTATAATAACTTATGATTGTCTTTTTATCCTGTTCCAAAGCCGCACTCTGATAAGCTCCGTCTTTTAAGAAACCAATTTCTTTGAGAGAGATTTTATTCTTAAGGGTACGCTCAGAAACAATTGTGTTACCCAGCATGTGAATTTCGCTGATAACAGTATTACGTCCTTCTTCAATTGTAAATGTAACTTCAATTCCTTCTTCTGTTACTTCAATAGAGTGAGTTACAATTGAATCCTGATAGCCTTTTTCAATATAAAATTCACGGATAAGACGTTCATCATTTAAAACCTGATTTTCTACATAAATTTCTAAAACCTTTGATTTAATCTTATCGTCTAATTCTGCCTTTCGGATTTTTTTATTGCCTTTAAATGTAATTTTAGAAATTATTGGAAATTCTTTTACCTTAAAAACAAGAAGTACATTATCCGGATTTTTATCATGTTTTGCATAAGGTTCAATATCTTCAAACAAATCAAGAGAGTAAAGCTTATCAAGAATGTCGTTATACAATTCTTCGGTAAAAGGTTTTCCTACAAAGGAACCTGTAATACCGGTAAGCTCTGATTTTTTTATAGTCTTAAGCCCATCAAATTCAATTTTGGTAACCGGCTGATTCCAATACCAGTCGCTATCCTCTTCCTGTGCAAACAATGAAGAAAAGCTTCCGGTAAATATAAATAAAATTAAACATATGCCAAAAAAACGATGACGCATATAAATCTCCAATCTGGTGTTTTAAAACACACTTTTTAAAATGTAAATTTCCAGGAAAGTGATACCGTCGTAGCCGGAACAAAAGATTGGAGTTGTACTCCCGGAGTCAGCTTCCAGGCCATATCCCACCTTATGTTTATAACAGGCAGCTCAAGTTCAAGACCAAATTCAGGTTGAAAAAGAATGCTGCTGGCAGACAGATAATCAACATCATGGTAATCCGATGCCGACATATTTAACATTGCATCTGCATACAACGCACTTCCCAGGTACTTACCTATATAAACAGTTGAATTATCAAAAAAGTTACCGATTGTAAGTTCTTTTGTTTTATTTCTTTGATCATTCAATTGAATAGTATTCTGTAATATATTAGTACGTACTGAAAATATATCAAAATTCAGGAAATCTCGCAACTTGTTTTCAAAATTACGTACCAGAGTAGACTGCAAATAGTATTCACCTGCCGAAACCATGAGTTTTCCAACCGAATCTGAGTCGGCAAGCACAATCTGACCAAGTAAAAGCTTAATATCGTTCTCTGATTTAGGTGGAACTGAAGAGAAAACAGGATTAAAATCAAGCAGATATTGGTTTTCGGCAGAAAGAATGATTCTTATCATGTCTCCGTTTGTATCTCTTTCGCGGGTTTCGGCTCTGATTGTTACCTGAGGATTGGCAATATCAAGCGGATTGAACTTGATTGCTCCTTCCTTAATATAGAAGTTTCGGCTCAAATATGCCACATCACCGGATTTAAGCAAGAGTGAACCGTCAATCAGGTAAGTATTTGAAGCAGTGTTAATTTTACATGACAAAGAAGTATGAGGAACAAAAATACAGCGCAGCAAAGGATTAAAATTCAAGGCTGCATGAGTTCCAAGCGAAAGTTTTATATCAGAAGTTAATGAAAAATTATTCATTGTGCCATTATCTGCTTCTTCGTTATTCAGATTTGTAAGATCTGAAAGATTTGATTCAATATTCATATTTTCTACAAAAAATGAACCGCTGAAATCCAGATTGTTATTTTCAAAAGTCAACGAAAAATCACACTCAGTGTCACCTTCAATCTTCATTACAGGAGTTTTAAAGCTAACAGGAACAAGCTGTTTTGAAAGAGAAGTAAGCCTCATTTCAAAACGATCCATTGCCCATTTGTTCATATAAACTCTTGAACTCATTTTGAATTTTGGAGTGTTTTTCAGGTTATAAACTGTTTCGGAAACAGAGAATTCATTATTGGCAGCTGTAATAAGAATCTTTTCTGTAGAAATTCTCTGATCAAAAACCGTCGGCATCTGGAACAATGGTGTAGAAATAGAGAACGCACCTTTAAAATCAGGTGTATCTGCTGGATTTCTTATTGTAAGACTTCCTTTAAGAATACCCTGCTCTATTATAACAAAATCATCAAATGTAACATTTTGAAGAAGCTTTTTGAGGTTTACGTTTACATTTGAAATTTTTATAAACTCGGATCCCTTTTCAAAGCTTCCGGTAAGTTCGGCAGACATTATATCTCCGGTTTTTAATGAGGCATAAAGTCCATCCTGTTTATTAAAATTTCCATAGAAGCCTACATTGTCCGAAGAATAAAACGAAAGGAAATCCTTAGAATAATTAAAGAACAGATCAAAAGACAATGGCTTTTTAAAGAGTGTTCCCGAAAGTTCAGGACAGGAAAGCTTTGCCGTAAAATATTCAGGGAGCAGTGAATTTTCCGGAATATAAGAATCTTCGACAGTAAGCACCAGCGGCATTCTTATATTTTTTTCGCCACTCGTAGTCATTGTAGCCTTCATCTTTCCGGTAAAATCATTTAAAGAGAAATTACCGCCGGCATCAGAGAATTTCCAGTTAACGCCGGATAAGGTTAAATCATTTAAGGTAATATCTTTTTCTTCGAGAATAAGCGAACCGTTTGCAGAAACAATTTCATTATTAAGCAGGAAGGACATTTTTTCTATGGAAGCTGTTGCATACGGATGTTCCATGGTTCCCGAAATATAAAAGCTTGCAGAAATTTCATTATCATTATTTCTTATTGCCATAAATCGGTTCAAGCTAAAGTGTGAAGCCTGAATCATAGCATTTACATAAAGAGAATTCATTACGTTGTCTTTATTCAGTTCAACATTATCCGGATTTGAAACATTTGCATCTATAACAAGAGCTTCTTCGGTCAAATCATCACGAATATTCATTTGAATGCCGGCTGAGTTTAAAATACCGTTTTCAAAATTTACTGTAAGATCTGAAGTTCCGCGTAAAGAAGAATACAAATCGGTATAAGAAATATCATTAATCTGAGCACCATATTTTGTTCCGCTGCCCGAAAGCTCAAGTCTTGGATTTACAGAGGAATCCGGATCATCCTTTTCTACCTGTAAATGCTGGAGTGTAAGTTCTGGACCAGATTCTTTTTTGTAATCAAACAGAGTATCTAATGAAAGGATATAAGTAGCATCATTTATTATGAGAGGAAGATTTGCAAATGTTACAAAACCTTCAATTGAGTTATTGTTACCTAATCTTATCTGGGCATCGGTACCATAATCTCCGGTAACGGTTATAATTTCGGGCATAATGCTTCCCGAAAAATTATAAGGAATTGAAGATGAAATTATTTCTATTGTATAGAATTTGTCGGTTGTTCCAGGCATTGTATCTAAAGATGCAGTAGCATCCAGAGCAAACCCGCCGTAAATTAAATTAAATCGGTTCAGCTGAATTGACTGTTCATTTCCGTTCAACGAAAGCATCAGGAACTGATTATCTTTTTGAGTATTAGCAATTACAAGGTACGGAAGATTAAATGAAACAGAACTAAAATCTGTAGAGGCATAACCTTCTCCGGAGAACATGTAATCAGAAATTGCCGGGAGCATTGAGGTGACAGCCTCTGCTTCTTTTTGATTCAAAACTTCTCCCACAAGAGAAAGAATTGTTTCCAGATAAATACTTTCAAGCGAAACGCTGGACTGAATGTAATTTGATTCTGTAAGATAGCTTCCGTCAATTTTTATTATTCCCTGATTGTTCTGATCAATATGAGAATAATCGTTTACTTCAAATTCAAAATCAATTGAATCCTTTTGAGGCATTACCATAGCCTGAAGAGCAGTAAGAACTTTTTCTCCAATAAATATCTGTGGAGAAAAGAACATAAAACCTGCATCTGTAAGAGGATCAAAATAAACTTCCGTAGAAATTGTTTTTCCGTTAGGCAGAACAAACTGCTGTAAATCTACAAGACCACTCACCTGAAGCGTTTTGAATATAAGCGAAAGATTTATATCGCCATTAATATTATTGCCGTGCGCACTTAAGTTTTGAAGGATTAATTCTTTGTCATCACCCTTAAATTTTAAATTTACAACAGCCCCTTCCCTGAACAAAGCTTCGCCAACATTCACATTACCGTCTGCATAATATGAAATACTATTGTCATTGATATTATAAGAAAAACCGGCCTGCATCGAAACCGAAAGCGCATTTAAGGCCTGTTTAATTTTTTGATTTCCGGCTTGAGAAAGCAAGGCAGATGGAATAAGGTTTTCTGTCTGCAGTAAGATTTGGGTTTCGCCGGATGAAAAATCATAGTTGGCAGCAAGGTCTACAGGAATTACATTTTGAACGGTATGAACATCAAGCTTCTTATTATTGTAAGAAATAAGAAAATTGAATTTATTAAATCTGTAATCGGCAACTGCAAGGTTGGAAAGATTTATATATGTAAATGAGTTTTCTATATCTCTTGTAATTCTTCCATTAAAAGAAGCACTACCATTTGCCTGAATGCTTTTTGAAAAACATGCGTTAACTTCGCTTTTTACATTAAAGCTTATATAATCGCGGTTTTCGGAATTAACAACCTTGATTTCTTTTACAAGTAAGGAAGTATCAATTGGTTTATTCTGATAGTTAAGCGACAGATTTTTGAGGGTAATATTTTTTGGAATATAATCAATTGCAGTATTAATTATAGAATAAACATCAGCAGGAGCTTTTTCTTCCTGATTTTCTGTAAGAACATTCTGCTGTTCTTGAAGCTGCTGTACAAAATCTATTAATGGAACAGCGTCTATGACAACTCCATCAATTACAATTGATTTAAATATGGAATCAAAATCTCGTTTTAATAATGGAAGAATTTTATATTTTACCTTTGTATTTTTAACCTGAGCTAACACACGGTTTTGCGAATCTGTTACTTTAATTCCTTTAATTCCAAGATAGGCAAAAATAGAAGGAGAAATCGATTCATAAGAAATTGTTAGCCCCGAATAACTTGTAAGCTGGTTTGAAAATTTTTGAGTATAAGAATCTAAAACCTTTTCCAGCCTGAAAAACACAGGAACTGACACGGCCAAAACCACTGTCAGTATGAAGAGAAAAACCGCACTGCTTATTTTTGTCACTAGGGACAGTTTTTTCATTTCTTCTCTATGCTTTCCTCAAAATATCAAGTGGTTTTTCTTTTCCGGCTTTTACGGAAGGAACTATAGAAACTAAAAGGGCTAGAAGAACTGTAGCTATGGAAATTAACAATACCTGTGATATAGGAAGATTTACAGGAATTGTCTGAAGATAATAAGCTGGATCCATAAGCTTTATAATTTTAATTTCCTCAACAGGGATTCCTTTAATTAAATAACCGACCTTTGCAAAAAAGTTCACAGCCTTTTCTATAAAATGAACAATTTCATTTGCATTTACAGCAGCAAGAAGTCCAAGCGGGAGTCCAACGGCAAGACCTCCAAGAGCACAGGAAACTCCTGTAAGAATAAATGAAAATGTAATTCCCGAAGGTGTTGCACCAATACTTTTTAAAATTGCAATTTCTTTGCGTCGTTCCATTACCAGCATAACTATTGCAGAAGAAATATTTATAGAAGCAACCAGAACAATTAAAATCATTACAAAAACAAGCATTACTTTGGTAGAAGAAAAGTTTTCAAATTCAGCTTCGTGCACCTGGTCCCAGCGGTAAAAGTTTGCATATTTTCCATATTTTGTTTTTAAGGCTTTTTGTATACGTACAAGGTCGGGCGAATAGGAATTTCCTGTTCCAATCATAACTGTAAAGCTTGCATTTGAAAGTGAAACAAAATCATAAACAGTTTCTAACGGAATAAAAATCCACAGTGCATCCAGCTCCTGATAGCCGGATGATACAATTGCACTTACTTTAAATGAAGTGAGCTTTGGAGACTGCTTGCCATTTACAGTCTTTATTGTAACAATTCTAAAGGTATCTCCCGAATGAAGGTCCAAAAGCTCGGACATTTTTTGTCCTATCACCGCCTTCTTTTCTACCTGGTCATCTGTAGTGGCGCCTGCAAAATCATTAATATCACCTTCTGTTATTGTAAAGAGATCCTTAAAAGCCTGGTTTTTTATAAAAATGTCTGTATTTACCGCACGAAGCTGAGCACCAGTCCTCATCTTTTTTCCTGCAGCAAGAGCTGTTATTCCAATTTCTGGATGAACTTCTTTTACACCATCTATATTAAAATAATTTTTTACATATTCTCTATAAGTATCTGCCTGTGCTGTTTCTGGAAGTTTTGGAGAAATATAAGCCTGTATATCACTGGAAGAAAGTCCTATAATTCTATCTGTCATTCCCTGTATCATTCCGTTAGTAACAGACAGAACTACAATAAGCGGCACAATACTTAACCCTATGCATAAAAGAGCTCCCCACAGGCTTCTTCTGGCAGAAGACTTTTTTTCGGCACGAGGAAAAATCAGACTTTTTGCAAATAGAAGCGACGCTCCAAAAGTCATTTTTACTTACTCCTCAAATCTGTGCTTTCAAGATGTCCGTTTGAAATTTTATAACAGATATCACCGTTTTTTGCGATTGAATAATCGTGAGTTACAAGCAGCAAAGTCTTATTGTATTTTTCTACCATAGAAAAAAGAAGTTCACCGATTAAAGAAGCATTTGCAGGATCCAGGTTTCCGGTAGGTTCATCTGCCAGAATTAAGGAAGGATCATTTATAAGAGAACGCGCTACAGCAACCCTCTGTCTCTCTCCTCCCGAAAGCTGGGATGGAAGATGATCCTTTCTGTCATATACACCTACATCCTGCAAAAGCTGTTCAGCCTTTTGAGCAGCTTCTTTTTTTGGAACACCGGCAATTAAAGCGGGCATAGATACATTTTCGAGCGCAGTAAAATCCTTAAGCAGATAATGGAATTGAAAGATAAGTCCTAAAAACTTTGAACGATATTCCGATATTGAAGATTCGCTCATTTTTGCAAGATTCCACTTTCCTGCAATAACAGAACCCGAAGTAATTTTATCTATTCCGCCAATTATATTTAACAGTGTACTTTTTCCACTGCCGCTTTCTCCAACAATTACAATCTTGCTGCCCTGAGCGACTGTAAGATTAAGTCCCTTAAGGATTGTGAGCTCTTCACTATCAGAGAAATAAGTTTTTTCAAGATCCTTTATTTCGATTATTGTATCACTCATGATGAAGAACCTCCGCTATAGTCATTTTAAGAACATTTTTGCTCGCCGCCCACGAAGCCAGGAGAGGAGAAGCAATTCCAAAAAGCGCAATCATTACAACTTCCCTGAAGAAGATTCTTGCAGGAATGTTTGCATACACCATATAGGAAGAATTTTCCTGTATGTACATAAGATTTTCATGGTTAAAAATCGCAGTAACTGTGTATTGTAAAAAATACATCAAATGTGATGCCGCATTAAACATAAAGTTTGTATTAACGCTTATAAAAAGTCCAAGGACAACTCCAAAAAAGGAGCCTATTGCACCGGTTGTAAAGCCCCGTACAATAAAGATTGACTTTATGTCTTTATTTTCGGCACCAATAGCAGAAAAGATTGCAATTTCGCTGCGACGTTCAAAAACAAGACGGCGCATTCCGTTGTAAATATTTATACCTACAACAACAAAAATTAAAGCCACAAGCAGCAGCAGCATGTTTTTTTCTATTCTAAGTGCGCCAAAAAAAGATTTATTATAATCACGCCATGACTGTACATTTATTGAAGGAAGTCTGCTTTGTAAGGCAGCGGTAATTCTACTGTCTTCCTGCGAATTCTTAAGCTTTATACCATAAATTTTTTCGGAATCTTTACCAAAGTATTTTTCTGCAGCCTGCTGATTAATAAAACAATAAGCACTGTTAATATCAGAATAATTTGTCTTAAAAAGCCCTTTTACTACAAAGGTTCTGTCATTACTCAAAAGAGTCACATCGCTTCCACCGCTTAAAACAAGAAAGTTTACAGTTTCTCCAACCATGACCCTAAGCTGGCGCGCAAGAGTATATCCAAGTACAATTGAATCGCTTTCAGAAAGATCAAAGCTTCCGTCTATAATCTGCAATTCCCGTCTGAAGCCTTCATCCTTTTCAAACACATCTTTTTCTACAGCCCTTACTATAGCCGCACTCTCTTTTCCATATTGATCTGTCATAAGAGTCTGTGCTTCATAAAAAGAAGTTACCGATAAAATACTTTTATTTTCTTCGCAGAGCTTATAAAAGTCATCTTCATGTTCCTTTTGAACATCTGTTACCCTAAGGTGATAGGAAGAAACTTCCATAATTGCGTCTATAAAATTCATTTGAAATCCGTTCATTATGCTTATAACGGTAATAAGAGTCATAACTCCAAAACAGATTCCAAGCGTAGAAAGCATGGAGGTAACCGCAGAACGTCCCTTGCGGTCTACACGGGCAAATCGGTTTGAGACAGTCTTAATCCAGTTAATTTTAGAAAATAAAGTCTGTTTTCTATTCATAAACCTTTACCCTTGTTTCTACCCCATTTGCCATATAAATATCGCGGATTTTGGTGTAGTTTTTATATTCGGTTTTTACACTGTTTACTGCATCAAAATAGATGGTGCTTGTGTAATAACCCTTTTGCTTTGTATATTCTGTCTTAATCTTAAGACTTCCATTTTCATAATATTCGTAAATATCGCCATTTTCATTATAAATGAATTTTTGAGTTTTTACAGTTTTATTGGCACTTATTTTTTCTTCAATAACACGCTTTTCGGAATCATACTTCCAGGTTGTTGTAGATAATGGCTTGGCTTCATATTCCCCAAGGTCATCAAATTCCAGTTCGTCATCCGGTTTTATTGAAGCATATTTTTTTGCCTCTATAACTAAACCATCCTGATTGTATTTGGAAACAGTTTTATAACTTTCATTTTGAATAATTTTTGTATGCACTAAATAAGAGTTTTCCATATATTCAAAGCTTTCAAGCCCTGTAATTCTTGCATCATATACAGAATTCATTTTCCAAAGTTCTTTTTTTATGAGCCTGTATTTTGAATCATAAAAAAGTCTTATTGCAGCCTTATTTGAATAATGAGTCAGGACAGAGGATTCGGAATTTTCTTGAGGAATAAAGATTTCATTTCCAATTTCCATAAATTTAAGGCGATTGGAAGAATCCATTATTATTTTTTCCTGCTCAGTTTCGGAAGTCTGCTCAATTTCTTCAATGACTGGAGGAGCTATAAGGGTTTCATCTTCAAGGAGAGAAAGGATTTCTTCGCCCATTCTTTCTTCTTCAATCGTAAGAAGTACAGAATCTACCCACGAACCGTCATCACAGGCTTCACTGTAAAAAAATGATGAATCATAAACACCTTTATATACCGGAGCTATTACTTCAAAAAGATAACCCGAAAAACCCTTTTGATAACATTTTCTGAGCATTATATTATCAAAACTTTGCGGAGTCTTTTTTTCCAGAAAAGAATTAAATACATATTCCTGCGCTTGCGTACCCTTTGCCAATATTAAATAATCCGGCTCTTCATATTCATCAATATGAAACTGTGCGAAACAAATCGAAGTTGTCAGCAAAAAAATTGCAGGAATAAGTTTTTTCAAAACCCCTACCTATAATCCTAAAAACTCATCAATATATTCTTCGGGATTAAAAACAGCAATATCGTCATATTTTTCTCCCGTACAGATATAAGAAACCGGAATCCCCAGTTCCCTTCCAATTGAAACTGCTACTCCACCCTTTGCGGTAGAATCATATTTTGTCATTATTATTGCATCAACACCAACTGCATCATTAAAAACTTCTGCCTGGCGAAGAGCATTCTGCCCTGTTGTTGCATCTATTACAATTATTTTTTTATAGCAATCATGATCTGCCTTAAGTTCACAGGTCTTATTTATTTTTTGAAGCTCGCGTACAAGATTTTCTTTGTTGTGAAGTCTTCCGGCTGTATCTGCAAGCACAAGGCCGGAGCCTTTTGCACGAACTGCGTCTGCTGCATCAAAAACCACAGCACTTGGATCTGAACCATGCTGATGGCTTACAACACGAACACCTGTTTTTTCTGCATGCATTGCAAGCTGTTCAATTGCAGCTGCACGGAATGTATCTGCCGAAGCAAGAACAACATTTGTTCCGTTTGCAGAAAGCAGCTTTGCAAGCTTTGCAACCGAAGTTGTTTTTCCAACACCGTTTACACCAAGAATCATCCAGATGTTAGTCTTACCTTCCTGAACCTTAAGTTCTACAGCTTTTACATATTGCAAAAGAAGCTGGCGTAATTCCTGAATAATTTCTTCCTGAGAATTAATTTTCTTTTTGCTGCAGATTTCTTCAAGTTCATCTACAATTTCAAAAGCAGTCTTTGCTCCAATATCTCCTTCAACAAGGATATCTGTAAGCTCTTCGTAAAAGTCGTCAGTCAACGCAGACTTCTTCTTAAAAAGAGCAAGAAATTTTTCTCCAAATGTTTTTTTCATTCATGTACTCCTTAAGGTTAGTTTATCCTTACAAAACTTCAACTACATTCTCTGTCACATCTTCAGATACAGTCTCTTCTTCAGACTCAGCAGCCGCTTCGGAGTCTGGAACTTCTTCTACAGGTTCCGGCGGTATGTAATCAGTGGTAGCTTTTGTACTTACAGGAAGCACACTGTTTGCAGCACTAAAATATCTATAAAGCTCAAACACAAACCACACACCACATGCAATCGATATTCCCGAAGAAATATTAGAAGCCAAAACCCATTTATTTGCGGTATTAATTTTTTCGTTAAGATTTTCTATATTTTTTTGTTTTGCCGGATCTCCCAAAACGTTTCTGTAGCTTTGAACAGTTCCGCTTAATCCGATTGTAGAAACTAAAGAGGTAACAAGAATACTATAAGAAAGATACATTTCTCTTCGACGCTTTTCTATAAAATCACTGTGATCCAATGGTTTTACCTTTGAAACATAAAGAGAATCTTCTTCAAGCTTTTTTTCCGGAATATATATATAAGCACTCTTGTTATCTTCTGTAATAAATTCTGCCAGCACAGAACTTCCGTTTATGACAATTTTGCTTTTGCCATCAGAAAGCTTTTCGGCAGGGCGTCCATTTACAAGAAACTTTCCATCAATTTCTTTTTTTGGAGTAATATAGATTGTCTGTTCTTCTGTCTTTTCCAAAGTTACTTCGATCTTATAATTATGTCCGCCGCCAAAATAATAATTTGTTCCTGCGTTTTTATACCCTGCAGCTGTAAACTGAATAAAGTGAACACCTGAATCTATTGTAAGCACCGACTCAATATTGGTATACAAAACATCGTCTATATAAGTATTAACGCGGATATTTTCTTCCATGTCTAAAACACCTATTTGAATAGTACAAGGCATGGAATTTGTAATATCGGGCGAAAGCCTGCTCGCAATATTTGTAGCCATTAAATCGGCGTCGTCAATAGAACCAATTTCCGTAATTACGGCAATCTCTTTTGCACCCGGATACACAAGCGCTTTTACAGTTAAAGACATATACTGGTCGTAAGCAGTTATGGTTCCTGTAAGGAGACAGTTTATTTTTGCAGCTGTAACTTCATCTTCAAAAACTGAACTTTTGATTCCGGCTGCGGCACTTTCGTTAGTCGGGACAAACAGAGCCGATATATCTGTCTGATAGAATTTTATTTTTTCGAGAGCCTCTTTATCTTGAGGAGCCTCTGTTGTATTACTGTTGATTAACTCCTGCTGTTTTTTAATATCATTTGCAAGGTCATCCTTTATCT
Organism: Treponema sp.; assembly: GCA_024681195.1. Lineage (GTDB taxonomy): Bacteria > Spirochaetota > Spirochaetia > Treponematales > Treponemataceae > Treponema_D. Next base: position 36,012 of record JAILBH010000066.1, read on the forward strand.
TCTGGATTTTTGCATCTTCTTCCGAAAGCTTTTTTTTAAGCTCGCGCTCTTTATAATTTGCCGTAACAAGACTGTCTCTTTTTTTTATTTCGGCCGAAAGCTGAAGAAACAAAGACCGCTTTTCCTGTTCGATTCTGTAAATCTCACGCTGGATATTTTCATCCTGAGGAATAGTTCTGTACAATCCGGAACTGAGCTTTTCAAGAATCCGTGCCGGAAACATTTTTGTAATTCCTTCCGAAACAGAATCATCTTTGCTTTCTGAGTAGGCAAATTGTTGGGCACCTATGATCCAGTCCGACTGAGTGGCAGCAGAAATTTTAAATGAGAAAAATATCAATATTAAAAATATAATACTAAACTTCTTCGTCATCATCTCCCGAGCCATCCATTGGAAGCCCCTTCCACTTGGCAACAAGATAAGAATTCATAAAATCATCAAGATCTCCGTCCATAACAGCCTGAATATTTCCTACCGAAAATTTTGTTCGATGATCTTTTACCATTGTATATGGACAGAAAACATAAGAACGAATCTGGCTTCCAAAAGAAATATCCTTTTTTTCTGCCGCAAATTTTGAGTTCTCTTTTTCTTTCTGTTCTCTGTAATATTCATAAAGTCTTGCCTTGAGCATATTCATACAAGACTGTCTGTTCATAATCTGACTGCGCTCTGTCTGACAGGCAACTACAATTCCTGTCGGAATATGGGTAAAGCGAACAGCCGAATCTGTTTTATTTACATGCTGGCCACCCTTACCTCCGGCACGATATGTATCTACACGAAGATCTTCAGGTTTAATATCAACTTCGATTGTATCATCCAGAACAGGATATACATAAACCGAAGCAAAAGATGTATGGCGTCTTGCATTTGCATCAAACGGGCTTATCCTTACAAGACGATGAATTCCACCTTCTCCCTTAAGATAACCGTATACAAAATCACCAGAAATCTGAATTGTTATAGATTTAATTCCACCTTCGGCTTCGAGTTCATCCATAACTTCTGTCTTATAACCATGACGTTCTGCCCATCTCAGATACATTCTGCTAAGCATAAAGGCCCAGTCACAAGCCTCAGTTCCACCAGCACCTGCATGAACTGTTAAAAAGGCATCGTTTTGATCAACCTCACCAGAGAGAAGATTTAAAATATTAAGCTTTTCAAATTTCTGCTTTGCGTTGTCATACATTGACCTTACTTCTGCTTCATCTTCTTCACTGCCAGATTCTTCGGCAAGCTCAAACATAGCATCAAGGTCATCCATTTCGGCGAGGAGCTCACGCCAGGGTTCAACACGGTTCTTTAATTTACGAACCTGTGACATAACCTTTTCGGCAGCCTCATGGTCATCCCAAAAGCCGGGAGCTTCGGACTGCTTCATTTTTTCTGCAATTGACTTATCTATTGCAGCAGAGTCAAAGACGCCCCCAAACATTCATAATTTCTTCACGTAATTGTTCAATTGGTATTTTGATTTCTTCTAACATTCTTACAGAATATCAGTTATAAGAGAATTTTACAATAATTGAAGGAAAAGACCAGCTTATTACTCAGGAATTGCAATTCTATCCAGAGTATAATTCATCCAGATTTTGGTCTGCAGCGGATACTGCTGGGCAACCTTTACAAAGTATTTTGCAGCTTCTTCAAAGTCACCTGTAAAGAAATAAGCTTCACCTATATAGAAGTAAACTCTGTTTCTTACATTTTCGCTTATATTTCGACCATTAAGCTTGATTAAAAGCTCTATAGCTTCTTCATATTTTTCCTGAATAAAGGTTGTTTTGAGTATATCAAACAAAAGAAAATCATCTCCGCTGTCTGGAGAAACAAGGTCTTCTTCAAAAAAGTATGGACTCACCCGTGTTCTGGCTGCTTTTTTAACCGAAGAAAGCGAAGAAATATCCTGCATAGCCTCATTCGAAAGACTAAGTTCATCTTCTTTTCCCTGACCTTCTACATAATTAATAAACGGCAACGGAGTTTCACGCATTGCACCATCTGTATAAAGCTTTTCTTCGTCTTTTTTCTTAGACTCAATATCTTTTTCGGCAGGAGCAATAAGATGTACCCCGTCTACAGTAGAGTTCATGGAAACAAAAATCAAATCAAAAGGCTTGTCAGTAAATGCAATTACCGCATAATAATAATCGTTATAATCAAAAACCTGATCTGTATAAGCTGTAGCTAATGGAGAAAGCTCTGCAAGAAACTCTGCTCCTGCAAGCTGATTATAAGAAGAAACTGGTCTTGTATCTCTGTAAATTAAAAGCTTTGTGATTTGTGGCTCTGGATTTTGAGGCAAAGTCCATGAAATATTGATTCTAGTCCCTTTAGAAGCCTTTGCCTGAATATCCTGAACAACAGGACGGTTTTGAGCAGATAAAAATATTGCCGTAGAGAATAAAATGATTATTATAGAAAGTCTCTTTTTCATAAAAATCCCCCGTTAGCCCTTAATAAATATTGCGAAGCAAGTCAAGAATAGAAGGTCTTTCTACAGCCTTCCTGATTTCATCAACAAGCTCTTCGCCCTTTACCTCATTTTTAACAACTGCCTTACCCTTTTCGTCTGCGGCAGGAACGTTATCAATTGCATTGCCGTTGGCATCATTATTTGTTTTTGTGTCAGGCATTGCAGCAAGCACAATCTCATCATCAATATTTATCTTATCATAAAAACCATGATTTTCGATAACTGCTTCAGAAATCTCTTCACCTGCATTTGTAATTACTAAAGTTCCAAGAACATCGGCATCTTTATAATAAAGTCCTGAACCGGAATCTGCAGTCTTAACCTGTCCCTTCTTAATAATCTTAAAGCTTGCATCGGCAACAATATTTTCTGATTTTCCAAGATCTACAAGAACAGTTTTTCCGTTACGGGCAATGATTTTTCCACGAACAGTAAGCTTTTCCAAAACAGAATTACGGAAGCGGCGTAAAACTGTACTAAAGCGGTTGTTACCTGTGCAGTAAAACGAATTCTTTATTATTTCCAATCCTGTGCGTCCGGAATACATTGTGCTGTTTAAAGTCATATCGTTTTCGCCTTCACTAAGCGAAAGAACAATAAAGTAATCAAAATTACCGGCTCGGGCATTTTTAAAAGCTTCGCCAAAACCACTGATTGGAGTTACCTGGGTTTTTACAGAAGTAATTGCAACACCGGAGAAAATATCTGCTGCGGCAGTTGCAGCCAGGCGGTTCGTATCTGCATGAATAAAGGAATTATTGTTTTCTTCATAGAAGATTGCAATACTCCAGCGGGTTTTATCAAGATAGAAAGGATCTACATTCCATCTTTTTCCAAGATTGTCTATTAGAAGAGACTCAAAAGCTTCTATCTTGTCATTTACAGAAGTCTTTTGCTTGGCTGTAAGGCCTTCATAATTATGTTCTTTTATAAATTTGAGCTGCTCAAGATAAAGTTCGTACATTCCGTTTATTTCAAGAATATTTGCATAGGCAGCACGGGCTTCGTAATTCATAGGATCAAGCAAAAGTGCCCTCTGATATTCATAAACAGCCCCGGAACCATCGTAACGTGAATTGTACTGCTTTGCATTATCAAGATGATACTGAGCATAAGAACGGCGGCGGTTATCTTCAAGAGAAAGCGTATTGCGGATTTCATTTTCCATCGCACTGCGCATAAGTTCATCCTGAGGATTAATTGAAAGCCCCGAAGTCCAGGTCTGAATTGCAGAAGCTGAGTTTCCAAGTTTATTCTGCGCAACGCCCTTGATAAACCAGGCATTTGTATTTTTACGATTACGGCTAATCAAATAATCGCTTATATCAATTACTTCTGAATATCTTCCCTGCTGATACAATACTGTAGAAAGCATATCGTAAGCCTTGTCGTAATTACTGTTTACTTCTACTGCAATCCGGCAATGCTTTTCGGCTGTAATGTAATCTCCCTGCATGGAATAAATTATGGCAGCAAGATAATGAACTTCCGGATCTCCAGAATAATAAGAAAGAGCCTGTCTTAAATAATTAACTGCCTGAGTATGATTTTGTCGTTCGGCATTTACTAAAGCAAGGGAAAGCAAAGCCTTTCTGTTTGTATTGTTTCGCTTAAGAGCTTCCAGATACTGATTCTGTGCCCCGGAAAACCTTCCTTCATAAAGTTCAATTTCTGCAAGACCAAAATGAGCATCTATATCATTTGGATATTTTTTAAGGATATCATTAAAAATCTGCTTTCCTTCTTCTATTTTTCCAAGAGAAACATAAACCATTCCCTTAAGGTTCTGGATCTGATTATTATTCTTTTCGTATTTTTCGGCATTCTCAAGATACTGAAGAGCTAAATCAAATTCGCCAAGCTTATACGAACATTCTGCAAGCTTAAACCAGGCTTCGGTAAAGGCAGGATTATCGGCTACAACTTCAAGATAATACTGCGATGCAGCATAAAAGTTTTCATTATTCTGCAGCTCCAGTCCTGTATTATAATTCTGAAGTACAGAAGCAGAATTCTTACTTTCTGCTGCCATTAATGGTGAAAAAAGAGTCAATAATAAAACTGCAGTAACAAACCTTTTATTCCTGTTCATTTTCTTCATCTTCATTATTTCTTATTACCTTAATTACGTTTATTCTATGTCCTTCCATGTCCTGAACTATAAAATCATAGTTATTCCATGAAGCCTTCTCATATTTTACAGGTACTTTACCAAATAAATCAAATACAAAACCGCCAAGAGAATCAAAATCTTCATTAGGGAACTGGGCGCCTATTACTTCGTTTAAATCATCCAGATCTACGCGGGCTTCACAAAGCCATACGTTTTCGTTAATTGTGATTATATCTTCTCTTTCCTTATCAAACTCATCCTGAATATCACCAACAATCTCTTCAATAATATCTTCCATTGTAACAATACCCGAGATTCCGCCGTATTCATCAATGGCCATAGCAATATGAAGGTGATGACGCTTAAATTCACGCAAAAGAGAGTCAATTCTTTTGCTTTCTGGAACAAAATAGGGCTTACGGATTATTTTAAGCAGGTCTACATTCTGATTTTCGGCAAAGGATTTTAAAAGATCCTTTACATAAAGCACACCTACTACATTATCAATTGAATCTGTATATACAGGAAAGCGTGAATGGCCGCTTGCCATGATTTTTGCAACAAGCTCCGGCTTTGGAGTATCAGAAGAAATAAAGTCTACGTCAATACGTGGAACCATTACTTCCTTTACAGAAGTTATGGAAAGGTCTTCTACCCCCTGAATCATATCTTTTTTTTCTTCATTGAGAATTTTCTGCTCTATTATATCGTTTTCATCAGCAGTTTTTGCAGTCTTTTTCTTGTGTCCAAACAAACTCATTTTATAATTATTTCATCCTCTAATTTTTGTAGTATCTTTTCCTGCAGAATAAGCATCTGCGACTGGGGCTCCTTGCCCTTTTCTATGTGTTCTTCTCCGTGATCCATTCCATTCAAATGAAGCAGACCGTGTACTAAAAGTCTTTTAAGCTCTGAGTTTTTATCCTCATTAAAATATTCGGCATTTACGGGCAATGTATCAAGGCTAATTGCTACGTCGCCGACACATTTCCATTGTCCTTCTTCGTCCTCATATTCTTCGTCGCTTTCAAAAGATAGAACATCTGTAGGTGCATCTATGTTACGGTACTCACGGTTGAGTTCTTTTATATATTCATCATTACAAAAAAGCACAGAAACTTCTTCTCCATCAAAACCAAGCTCCTTTGCCGCCTTTTGAAGAAAATTTTCTGCATTTTCGATCCATTCAGGTTCTTTTATCCCCTCCTGAACCGAAGTGTAAATCCGGTTTGCCATACTATTTGGTTTCCTTCTTTACATCATCAGGATCCTGCTGATCAGGATATTCAATACGGCTGTGATAAAAGCCTGCAAGGACCTGAACAAATGAATCCTTAATTCTGGTAATATCTCTGTATGTTAATTCACAATTATCCAGCTGATGAGCTTCTATTTTTGCATTTACAAGAGTTGTAATAAAAGCCTCCAGACGTGGAATTGAAGGATTTTTTAATGTATGACAGGCAGCTTCTACAGTATCAGCAAGCATTACAACTCCACTTTCACGGGTTTTAGGAATTGGTCCCGGATAAGCAAAATCTTCCGGAGAAAGAGACGGATCCTTTTCTTTTGCTTCATTATAAAAATACTGGATTACGCTGTTGCCATGATGTTCCGCAATTACATCTATAATCACTCTTGGAAGATGCATCTGTGTAGCTTTTTCTACACCCTTTTTTACATGACTTTTGATTACAGTAGCATAAAGTGTCGGATTTATATCGCTATGCTTTTCTGTATCGCCCTGTTTGTTTTCTACAAAGTATTCGCTCTGATCAAGCTTTCCTATATCGTGATAGTAACCGCCAACACGTGCAATAAGAGGATTTGCTCCAATTTCGCGGCAGGCAAATTCTGCAAGCTGAGATACCATCATAGAATGCTGATAGGTTCCGCTCGCAGTAATACACATCTTTTTAAGAACAGCTGCATTTGTATCACTCAAATCCATAAGACGGAAAACAGAAGCTGTATTAAGCATGTATTCGAGCGGGGTCAAAAGACCAAGTGTTAGAATTCCGGAAAGGAAACCGTTGCAGAAGATTCCAAGGAAGGCCTTATAATTTGCAACAAAGGTATCATTAAATACAACAATAAGAAGTACAAAGAATACAATATCGCAAAGCGCAAGCATGATAGCTGCAAACACAAGGTCAATTCGTCGTTCTACCTTGCGCACAATTGCAACCGAAGCCATAGACGAACCAAGCGTAAACAGGAATGGAACTATGTCCCAGGAACCTGAGCCGAATACTGCAAATGAAACTATAAATGAAAATAAAACCGCAGAATTCTGTCCGTACAAAATTGTAATAATCATTGTAAAAAGACTGGCCGGAATGAGCATACAAAGCGAATACTGGTTCTGGCAGATTGGCAGCTTTGAAGCAAAGGATGCAGCAAAGAAAATTATGATAAGAAATATTGTCTGCAGCAACGGCTCCTGAAGACGGATTTTGCGCCCGAACGGCAGAAGCGAAAACAGCAGATAATACATAATTGCAATTACAAACAAATAGATGATTTTATTTGCAAAAGATCTGTAATCAATATACAAAGGAGACGCAATCATCTTTTCGAGTTTTGCGTAAGCTTCTTCTGTAATCTCAAAACCTTTCTTTATAATTTTTTCACCGGCAACAATCGAAAAAGGATTTGTTTCGTCGGCAGGAATATTTCGTTCTGCAATAATTGTTCTGTCCGAAATCTGTCCTATTTCAAAATCAGAAATAGAAAAGCTTGCTACTGTTTCACTTGTAGTTACCTTTGCAAAAACTAATGCTGTAATTGCCATATAACCAATCAGCAGCAATAATAAAAATGGGTATTTGGTTTTTATGTACTGTCCAACACATTTAAAGAAAACAGAAATTGCGTTTTCCTTAGGTGTCTTCTTGTTAGTTTTCTGTTTGTTTTTCATTTTCGTAAGCCCTTACAATTTTTTTAACAAGACCATTTCTTACAACATCCTCTGCTGTAAGTTCCATAAATCCTATATCTTCAATTTTATATAAAAGACTGATTGAATGAATCAGACCTGAATTTGTTTTTTTGGGAAGATCAACCTGAGTTGTGTCTCCTGTTATAAATACTTTTGAATTTTCGCCCATACGGGTAAGGAACATTTTCATTTGTGAACAGGTTGTATTCTGTGCTTCATCCAGAATAATAACCGCATTATTAAGAGTTCTACCCCTCATATATGCAAGCGGTGCAACTTCAATAATTCCGGCTTCTGTAAGCTTTTTGACAGTTTCTATAGAAGTAACAGTTTCCATTGCATCACGCAGCGGACGCAGGTATGGATTGATTTTCTGCTCAAGGTCTCCAGGTAAGAAACCAAGACTTTCTCCGGCTTCTACAACAGGACGTGTAATGATAAGCTTGCTTTTTTTATGAGAAAGAATCAGCTGCATTGCCTCTGCAACTGCAAGAAAAGTTTTACCGCTTCCGGCGCTTCCGGTACAGAACACCATATCCTTTGTCTGCAAAAGATTAATATATTCTGCCTGATGCTGAGTTCTTGGATAAATCTTTTTTGGGTAACCCGGAATCTGAATTGAAATTTCGTCGGCATTAATTTTCTTTTGTGTATTCAAAACAGAAAGCACAATATCATCATAATTTATGCTGCCGTCATATATTTCATCAACAATTCTGTCAATTATAAACTGGAATTTTTGACATATCTCTTTGTCACTACAGTCAATCGACAGTTCATTTCCTTTTGTAAAAACGGATACACCAAGACATTCTTCAATGAGTTTAAGATTACTGTCATTCGTTCCACATACACATGAAATAATATCGTTATCTGGAACAACTATTGTATATTCGCTCAAATATTCCTCTATATATTATATATTTTATAATGCAAGCTGATTATG